>CAIVVZ010000407.1 GCA_903909505.1 uncultured Desulfobacteraceae bacterium
AAACTCTCCAATTAAACTTATTTATTGCCTGCTCTCGCAGACAAATTAACTGGGTTCCTTAAACTCACAAGCTGTCACTATCTAGTTTTCAAAGATCAAATTATAAACTGCTTAAATCCCTTTACCACTTCAAACTCTTTACTCTTTCCAATCTCACATCCAAACCCGACTAATCTATTTTTTTTGAACCGTTTTGTCAACTGTTATTTTGTGTTTTTTTTCGCGGCTCGAAAAAACCATTCGGATGACTTTGTCCTGCAAAATAACTTCATCACCGAAAGCCCGCCTTATTTATATTGCCTGAAGCCCGTTGTCAAATTATATTTTGATCCGGGATGATTTGGTACCATGCCATCTGGTTCGTTTTATAACCAACCATCTGAAATTATATTATTTAAGCACCATTAATGGCATCCGTCCCCATGAAGGCGGCTTGCATGAGCCCTGTTTCATTGTTGATCCGTCAATTCCGACAGGTTCCGAACGACTGAACATAGCAGTCGCGCGGCAATTATATAAAACGGGAACCTGCCGTCCGCGGTTATCCGTTCGTAAAACCGACATACCCAGCCCTCCATTAAATCGCCTGCAAACTGAACCGCCTCCTGGACGTGGTTGCCGCTGGATTCCAACCATCCCTTATTCAATAGATAATAGAGATATTCCAGCTCGATGGATAGATGATCCGCCGGCTCATTTCCAGGCAGGGAAATGGAAAGACCGTGGCGTTCAAGACGATTTTTCATGTCCATGGCAGGAGGTCCCATCAGCCGGCTGTCCGAAGCCAGATAACATGAATGATACAGAGGAACCGGAATCCCCTTGATGTCGTTAATAAACAATGCGATGTATCCATCGGATAAAACCGCGCAGAGGGCTTCAGCATCTTCGTATTGCTTGGCAAACCTGTTTGCCGCCTTAACGGTGGCGGACAGGTCCGTTTTGAAAGCAACGGAGGCATCCTGCAGCCGTTTAACAAATTTCCCATTTAAGATATCCTGACAAAGCTCAAGATCCGGCCCCCAGAATATTCGACAGAGGGTTTTCAGGATATCGAGGCAAAGCGTTCTCTTCGGATCAGTGCGGATTGGCTGCATATTGATGACATTCCCCATACGGATGAATAATTGAGTTGAAAATAACAAACGGCATGCGTATATATAATCAGAATGATTTTCTTTTTTGCTAAGGTAATAAATGTCCTTTCGATTTAAATCAACCGAAAATTTCCGTCTGGAATCCATCATGTCTATCCTGACCGTGTGCGGAAAAGCAGACGCCGCCATACGCTCAACACTTAACCACACTTAAGGAGGCAGCATGTATCTACCGAACATTTATCAAAAATTTACCGAAAAATATCCCGACGTATTCAAAGACTACAAACAACTGGGCATTTCCTGCCGGGATGCAGGCCCCCTGGATGCCAAAACTCAGGATCTGGTCAAGCTGGGAATTGCCATGGGCTGTAACTCCCGAGGCGGCGTCATGTCTCATACGCGAAAAGCTCTGGCAGCCGGCGCCGCCCCTGAAGAAATCTTTCATGCCATACTCCTGTCCCTGACGACAATCGGCTTTCCCAATATGATGGCGGCCATGACCTGGGTCAATGAAGTGCTTGAAGAACAGCCCCAAAAATAACGGACTCATCCAGAGAAATCACTGCTGGATTATTTTCCGTGAAAATGAAGTCAGAAGAACATAGGTGCTTTGTCGCAGGAGTTATCCGTCAAGGGGGTCCGCTCTGGCATTTTGGAAATCAACAGCCGGGGAGGGGTTTTGGGAAAGAAACTGATGCTCGTCGAGCTCGACAACAAAAGCTCGCCCATCAGTGCCAAGGTGGCAGCGGACCGGGCTGTCAAAGAAAATGTCGTTGCCATTATCGGATCGGCATGGAGCTCTCACACCCTGCCTGCCGCAAAGGTTGCTCAGGCTGCCCGCGTTCCCCTGATTACCAATATTTCAACACTTCCCGGCATTACGGATATCGGCGATTATATTTTTCGCGTGTGTTTTACGGATCTGTTCCAGGGAAGGGTTATGGCGCAGTTTGCCCGGCTGGACCTGAAGGCTGCCACGGCAGTTGTTTTCGAAAATCTAAACAGCGACTACAGCATGAGCCTTGCCAGTGAATTTTGCAGCAGCTTTGAAAAACTCGGCGGGAAAGTTCTTCTGAGATCCGCGTACAAGGACAGGCAGGAAGATTTTTCACAAATCATTGAACAGGCTTTACAGGTTCGCCCCGATGTCCTGTTCATCCCCGGCTACGACGAGAGCGGGGTGATCATCAACAAGGCACATGCCGCGGGATTGACTGCAATCCCTTTGGGTGGAGACGGATGGGATATGCCCGATTTTTTCATCAAGTCTGCTGGCAAGGCCATGGGCGGGTATTACTGCACACACTGGTCTAAGGACATGGATTCGGAATCATCCCGAATTTTTCTCAGCAAGTATTCCCCTTATTCTCAAAATGATGTCGGCACGGCTCCTGCCGCCCTGGCCTATGATGCAGTACTGCTGCTGGCCGATGCCATTCAGCGGGCCGGATCAACCGACCGTAGCGCCATTCGTCAAGCCCTGGCCGCCACGCTTGATTTTAATGGGGTTACTGGAACCATTTCTTTTCACGGAAAGGGCGATCCAAACAAATCCGCGGTTATCATGAGAATCGTACCAAACGGCGCCGTTATGGTAAAAAGCATTTCCCCATGAAATTGAACAGCCTTCGCACCAAGGTGAATACTGCCATTCTGGCAACATGCCTCATTATCACAGCCTGTTACGGAACGGTTTTATATCCTGTTGAGATCCATCGCCGTCAGGCTCATTTCAGCCATATCAACGCCCTTCTCAGCGCCGTTTTTCAGAATTGGATATCTTAAAACTGCTGTTTGATCTGTCCAACCTGAAAAGGGAATCCGACACATCACTGCTGTTATTTGTATTGCTGCTGTCAACCCTTCTTTTCACAGTGTCCGCTTTTCTGAATATTTTTTTAACCAATATGGTCATCAAGCCGGCAGCCCTACTTCAAAATGCCATCCGGCGTATTCGGGAAGGCAGACTGGGAGAGCAGGTCCGGGTGGCATCCAACGATGAAATCGGTCAGATGGCGGTTGCCTTTAATGCAATGTCCACTCAATTACAGGAGCAGCACCTGGAACTGGTTGAAGCCATCCAGGAAAATGAAGCCTATTCGCAGCAAATCAAGGAAACCAATCAGACACTTGAAAAACTGAACATCGAACTGGAGGACAGGGTCAATGAACGCACGCTCGCGCTTCAGGGAATCAACGATCAACTTCAACAAAAAATCATCGAAACAGAGCATACCGCCAGGGAGAACCGGGAATTGCAGGATCGCCTCTCCCGTTCACAAAAAATGGAGGCACTGGGACTTTTGGCCGGCGGTGTGGCCCACGATCTGAACAACGTCCTTTCCGGCATCGTCAGCTACCCGGACCTGCTGTTAATGGACCTGCCAGCCGACAGCTCGTTGCGAAAACCCATTCTCACCATTCAGTCCTCGGGGCAAAAGGCCGCGGCCATTGTTCAGGATCTGTTAACCCTTGCCCGAAGAGGGATCGCCAGCAGCGTTGTTCTTAATTTAAACGCGATCGTATCCGAATACCTCAACTCACCCGAACATGAAATGCTCCGCTATCATCACCGGAAAGTTCATATCACCACGCATCTCCATCCGCAGCTGCTTCTGATCAAAGGCTCCGCCATTCATCTGAAGAAATCGGTGATGAATCTTGTGGCCAATGCCGCCGAAGCTCAGCCGGGCGGCGGAAGCATCACCATTAAAACGGAAAACCGCTATCTGGATACGCCGCTGAAGGGATATGAAACCGTTAAAGAAGGGGACTATGTGGTTCTGACCGTATCCGATACCGGAACAGGGATTGCACCGGTTGACCTGCCACGAATCTTTGAACCTTTTTATTCCCGGAAAGTCATGGGCAGGAGCGGCACCGGCCTGGGAATGGCGGTGGTATGGGGCACCGTACAGGACCACAGCGGGTATATCCATGTTGAAAGCGTTGAAGGAAAGGGATCGGTATTTGAGCTGTATTTTCCGGTATCGCGGGAAAATCTGATTCGCAACCCGGACAATGTTCCCATTGAGGATTACATGGGAAATGGAGAATCCATTCTCGTCATCGACGATATACCGGAGCAGCGGGAAATCGCCTTCGGCATTCTGACCCGGCTGGGGTATTCGGTTTCTCTGACCTCAAGCGGTGAAGAGGCCGTAACTTACCTGAAAACGCATTTCGCGGACCTGATCATTCTGGACATGATCATGGAACCGGGAATGGACGGCCTGAAAACCTTCCGCAAGATCATCACGATCCATCCCGGACAGCGGGCCGTTATTGCCAGCGGATTTGCGGAAAATGACCGCGTCAGGGAAGTCCAGTCACTGGGCGCGGGTCAGTATATTCGGAAACCCTATACTCTGGAAAAAATCGGACTTGCCGTAAAAAATGAACTCATGCGCCAGTAATGGATTGGTTCTCATCATGCCCGCCAAATGGATATCGCACAATACCGGCAAACTGTTCTGGTAAGAAAACCGCAGGCCCTGAACACTCGCTTACAGCTCAGCCCGAAGGCTTTGCCTGCCTTCTTTCCATGCCTTATATCCTTCGATCATAATCGGAAGGACGGATATCACGATAATCGCCAGGATGACCAAGGTAAAATTTTTTCTGACCATGGGCAGGTTTCCAAAAAAATATCCACCGGTTATGAATAAGACAACCCACATGATGGCTCCGGTGATATTATACACGATAAATCGGCCGTAGTTCATGATGCCTATTCCGGCAACAAACGGCGCAAAAGTACGGATGATGGGGATGAACCTGGCGATGATGATGGTAATTGCCCCGTGTTTTTCATAAAAAGCATGGGTTTTCATCAAATGCTCTTTCTTGAAAAATCGATTGCCTTCCCGTGCAAAAACTTTCGGGCCCACATACTTTCCAATATGATAATTAACCGTATCACCCAGTATTGCCGCAACCGCCAGTATCCCGGTGATCAAAGCTATGTCAAGCTCTCCAACAGCAGCCAGCGCTCCCAGCGCGAAAATCAGGGAATCGCCGGGAAGAAGCGGGGTGACAACGAGACCTGTCTCGCAGAATATGATCAGAAACATGAAAAAATAAGTCAACGTCCCATATTGCTGAATGATGTCAACCAGATGTCTGTCAATGTGCATGATAAAGCTGATAAGCCAAGTAATATATTCCATTAAATTCCTCCGTTGTCTGCGGATTTAATTCCTGAGCAGCTATCAAAATAATACCATAATCGAAAAATTTATTATACTTGAAACTGTCATAACCCGCGCTTTTCCTGATTCTGATGCGTCGGTCAGGTTGCGATCCGCACATGAAATCATCCGCTGCGGTTCACAGCTTGCCGAGCAAGACTACAACGATTACCCTGAAATCATTCTGGCGCAACCCGACGTCAAAATTAACTCGACTATCACCTGTGTTTGGTTTATGTTTATAAATGAACAACAATCAATTTCGGATGCCTGATGGTTAAAGACACAAAAAAATTCGAACGCCTCCGCGATGAAATGGTGAAATGGCAAGTAGAGGCCCGCGGGATCACCGATGTCCGCGTTCTGAATGCCATGCGAAAGATTCCGCGGCATTTATTTGTCAGTGAAGCGCTGATGGAACAGGCTTATGGGGACTTTCCCCTTCCCATCGGAGAGCAGCAGACCATCTCACAGCCCTTCATTGTCGCTGAAATGACACAGGCGTTGAACCTGAAAAAAGACGATCGCGTGCTGGAGATTGGAACCGGCTCCGGGTATCAGGCCGCGATTCTGGCTGAAATTGTCTATCGTGTCTATACGGTCGAAAGAATTTTTTCGCTGTATAAAAAATGCCGCCAGCTTTTTGACAGCCTGCAGTATCACAACATTGTCACCCGGTATTCGGATGGAACGAACATCTGGCCCGGAGAAAGTCCGTTTGATGCAATCCTTGTCACTGCCGGGGCGCCCCGGATTCCGGAAAACCTCGTCAGTCAACTGGCTGTCGGAGGCCGGATGGTCATACCGGTGGGAAACACCCATTCACAAGAACTCATCAAACTGATTCGGGATGAAAACGGAATCCACCAGTCAGTTTTGGGCGGCTGCCGGTTTGTCAAACTGATCGGCGAACAGGGGTGGAAAGAATAAAAGGAAACCATAATGGGAAAAATCTATCACAACTCTCATGAACTTTTTCAAAAAGCAATAAAACTCATACCCGGCGGCGTCAACAGCCCGGTCCGGGCCTGCAAATCCGTGGGAATGATTCCGGCATTCATCCATCATGCCGATGGCTGCATGATCGTGGATATGGATGGCAACGCCTATATTGATTATATCGGATCATGGGGCCCCATGATTCTGGGCCACCGCCATCCCGCGGTGATGGAAGCCATCGGCCGCGTCCTGGAACGCGGAACCAGCTTTGGCGCCCCGACGGATTTGGAAATTGAACTGGCACAGCTCGTGATTGACGCAGTCCCCTCCATTGAAATGATTCGAATGGTCAATTCCGGCACCGAAGCCACCATGAGCGCCATTCGGCTGGCACGTGGCGTCACCGGCCGCGATCTCATTATCAAATTTGACGGCTGCTATCACGGCCATGCCGATGCACTGCTGGTTTCCGCAGGCTCCGGCGTTGCCACCCTTGCCATTGCCGGCAGCCCGGGTGTTCCGGATGCCGTCACTTCTCAAACCCTTTCGCTGGTCTACAATGACAGCGAAGGTTTTGTCAGGATCATGGACAGGATGGGGGAGAAAGTGGCGGCAGTCATCGTTGAACCCGTTGCCGGAAACATGGGATTGGTGCCGCCGGTACCCGGCTTTCTGGAAACCCTCAGATCCGAAACCAGCCGATGCGGCAGTCTTCTGATTTTTGACGAAGTCATGACCGGATTCCGCGTGGCGCATGGAGGCGCCCAGTCCTTGTACAACATTTCACCGGATCTGACCACCCTTGGGAAAATCATCGGTGGCGGACTGCCGGTCGGCGCGTACGGCGGGAAACGCGACATCATGGCGCAGATTGCGCCGCAGGGCCCGGTATATCAGGCCGGAACCCTTTCCGGAAACCCCCTGGCCATGGCCGCGGGCATCGCCACCTTGCAGCAAATCAAACAGCCCGGTTTTTATGAAGCATTGGACACCGTATCCGCAATGCTGATCGACGGCCTTGAAGCCGCGATTCAACGCACCGGCATCAAAGCCAGGGCCGGGCGGGTCGGCTCAATGGCGGGTCTGTTTTTTACAGACAAAATCGTCCGTAATTTCGACGACGCCAAAACCGCCGACCTGGCCCTGTTTGCGGCTTTTTATCGTGGGATGCTGGAGCAGGGGATTTATCTGGCGCCGTCCCAGTTTGAAGCGCTCTTTATCTCCGCGGCTCACGGCAAGCCCCACATCGCGGAAACCGTTCACGCCGCGGAGACTGTGTTTAAAGGGCTTGCAGTGTGAGTTCCGGTCCAAACCACATTCCCGACAATGTACTGCGAATTTATCTGATCGCCGTGTGCGGCACCGGCATGGGTGCACTGGCCTGTTTGCTGAAAGATCTGGGTTTTACGGTTACGGGGTCCGATCAACAGGTGTATCCTCCCATCAGCCTTCTTTTAGAAGATAAAGGTATTCCCGTCCTGGAAGGCTTTGATCCGGATCACATCACGCCGGATACTGACCTGGTGGTGGTGGGAAATGCCGTCCGCAAAGACAATCCCGAGGCCGTCCGGATGCGGGAACTGGGTCTTCCGTTTTGCTCCATGCCCCAGGCCATCAACCATTTTGCGGGTTTCGGAAAAAAATCCCTGGTCATCACCGGCACCCACGGCAAGACCACCACATCCGCTCTGCTGGCCTGGATTTTGTTCAGCGCAGGGCTTGATCCCACCTACATCATCGGCGGCATTCTAAAAAACTTCGGCACAAACTACCGGGTGGGCGACGGCCCTTTTATGGTGCTGGAAGGGGATGAATATGATACGGCCTATTTTGACAAGAGACCCAAATTTTTACACTATGATCCGATAGCGGCAATCCTGACCAGCGTTGAATTTGATCATGCGGACATCTTCCGGGATCAGGCCGCCGTCAAGAATGCTTTTGATTCCTTCATTTCAGGGATGTCTCCCCAAAGCACGCTGGTTGCCTTTGATCAGGACCAGATTATCCGCGAACTGATCCAAAATCGGCCATGCCGGATATGGTCCTACGGCATGGACCCCGGATCTGCCTGGAGACTGGGAAAACAATCGGCGGCTCCGCCCTGGACCCATTTTGACGTCATTAAAAATGGCGGGCTCTGGGGCCGGTTTCAGACGCGAATGATCGGCGAGCACAATCTGTGGAATGCGCTTTCCGCCATTGCTGTTGCCGATTCTCTGGGGATTTCGTTGCCGGAGATTTCCTTGGCCATGAAGTCCTTTGAAGGTGTCAAACGCCGGCAGGAAATCCGTGGATGCAAAAACGGCATCACGGTGATGGATGATTTTGCCCATCATCCCACGGCGGTCCGGGAAACCCTGCGCGCGGTCAAATCGTTTTATACGGCCGGACGCATCATTGCCGTGTTTGAACCCCGCACCAATTCCAGCATGAGAAGGGTATTCCAAAACGACTATGCGCTGTCATTTGATGGCGCGGATCTGGTGTGCATACGAAACCCGCCGCTTCTCCACAAAATTCCCGTCGAGGAGCGATTTTCCTCCAAGCTTCTGGTGAGCGACTTAAAAAACCGCGGCATTGACGCCCATTTTTTCCCGGATACCAAAACGATTATTGATTTTCTGATTAAGGCAGCAAGACCCGGAGATCTGATTCTCATCATGTCCAATGGCGGTTTTGACCGAATTCATGAACGCCTGCTGACTTTGCTTTAACCTCCATCCAGACCGCTCACGCATCCAGATAAACCGAGGGCCAATAAGGGGGATTTTTTCAGAGAATCGATGAAAAAGCCTTTCCGACATCTCATGACGGGACTTTGCGTGATGCTTGGGGTGAGCATCCTACTGGGGATCGGTGCCCTCTGGTATCTGCATACCGATCACGCCCGAACACAAATCCTGAATGCACTCAATCGCCAGATTCCCGGAAAGGTATCTATTCAAGATTACAGATTCTCCTTGATGTCAGGCCGGGTTGAAATCTGGAATCTTACCATCGTTGACGCTTCTATGAAAGAAGCCGCCGCATGCGAGCATGTTTCAATCGTTTTTTCCTGGTTTCAGCTTCTCCGGGGAAAGCTTCATGTCAAATCCATAAACATTTCAAAACCAAGGGTCACAGCCGCGCTCGACGCTGAAGGCACCTTGAATTTTTCCCGAATCTTTTCTCAATCCGCTTCTGATCAGAAAACAACTGATGCTGAATTCAGCCATTTTTTCCCATTTATTCTGGATAAGGCAACCCTCTCGGACGCCAGCATTCTATACAGTGATGACTCGCAACACCTCCTGATTTGTCTGGAAAACATGGATGCGGACATATCCGTCAATATCCTGAATCAGAAAGGAAGCGCAGAGATCCGTATCGGAAACGGCGAAATTTCAAACCCTTTTCTTCATACCTTGTTAGGCCCTGTCTCTATTAATGGAAGTCTAAAAGACGGGGAAATCCTGCCCTTGCATGTCAGCCTGTTAACCCCTGGCCTGAATTCCGAAATTTCGGGAAGCATTTCACAAATCTGGCAAGCTCCTCAGCTCAGCTTGAGCGTGAACATGGACAGCGCACTTTCAGCGCTCCAGCAGAGCCTTGACCTGAAAACGGCGCTGTCTGGCCTGGCTCATATCACCGGAACCCTTTCCGGCCCCCTGTTAAACCCGAATGTCAACCTGAGCCTGACCAGCGCGCAGGTAAAGGTTTCCGAATATTCGCTGGATCGCCTTTGCATGACCGCAAGTCTCAAAGACCGAATTCTTGCTCTGGAATCCTTTTACGAACCTGCAGACAAAGGCGCAATCCAGATCACCGGCGCCGCTGATCTGAGACAGGGGTTTGCTTCCGGACTTTTCTCAGATCCGGTCGATTTGTCCGCCCTCTCCGGCAATATGCAGGTTTTGCTCAATTCCGTGAGTCTGGACAGCTTTCACCCGTCCACAACCGGTGTCGTCAGCGGAACCCTTAACCTGCAGTGCAAAGGGTATCCGGATCACTCCCCAAAGGCGGTTATCGGTATTGACCTTCAAGCCGCGCAACTTTCGGTGCATCCGGATGTAGAACCCGTGAATGTCCGGATCAGCTCGCAATCCCAATGGGACAGCGGCGGATTTCGGATTCAGCAGCTCTTGGCCCAGGCCGGTACCACCCGTCTGAAAGCAACAGGATTCTGGAATGCATCGGACAACCACGTATCCGGCGACCTGACCTGTCAATCCGACAACCTTTCCAAAAGCCTTTCACCGCTAGGGATACGAGGCGCGGCGGGAAGCCTGGACATGCATGCCAGACTGTCCGGTTCGCTGGAGCGGCCCGAGTGTACACTTAAAATGAAAGGCAGCCGGCTGGGGTTTGGTGAAATTCAGCTTGGCTCGCTGGAATTGGATGCAGGGATAGACCCTTTTGGCATGCTTCGCATCTTTAGCCTGTCCCTGAAAAACCAGGGGTCTGAAATGACCGCCAAAGGCGAGGTTCCTTTTTATTCAGAAAAAACCACAGGTTCCCGGAGACCTTTTGTATTAACCGCAACCTTCCGCCAGATCCAACCCAATGATTTTTATAGATCCTCTGACATCCAAGGCATTATCGACGGCAACTGCAAACTGGAAGGAACGGGAAACTCACTGTCCGGATTCCTGCAGATTCAGGCAAAAAATCTGAAAGTCCAGACCGTCCGGCTGGGAAATGTGACCGGAGAATTCCAGCTTTCCGAAGGCAGGATTCAAATACAACGGCTGTTTCTGCAAAACAACCGCTCCCATGCGGATTTTTCCGGAAATATCCAGATTTTTGAACCCGGCGGTCTATCCTTTCACCGCACCCTGCCTTTTCGTTTGAGTGGGTCCGGAACTGCCTTGTTTGCTGAAGATTTTATCGATTTTTTAAAAGGGAAAATTTCACTTACTGCCGAACTGGAGGGAACCCCCGGACAGATCTCGGGAGCAGCAACCCTTCAATCTGAAATATTGGATACGGGGTTTCAGAAATTTACTGCCGTTGAATTGGCAGCCGATTTCAAGGATGACAAACTGAATATCTCCAGAGTCCATGCGGCTGTCGCGCCCGGCGAATCCTTGAAAGCCTCGGGCTGGGTTGCTCTGGACAGGACTTTTCATGTGATGCTTGCAGCAAACGGTATTTCTCTTAATCATGTAGACACACTGGCCGACAACTGGCCGGCGGGAGAGGGAAAACTGTTTTTAAACCTCACGGGAAACGGACATCTGGATCATCCCCGGATTCAGGGCGAAATCGTTTTAAATCCTCTTCGTTTTTATGAAAGCAACTGGGACCATGCCCGTATTCAATTGCAGTTAGCCGATTACCGGGCCCGTTTTCAATTAGAATCCCCAGTCCGAGGCTCATTTTCCTGTCAATTACAAACCCGGGATTATGCGGCTGAACTGGATTTTATTCAAATGGAGCTCTCGCCTTTTTTTCAATCTGCGGGACTGACGGGGATTGGCGGAACAGTTTCAGGGAAACTCTCCGCCTCGGGAAATTTCAATTCGCTGAAAACTTTGAAGGCTGACGCCGGTTTTTCCGAACTCACACTGAACGCAAAGGGGCATCCCATCATCGAAGGACGAAATCTACATCTCGGCCTTCAGAACGAAGCCATTATCATCCCCCGGAATCGCCTGACCCTTTTTCAGGAAGGATCCCTTGATATCGGCGGCGAAGCCCGGCCAGGTCAAACCGTATCCCTACGCCTGAATGCCGATATTCCGATAAATGCAACAAGATATTTCATTGACACGCTTTCCGACTTACGCGGAAATTTGATCATCTCCGCTCTGATGAAAGGTCCCTGGTACAGTCCGGATTTTGAGGCTTTTGTAGATATCCGGAATGCCGGTTTGACCTTTGACAAGAGCTCTCAGGATGTGCATGATGTGAACGGCCGGATACATATCACCCCCAAGGCCATTGCCATTGATCGTCTGGAAGGTCAACTGGACAGCGGCCGCATCACACTTAAGGGGAAAGCGGCGATCGATGCCTTCCGAATACAGACGATGGATTTTCAGATGACCGCATCTTTGCTTCCGATAAAATTCGAGGATACGCTCGATGCCAAACTGAATGCCGATCTGACCCTTCAGGGCACGGCCCAGGCGCCTTCGATTCAGGGAGAAATTGTCGTATTGGAAGGCCTGTATTATAAAAATGTGAGCCTCAACCCGCTGCGCTCTCTGATCCAACGTGAACGCGGCTATCAGGCGCATCAGGAAATTGTTTTCCCGTCCGTGATCCAGAATACGCTCCTGGATATCCGGATTCCGCCCCGCAACCTGTTTATCGTGGACAATAATCTGGCGCAGTTGAAACTATCTCCGGACATGCACATTACCGGAACCCTTCAGCGCCCCATCATTCAGGGCAGAACCCGGATTGATTCCGGAAGCCTTCAATACCAGAGCACGACTTTTACCATCAAAAAAGGGTTCATCGATTTCACCAATCCTTATACCCTGGAATCCGTCATAGACATTCAAAGCCAGGCAACCATCCAGAACTGGACCGTCTTTCTGGATATTTCGGGACCGCTGGACAAGTTGAATCTGAAACTATCATCCTCTCCTTTCCTGGATGACAACGATCTGCTATCCCTTCTGGTAACGGGAAAAACATCACGGGCAGCGATCAACAAAACGACGGATAGTTCATCATCTTCACAAAAAATGTTTGCCGATCTGCTCTCAGCCTCTATCGGCAGTGATTTGAAAAAGGTATCCGGACTGGATATTCTGGAAGTGGATTCAACCGGTGAACGCCGCTATATCAATGATGATCCATTGAAAGTTACATTCGGGAAAATCATTTCGCCGCAAATCACGCTGAAATATTCGGTTGAAACCAAGGGCGGCGTGACATTTCAGCGCACCATCACCGAATACATGTTCATCGAAAATATTCTTTTAAGCGGATTTCAGGACAGCCGGGGTGTTTTTGGAGGAGAAGTCAAATTTCGCCATGAATTCCGGTAAAAAACTTGAGCAGATGACAGTTATCAGACTGCGGAAGATCATAAGTCGGAAAGTCGGGAAAAGCGGCTTTTCAACGCTTCGCCGTTTCTCCGCTTCGGTTTTGATGGCCGTCTGTTGCCTGTTTTTGTCATTGTCCCAAACCGTCTCCGCCGATTCACTCCCGGAAGAGCTTCCCTGCTTTTCCAAAGACCTCGGTGGGCGGATAAAAGACATTCAGGTACATGGCGCTTTCCCCCTGTTTGAGCGGGATATTGTGAGCGCCATGACGCTCCATATCGGCACTGCCCTGGACCACGCCAGAATCTCTTTTGACCTGTCCGAACAGAAATCCCGGCTTGAATCATATTTGAAAGAGCAGGGTTTCACAGACCCTTCTGTCACAGTCCAGGCATTTCCGGATGCATCGGACAGAAGATCTTTTGGCCATTATGTGGTTCAGGTGAATATGGATAAAGGCCATTACCAGCATCTTCAAAACATCCGATTCACCGGTGCCGGAGCTTTGGCGACCAACCATGCGTTTTCGGCCCTGAGACTTAAATCCCGGATGACGACCTGGAAAAAGGCCTTATTGCCGGGCGTTTCAGGCCGCTTGATTCATGCCGATATTCAGAAAGACATTAAGAATCTTACGGCGTTTTACCGAAGCCACGGATATCTGGACGTTGGGGTTGACTATAAAATCGCACCCAATCCGGAACAGCCTTATCAGGCAGACCTTGAGATATCCGTATCCGAAGGCGTGCATTATCGGTTTGAATGGGAGGGCAATACGGCATTTTCAAGCGCCACGATGAAAAGCGATCTGGCTTTTTGGGACGATGGAAAAATAAATGACATCAGCATTAAGCGTAGTATCCGTAAAATCAAGACCCGGTATCAAAAAGCCGGATACATGGAACCACAGATCCATTTCCGGGAAATACACGGTCCTTCCGAAGAAACCGACCCTGAAAAAGTCTTTGGAATTTCCATCATTGAAGGCACGAAAACCCGGATTGACCGGATTCGGATTGCCGGCAACAATGCCCTGCCCACATCTGAAATTGAAAAGCAGATCCTTTCTCAACCCGGAGGGATTTTCCAACCCGGCGCGCTGGTTCAGGAAACCCTGGATGAGGATGTACAGGCCCTTGCCGAGCTGTACTTCAGCAAGGGATACCGAACATCCGAAATCACCCCTTACGTTTCACTGACTCCGGATCGGACCCAGGCGGATATTCAAATCAATATCCATGAGGGAAGGCAAACCCTCGTCTTTGAAATCACAATGACCGGACTACATTCAATTTCGAAGCAAGCAGCCTTTGACGCGCTTAGCCAGAAAGCCGGAAACTCGTTTTCCGAGGGCATACTTGAAAATGACAAAAACAAGTTGATGGAATTGATTTCTGAAACCGGCCACCCCCATGTCCAGATACAGGCTCAGGTGACTTTTCCGGATGACCCTTTTCGGACAAGGGTTGAATACCGGATCGATGAAGGCCCGTATGTGGTGATGGGAGATGTGATCGTATCCGGCAATTTCACCACTCGGGAACGCATCCTGAAAAATGAAATGGAGATCAAGACCGGAGATCCGTTTTCTCTGAAAAAACTGCTGAAAAGCCAGAAAAATATCCGGAACATGGAGATTATCCGTTCCGTTCAGTTCCAGTCTTGCGGGCTTAAAGAAAAGGCGGACCGGGTTAATTTGATCATCGCGGTTGAAGAGGCCAAACCCTACATCCTGGACGCCGGTATCGGCTATGAAACCGAAAAGGGCGCTTTTGCCCATACCCGCCTGGAAGATCGCAATTTGCTGGGCGCAAACATTAAAGCCTGGGCTGAAACCGAAATCAGCCAGATCGGGTATAAAGCCGAAACGGGTCTGACCGAACCTCGGTTGATGGAGAGTCGTATTTCCGCCGATGCCCTGGTATATGCGGAGGATCGGTCCGAATTCAACCAGAACTTTGGGGTCCGAATCCTGGGATCTTCACTGGCTTTTTCCCGCAAATGGGAAAGCAAAATCAGCACAGGTATTGCCTTTAATGCCGAACAACGGCAACTTTATGGAAATACCGATTTATTCTTTCAATCTTATCAGACGAATTATCTGACGGCAAACGGATTTGCCCCCAGAAGTCTGATGATGATCACGCCTAAGCTTCAATATGATACCCGTGATTCTTTCGTCAGACCCCGCAAAGGCATTTTTGCCGCCGGGTATATGGATGTTTCCAGAGGGATTGACGGTGATCTGGATCATTTCATCAGATACCGGCTGGACACCCGATATTATATCACGCCGCTGAATCGCCTCACGTTTGCCTGTTCAGCAAGATGGGGATATATCGAGCCGATGAATACGGAAAGAATTATCGCCAATGATCAACTTTTTTACCTGGGCGGCTCAACAAATGTCAGGGGCTTTGATGAAAACATGTTGAGATTTGACACCAACAATAACCCGGTTGGCGCCCTTTCGTCAGCATCCGGAACGGTTGAAGCCAGAATTGACCTTGGCAACCAGATCGAACTCTGTTTTTTTACGGATTCAGGACGCCTCAATCAGTATCAAGCCAGCAATAACCCAGACGGCTTCCGGACCTCCGTCGGGCTCGGACTCCGGTATCTCACACCGATAGGTCCGGTTGGCCTGGTTTACGGATTCAAACTGGATCGCGAACCTGGCGAGGCTCCGGGACGATTTCACGTCTCAATCGGATACACGTTTTAACATAACGGCTCAGGCAAAAAGGCTGAAGGCTATTGATGATTTAAAACTATTCATATAATCTTCAGCCTTCACGCCTGATTAACAAAGGAAAATGTCTATGGAACCCACAAAAAAATGTATCGACCTGATCGGCTTTCCCATGGATCTGGGCGCAGACCGCCGGGGCGTGGACATGGGGCCATCCGCCATCCGCATTGCCGGAATGGTGGAAGAGCTGGAGCTGCTGGGATATCATGTTCAGGACATCGGCGATATTCCCATTCAGCCTAAAGAACGGCAGGAAATCATCAATCCGAAGCTTAAATATCTGGATGAAATTATCAGAACCTCCTGTCTTCTGGCTGAAAAGGTGGAACAATCGCTTCAGCAGGGACGCTTCCCCTTATGCATCGGCGGGGATCATTCGATGGCCATTGGATCGATTGCCGGGGTTTCCGCGTTTTGCCGGCGTATCAACCAGACACTTGGAGTGATATGGATTGACGCTCACACCGACATGAACACCGAGGAAACCACACCATCCGGAAATATTCATGGCATGGCAATGGCCGTATCCCTGGGGCTGGGAAACAACCCTTTAACCCATATTCTGGGGTTTGCCCCCAAAGTCCAGCCGTCCTGCTGTGCGCTTATCGGAATCCGAAAAATTGATCCTCTTGAAAAAGAAATTGTAAAAACGCTTCGGATTCCCGTTCATACCATGAGCGATATTGACCGGAAAGGGGCTCACACGACGATTCGAAATATATTGCAAACCCTGAGCCATGTGGACCATATTCATGTCAGCTTTGATCTGGACAGTGTGGACCCTTCCGTTGCCGCAGGGGTCGGAACCCCTGTTGCCGGTGGTCTGACTTACCGGGAAGTCCACCTGATTATGGAAACCATCGCCGAATGCGGCTGCATGGCATCACTGGATATCGCCGAAGTCAACCCCATTCTGGACAATCGAAATACCAGCGCCAGGCTGGCCACGGAGATTGTCGCTTCCAGCATGGGAAGGCGGATTTTATAAAAAAGACCATGGGATCACCGGCTTTTTTTACTGGGTGCTTTTCTCCGGATCATCTTTTGTCATCCTTAAGAAATTTCTGTTTTGTACTTGACCCTGAACCATCAGGGAATATATAAATAGTAATGTTTGCCTGAATGTCAGATGCTGCTGATTCTGAAAACATTCGGCACTGCAACTCTTCGACGATGGAGAAGGTTGACCGGTGAAACCTTCTTCTGTTTTTTATTTTTTTTCTTATAAACGGATCATCTCAACCGTGAACGATTCTCAACCGCCTGCTGACAGAATTCGATTCCGTGCATTTGCCGTTGGGCTGTTTCTGGCAATTTTCATCTGCGCTGTAACCCCTTATAACAATGCCTTTCTTCAGGCAACCCCACTTGGCGGCGGTCATTTCCCGCTGGCGCCGTTTTTCATTCTGGTGTGGTTGACCCTTTTAATTGCTCTTCTGAATATGATTTTCCGAAACCGGGCACTTCTGACCGGAAAAGAGCTTCTGGTTGCCTGGATACTGATGGTGCTGGTATCCGGGATTGCCTATACGGGTCTGATGAGAACTTTTTTTATCAATCTGACGGCGCCGTTTCATTTTGCCACGGTTGAAAACCGATGGGAGGAAACCCTTCAGCCTTTTCTTCCCCAAGCCTGGTATCCCCAGAATTCGAATGCCGTCCAAATGCTTTATGATGGACTGCCCGGAGGCCGGCAGATGGCCTGGCACGAAGTCATTTCCCGAATTCCCTGGAGCGCCTGGATAAAACCGCTTGCGGTCTGGAGCGGATTCATTTTTCTTTGTTACGCGATGATGATCCTTATGGTGAATATTGCCGGCAGGCAGTGGCTTAACCATGAACGGATGAATCTGCCGCTGCTTCAGGTTCCCCAGATCATCGAAGATGCCCTGGATCAGCACCAGTTGGCCAGTTTTTTTTCCAATCGCTATACCCGAGCCGGAATCCTGATTCCGGTTATTCTTCATCTCTTGAATGGGCTTAATTTTTATTTTCCTTCCGTCCCCCAGATTCCCACACTGATTCTGGCAGGCCCTTACATTCCATCTCAAGGTATTTTTTCCGGTTTTGTCAAACTGAAGATTTATCTTTATCCGGCCTTCATCGGATTTGCATTTCTGACATCCAAACAGGTTTCCTTTTCATTCTGGTTTTTTTATCTGGTCGGAGGGCTGTTAATCGGAATCCTCGGAGTTCTTGGCTACAATATTCCCGACGCGGCACTGGGGATCACATTCGGCCCGACCCTGTCAAGACCCGAGGAAACCCAAATGCTCGGCGCTTACGGCGTCTTTTTCGTTTTTCTTCTCTGGCTAGGCAGGCAACACCTCGGCGAGGTGATCCGCCAGGCCTTTGGTCTTTCACCGGCCGGAAGATCTCTTGACCGCACGGAAGACGAGTGGATTTCTTTAAGAATGTCCTTTTGGGGCCTATCGATTGGTTTTTCCGGACTGGTTGCCTGGTGCCATTATTTCGGCATGCCTTTTTGGGTTGCCGTTCTGTTTCTTCTGGCCTGTTTCATGGTCATTATCGTTGCCACACGGGTCATCTGCCAGGGCGGAATTGCTTATTTTACACTGACCGCCGCTCCAATTGACGGCCTGGTGGCGTTTTTCGGCCCCAAGTTTTTCAGCGGCGCCAGCATACTGATGGCGGCTGTTATTCAGAAAGTCCTTTTTGTGGACCTTCGCGAATCCCTGATGCCATCTCTGCTCCATGCCAGAAAGTTAACGAACCGGCTGAGCCATCAACGCCTGATTATCACCGGAATCGGCTTTGTTCTGGTTGCCGGCGTCATCGTGTCCTTTCTCTCAATGCTTTTTCTGTGCTATAAATTCGGCATTCGGGAACTCGAACTGGACTGGGCCACCCGAACCACCCTCGGCGTTTACGATAACATCCAGTCATTCATGAGCAGCCCTGAAGTCCGATCCAACTGGGTTCTGATTTTTTCCCTGGCAGGGGCCGCGGTCATGACCGGCCTGGTAATCTGTTACCACCGCATCTACTGGTGGCCGATCCATCCCATCGGTTACCTTACAGCGTACAGCTCCGCCATGCGGATCCTGTGGTTCAGTTTTTTTCTGGGATGGCTTTGTAATGCCCTCTGTATGCGGTATGGCGGCATTTCGTTGTTCAAAAAACTCCGGTATTTTTTTATCGGCCTGATTATCGGTGATTTTCTGATGGGCGGATTCTGGGCGATTATCGGCCTGTGGGGACACGCCAGCTATCTCGTGCTGCCGGATTGATCAGATAAACTTCTCATTGACTTAACCCAACAAGCTCGGAAACAGTAAATTTCTGACTTCCGGCTTTTTTCATATAACCCGCAATCCCGAATGGATCATACAAATCCATGTACGAAGAAGATAAAGAGCTCAAAGAATACCGGGATCTTCTGACCACTCCGGATCATTTTGAAGAAGGGTTTGACTGGAAAACCGTTGTCGGAGCGATTTTCATCGGTTTTCTCATGATGCCCGGAAGCATGTACCTTCAACTGGTCATCGGAACCGGCATCGGTCCCGCGGCCCGATGGGTGACGATCATTCTGTTCGCTGAAATCGCCCGGCGCTCCTATACCGATCTGAAACAGCAGGAGATTTTTATCTTGTACTACATGGCGGGCGCCGCCCTGGCTTCACCGTTTCAGGGGCTATTGTGGAGTCAATACCTGGTACAGTCCGATGCCGCAAAAATGCTGGGGCTTACCGAATATATCCCCCTGTGGGTTGCGCCGGCAAGCGATTCGATGTCCCTGGTTGAGCGAACGTTTTTTCACAGGGACTGGATGATCCCCATTCTGCTGCTGATCGGCTCCCAGATTATCCAGAGAATCGATCATTTCGGACTCGGGTATGCCCTGTTTCGCATCACTTCGGATGTGGAAAAACTGCCCTTTCCGATGGCTCCCGTCGGCGCTCTGGGAACAATGGCCCTGGCTGAATCCACGGAAGACCGGCAAAGAGGCTGGAAATGGCGGATATTTTCCATTGGCGGCGTCATCGGCCTTTTATTTGGCGGCTTATACGTGATGCTGCCCACTGTTTCGGGCCTGATCTTTACCGAATCCATTCAGCTTATTCCCATTCCCTGGATCGAATTGACCCGAAGGACCGAAGAAATCCTGCCCGCCGTTGCCACCGGCATTCAACTTGATCTGGGGCTGTTGTTCGTGGGCATGGTTCTGCCTTTCTGGGCGGTGATCGGCGGCCTGATCGGGCTGATCTTCACTATAATCGCCAATCCGATTCTTTATCATCATGGCATTCTCCACCGCTGGCATCAGGGGATGGAAACCGTAGATACGATTTTTGCCAATAATTTTGACTTTTACATGAGCTTTGGCATCGGTCTGGGCCTGGCCATTGGTTTGATTGGAATCTGGCATGTGATCAGTTCCTTTCGAAAGGGTCAGGCCGGCAGCAGGGGAAGTTTAAAAGACTTGTTCCACCCTCCGGAAGGCAGGGGGGATTTTAATTTCTGGATCGCCATCGGTATTTATGTCTTTTCCACCCTTTCCTATGTCGGGCTCTGCGTATGGCTTGTTCCCCACTTTCCCTGGATTTTCTTTCTGGGATACGGATTCATCTATACCCCCGTCATTTCTTACATTTCCGCACGCATGGAAGGCATTGCCGGCCAGTTTGTCAATCTGCCGATGGTTCGTGAAGCCAGCTTTATTGCCGGAGCAAAATTTTTCGGTTATCAGGGAATTGAAATCTGGTACGCTCCGATCCCGATCCACAATTATGGAAAGGCGACCGTTGATTTTCGGGAAATAGAATTGACCGGAACCAGCATCCGTGGCGTCATCAAAGCGGAAATGGTCGTTTTTCCGGTGGTGATGATCGCAAGCCTGCTGTTTTCTCAGTTTATCTGGCGCCTGGCGCCGATTCCCTCCAGCAGTTACCCGTATGCCCTGAAATTATGGCACCTTCAGGCCCTGAATACATTGTTGATGCAGACATCCACGCTGGAAGGAAACTCTCTGTTTTATCAAGCTCTTAATGGAGTATATGTTCTGTCCGGCATGGGAATCGGTGTAATCACTTATATGACTCTGTCCCTGCTCGGGCTTCCCACGCTTCTGGTGTATGGCGTTGTTCGGGGACTTGGCCACAGCTCTCCTCATGGGTTGATTCTGGAAGTCATCGGCGCTCTACTGGGTCGGTATTATTTTTTTAAACGATACGGGAAGATGTGGCGGCAATACGCCCCCGTGCTTCTGGCGGGTTTTTCCTGCGGAATGGGACTAACCGGCATGTTCGCAATGGGGTTTGCGTTGATCTTAAAATCTCTGGGAAGGCTTGCCTACTAAGGATTAAATCAAGGAGTCGCATGAATAAAAAACTATTATTTCTTTTATTAATCGGCATCTGTTTTGTAACGGGGACCTGCCTGGCTGAAGCACCCAGTCATGTGGCTGGATTTAAACTGGGTGCGGATATTTCCGATTATAAGGATCGTGTGGATATGACTACTGCGAGGCCTATCCGTTACGCGGAATCCATTACGGAAGTGGAAATCATAAAAAGTGATTTGCTGGCCAGTGGCCTGATTGCTTACGGAACATGCGCCGCTCCGGGAAAAGTGGTTCGCATCAAACTCAAATACGCTGATTCCGGAAGAGATTTTTATGATAACCTTCTGGCCCGGGTTGAGAAAAAATTCGGCAAACCCGATGAATGGCGAGGAGATCCTTTCCACATCGTCATTGCCTGGAAATGGTCGTTTGTGGACAGGTTCAATAATCGCATCAGCCTTATTCTTCAACATAACAAGCAAGATACGGATGAAAAAATCGGCAATTCCATCAAGCTGACGATGACCAATGCCGTGGATAGGGAACGTCAATGCTATGAAAAATCCCATCCGGAGGTCCGCGAATCTCAGCCGGTAAAAACACCTGCCCAGCTAGACTGGGACTTGCTGATTCCCCGCTGACCCCGCCCAGAAATCCCCTATGGACGAAACATCAGATATAACCCGGTGGGATAAAATCGCCTGGAATGGCATTGCATTCCAGAAGCCTTCCTGCTGGCAGATCGCCACCATTGGTCGGCATTATCTAATGCTGGGAACACAGACAGATCCCAAAATGGAAATCACCTGGGGAAATCCTTCAAAAACAGCATCCCATCATCGCAAGCTGAAACAGCTACAATCCACCATGAGATCTTTTGGCCGCAGGAAAAATGGTCTGTCTCTCGATGCCTGGACTCCCCCACAAAGCTGGTTGGATGCGCTGTCCACCCATAAAGTCAGTGGCTTTTCCTGGAAAAATCCGGAAGGAAACGCGCTCATCGTTTCCTGTTCTTCCTGCAACAGGGCCTCCCTGTTCCAATTTTATCCGAGCAGCAGCGAAGACCCCGACCATTTTCACGCGATTGTTTCCAGGCTCTTATCAACCTTTAGGGATCATTCGGAGAATAGCCGCCAGCAGTGGGCGGTTTTTGATATTCGTGCAACCCTTCCAGCAGCGTTTCAGATCAAGTCGTATCAATTCACTCCGGGTTTCATGGCGATGGATTTTTTCACAAATGGATTTAAAATCAGCCTCTATCGCTGGAGCCCGGCTTCCGTGCTGCTTGCCGGGAGAAAGTTGTCTGAATTTGCCGGATCATTGCCTTTTTATCCCGGCAGCACATCTGAAAAGCTACGAGATGCAAACAGGGTGGAATGGGAAAGTGCCCCTTCTTTAACCCTGCTGAACCGGCTCACGGCATTTCTTACAGCCAGATTATCCCATAACCGGTTACTTATCCGCCATGTCTCTGAAACCAACCGCATTCTGGCCGTGCGGTCGGAAAGCAGACAGCCGATGGATTCCACTCTGTTCGATCAGATCGTTGCCGACTATGAATCCGCCGCATCTTAGCCGAACCGATGCCCTTTACTGCGTCCCTGTCCGCAATCCCCTGGTTTTGGAAAACCGCATGGATTCCGGAGTAATACTTCTGTCCTACCCTGAAACCTTCAAGCCCTGGTTTGCCGGCATTCTACGGAAGATAAAGAAGGAGGCTGAATTACGGCGTATGCGAAAACTTCAACTGGATATTCTGGGCACCGAGGTATGGGACCTGGTGGACGGCAAATCCACGGTAATGGAAATCATCGATTTATTTGCGAAGCTTCATCAACTCTATCACAAAGAAGCTGAAATCAGCGTGATCCAGTTTTTGCGAGAGCTGGGCAGAAGGGGAATTGTCGGGATGAAACAAGTTACCGGATAAGCTGGTTCATTTCAAAGATAGGCAGACAGATCGACAGCACAATAAACCCCACCATTACGCCCATGATCAGAATCATAACCGGTTCCAGAAGCGAGGCCATGCGCATCAGCGCGGATTCGACTTCGTTTTCAAAAAGATCGGCTACTTTTTTCAGCAGGCTTTCCAAAGCCCCACTTTGCTCTCCGACCTGAATCATCTGAATAAACAGCGCAGGAAACTGGCGGGTTGCACCCAGCGATCCGGCCAGTCCCTGCCCCTGCCGGACCTTGTTTGCAGCCGCTTCAACAGCATCGGCAATGAGTACGTTCCCCGCTATGTTTTTGACAATTTCAAGGGCCGAAAGCAGTGAAACCCCGTTTTCCAGAAGCAACCCCAGGGTCCGTGCAAGCCTTGCGGCAGAGAGTTTACGCAGAAAATTTCCCATGATCGGCAGCGACAGCACGGCACTGTCAATGGCGTAACGGCCGGATACCGTGTTTCGAACACGCTGAAAACCAAGGATAATAATGACAATCGCGATGGGAATGAGCCACCACCAGAGTTTAAGAAGCTGGCTGGCAGCAATCAGTATCCGCGTTGGGACAGGCAGAACCTGCTTCATGTCGGCAAATAATCCAGCGATCGTCGGAACGATATAGGTGATGAGAAAAAGCATAATTCCGGCGCCGATAATTGTCATAAAAACCGGGTAAGTCATGGCGGATGTTACCCGCTGCGTTATCTGCTGCTGTTTTTCAATCATCTCAGCCAGACGGTCCAGAACCAGTTCCATGGTCCCGGATGATTCTCCGGCCTGAATCATGTTGATGTAGAGGGGTGAAAATGTATTCGAAACCGTTGAAAGCGCTTGTGAAAAACTGCTTCCGCCAACAATGGCATCCTTGATCCGGGTCAGTTGATTTTTAAGCTGGGGAGATCGGGTCTGTGGAATCAAGGCGTCCAGGGCGGCAACCAATGGGAACCCCGCTGCCATCAGGGTTCCCAGTTGCCGGGTCATTATCGCAAGCTCTGAATGCCCGACGCGACGAAATCGCTTGAAAAACAGGGTGGATTGCTGGACGGACAGGCTGACGGCTTCCGTGACAGCCACCGGATAGTTCCCGGCCGCGCGAAGCTTTTGCCTGGCGCCGGCCGGGCTGTCCGCATCGACAATACCCGACAGGGTGTTGCCCTTAACGTCCAGCGCGGTATATTCATAGACTGGCATGGATCGAAAAAAGCATTTGAATAAGAACAGCCTGCCGGTTCACCAGCAATGACATTAAGCTAAAGCTCCTACCATTTAGTTTGGCCAAACGCCACTCAGCATAAACCAAATCTGCCCATCCGACGTCGGTACATAAGTTAAGTCAACCCGATAGGATACGCCTTCGAAGATCAACACCGGAATATGCAGGACATAATTGCCGCCAACCGGGGACAGAGTTGACAGATTGCAGGATCTGTAGTTATTGAGGTTTGCTATGAATCCGAAATTTGTCACCCTTATCAAGTTCGTTGCAGAAATCGGATCATACTGAAGATCAGCCCATAAATAGGGAGGGGTTGGACCACTGATCGGAACATGAAGATTATAAACCGAATCCTCCAGGGACAGGGATGCCGAGTTCACCTGATTATTTCTGTCACCACAGGGAATATAGAAATTATCAAAAACAGCCAGATAATACTTATCTGACAGATAATGGGAATTATCCGGCAATCTGGGGCAGCGAACCACAATATAATAGGTGCCGGGAGCTACTGCGGTTTCCCATATTCCGTTATCCAGAGAACAATCAACGTTCGGGTTAGAAGTCAGGATCTTATTGTCACTATCCCGAATATCCACCCGGTAGGTTCCGACGGTTGTCGAGGTCTTGCAGTCGCCGGCAATCTTGGGAATGGCCGTGGTGATGAAATTGATGCCGATCCGGCTGGGCGTTGTAACAGTAAACGTGTACCAGTCTTCTTCGTAGGGTGAAAAAAGCTGTCCTAAATACACGTTGTTGAAACAGATTTTATCCGCATGCGCCATGTCGTTGTTCAGCCCTGTCTCATATTCCAGTTGTACGATTCCCACTGTAAGGGATTGCGTGGCGCTGCCCGATGTGACGGTTATCACGGCAAATCCGGTAGAGATGGTGTTTGTCGCTCTCAGATGAACCGTAAGCGTTCCCGTATCATCCGGCGTTGCAGCCAGATAATTTGACTGTCCATTTCCAAACACCCCCAGTGTGGTGGTAAATTTCACGGCAGTTCCCTTGGCAACAGATTGTCCTGCACTGTCCAGAATGGTGGCGGTTATGGCCGTAAAGGTATATCCGTCCGCGGGTATCCAGTTGGGAGCAGCGCTAAGGGAGATGAATGCCGGCGGGCCCACCCCGGTAAAAGAGACATTGATATAGCGGATGACGCCGTTTGAGCTGGCGCTGACCTGTGCGATACCGATTGATCCGGAAGATAAAGACGCCGTTGCAACCCCCAGGGAATTCGTGTATGCATCAATCGATACATCATTGTTCGTAAATTTTCCGAGGCTTGACTTAAATGTTACCTTTATGCCGCTGGTTTCAGCTTTTCCAAAACCATCAAATAATGTTGCCGTTATCGTTGAAACAGACTGGTTGTCAGCAGGATTGGACGCCGGATTGGCTGTCAACAGAATATCGGCCGTTGGCCCTGATCCGATAAAAGAGATATTGACATAGCGGGTGACGCCGTTTGAACTGGCGCTGACCTGTGCGATACCGATTGATCCGGAAGATAAAGACACCGTTGCAACCCCCAGGGAATTCGTGTATGCGTCAATCGATACATCATTGTTTGTAAATCTCCCGAGGCTTGTCTTAAATGTCACTTTTATGCCGCTGTTTACCGTTCTTCCGTAAATATCGTATAACGTTGCCGTTATCGTAGACTGCGACAGATTATCAGCTTTTATGTCGGATGTCGGATTGGCAGCCAACGCGATAAACGCCGTTGTCCCCGGCCCGATAAAATTCACGAAAACAGGATTCGTAGTTATCGTTCTGAAGTCATCGTTAATGATTGCATTTACAGATGCTGTACCCACCACGGGAGAATACAATAGCGCAGTCGCCTTACCTGAACCGTCCGTTGAAACTGTAATCGTTGTCAGTTTGTTTGAAAAATGTGCCAGTCCAGCAGGCGTTGTTGTAAAAACAACCGAGACATCTGGCAATGCTAACGGCGTGCCATTCTGATTGTATAATTGCGCTGAAATTGAGGAAAACTGAAAAGTAGCCACTGTAAGGGACGGGTCATACGCAGGAACTGCCGCAGGATCAGCGGATAACACGAAACTGGTAAGAACCGGTGTGGGTGCTGGCGTGGGTGCTGGTGTGGGCGTGGGTACCGCTGAGAAATTAACATAAACAGTTCGAGAAATAAAAGGACCTGTAGTTGTTTCACATGTAACCGTTGCTATTCCTACATTCGGAGAAGTGAGTGCCACAACCGATATCCCCGTTCCGTTTGAAAATGTATCAATAGTGTTCCCACCGCTTGAAAAACGCCCAAGACTCGTTGTAAATTTCAGCCCGACACCTAGATCTGGTGTCCCGCTGTTATCAACCGTCGCAGTAATAAGTGAAGGCGTGAACCCATCGGCCGTAACGGATGCCGGACTAGCGGTCAGAGACATATTATTTGCTGCCAGCAGCAAGCGCGGTGTGACCATCTGCACGGACAGCATGCATAACAGAACAAGCAACCCGTTTGTCAGTTTTTTTTGATTTGTTCTCATGGTTTCCTCCGCAATCCTTCACACGGAATATTTCACAGGTCGGCCCGGAAGAGCCGACCTTCTACAAAAGGGTTTTCAGCAGAACTAAAAAGACCTGATTTCAATTTTTATTATTGCGGAAACGCTACCAGATGTACAGGTGATAGTGGCGGTTCCCGGCGTCAGGCCGGCAATCAGCGTTGCCGTTGCCGTGCCTTTTTCGTCAACGGTCGTTGTGGCAAAGTTGTTCTTATTATTCGAAAAAACGGCAAGATTCGTCGTAAACGTCGCAGCCGTTCCAATAGTCACGGGAGTGCCGTTTTTATCTATTAGTATTGCGGTGATGACGGACGAGCTGATGCCATCTGCAATGATTGATGCACTCGACACGGCCAGGGTGATGTTTGCAACCGGTCCGGGTGTTCCGATGACGAATTTCAATTTGGCAATCACGGTCAATCCACCCGCCAGACATGTCACGGTAACATCGTCACTCGGTGAAGTGCCGGCGTACAGAACGGCAAGCGATGTTCCCGTGGCATCCGTTACTGTCGGAAATTGTTTGGCCCCGTTTGCAAACAAGCCCTGAGTCGTCGTGAAAACCACCTGTGTTCCCTGCAGCGCCGGCTTGCCGGTGGTGTCGGTCAACACAGCGGTTATCGTTGAAAACGATATGCCATCCGCATTAACAGAGGTGGGATTGGCGGTCAGCGTCAGCGTCGCTCCGCCCTGATTATCATTCAAACCTGATGATCCGCCGCCGCACCCATACCAACCCAATGCGATCAATGTCAGTAAAACTGCCTTAACCAAAACAAGAGAACGCTTCATAACACTCCTTAATCACTTTCATAATTATCTAACAAACGGAATTCCAGTATTTTCGAAAAAAACAATGGATATCAACTTATTGGCATATTGGCTCGATCTGCCCGCTGTTCCAGTTGAACAATTCTTGGGGTCATAAAAATCAGGAGTTCTTCATTTTGGTTTTTATCGCTGTCGGTTCTAAACAGCCACCCCAAAAACGGGATTTTACCCAATAAGGGGACACCAGTCTGACCTGCAGTTTCGGTGGTTTTGGTAATGCCGCCGATCACCAGGGTATCACCGTCATCAATCAGAAGCTCGGTGGTGGCTTTTTTAGTAGCGATGGTCGGAACCCCGGTGGCGGTATAGCTCTGAACATCGTCTTTCAGGATTTCAATCTTCATTGAAATCCGGTTATCCTGGGTAATGTGTGGGGTCACCTTCAGGTGCAGGACTACCTTTTTGAACTTGGTAGTTGGCGCTTCATCGGTCTTCCCTTTTTCCAGATATCCGATTTCCAGTCCCTGCTCGATATTAGCCTCTTTGTTATCCAGGGTCAGTATCTTTGGCGCGGATATGATTTTTCCTTTGTTGTTGCTTTCCATGGCCTGGAGTTGGGCATTGAGGACGATCGGGGTACCAGCAATCCGCATAAAATTAAATCCAATGGTTCCGACATTGCTCGCAGCCAGGGGAAAATTCACTGCGGCATTCCCCCCATGGGTTCCGCCCAAGGTGTCAAATCCAGGTTGAGGCCCAACCCCTGCGTTGGGATCGCTATTCTGGATTCCCCACTTGGCCCCCCATGTAATACCCAGATCTCGTTCAAAATCCGAGCTGGCTTCAACGATTTTGGCTTCAATCACGACCTGTGGTGTGACCCGGTCCAGTTTCTGAACAATCGACCGAATATGTTTGACCTTGCTGGCGGTATCCGTAACAATCAACTGATTGGTCCGCTCATCCACGGTAATGGAACAGTCTTTGCGACCTGGAGTAATTATATCTTTAACATGCTGCAACATTTCTTCTTTGGCTTTGGCGTAATTCACCGGAATATATTCGGTTACCACCGGTTCCAGTTCAAGGCTTTGTTCTCTGGCCTTTCTCTCGGCATCAAAGAACTGCTGTTTGGATTTTTCTTCCTCCTCGAGCGTTTTCAGCCTGGCGATACGGATAATTCCCCCCTCTTGAACCTTATCCAGTTGATTCATCCTGAGAACCAGATCCAGAACCTGGTCCCAGGGAACCGGCTTGTCAAACGCCAGCGTCACCTTTCCCTGAACATCTTTATCAATGGCAAAATTCTCTCCGCTGTAATCCGCCAGAAGGCGAAAAATATTCCGGATATCCGTATCAAAAAAATCGATTCCAATTCTCTCGCCGGTATAAACTTTGGTGACATCACTTCGGTAAACGCCGGATTTCCGGGATTCTGCTGAAACGACCTTGGCTTCTCCAGAAGGCTCTGCGTAGCCATCACGCTTTCCGGCCGCAGTCATATTCGGCCTGGCTACCGGCTCAGCAGCGGCTTTTTCAACGAAAGTCGTTGACAGCGGCGCATCAGGCCTGGGCGGAATGGAAGAGGCTTCAAAACGGATTTTGATTACATTTCCTTGCTGCTCTACAAAATATGGAACCGCTTCCCGAAGATCCAGAGCCACGATGGAGTCGGTTTTCATGGCAGGTGTCTGCAAAGGGCGAATCCGATCTATGGCACTCTCAAACCGGGTGGTGATCAGCGGCAGTTTGCGGAAATCCGAAATATGGGTTCGATAGAGCCTTAACTGAACGGCGGTTGGAGAAATCTTTTCCATCCGGTACTCAACCGGCCGGGTGGTTCCGATGACGACTGTGGATTTACCTTTTAATTCGCTGGAAAAATCGATTCGATTCACCCAAGCGGCGCCGGAGGATTTTGCGGCAGAGCCTGTTTTCCGTGAATCAACCGGATAGGTTCGGCTGAGTGTGGCTGGACCTGTTGCGCTGCCTGCGGTCGAAGAAGACAAGCCCGGTTCAGGAATTGACGTCTCCTTGATGGACTGGCTGGTCATATTTTTACTTGAAGCGTGGGCCTTCCTTGCAAAAGATATTTTCAAGCCGTTACCTTCTCGCACAACCTGATAAGGAACGTCTTGAGATAAAGCGATTTCGATTTTGGAAGTTAGTGCTTCCCCCACCTGTGAAACGGCGATATTTCCGATCACATCGTCATCAACTGGCAATACCGGCATCATGTCACTGACGCGGGTCTCCGGGAAATACAGAATAACGCTTAAAGGGGAAGGTTGTTTGACCGAAGTATAGGATAGAATCGAGTTGCCCTGAATATTTACAACAACCGCATCGGATTCTTTAGACACCTGAATATCCGTGATCTTTTTGGAAAAATCCGTTTGCAGACTATCTTTAGCATCAGGCCGAATAGCCGGATCCGTAGCACATCCCATCGCGAATCCAATACACAATACCAGCAGAACAGGCATCTTAATGAATTGGGACAGCCTAAAAGAGTTACGCGTCATACTACAATTCTCCGGATGGTTTCTGGAATTTGATTTCTGAGTTGCGATTGGCAACATTGCCCAGTGCATCTTCAACTTCTTCTTCCACAATAATTCGATCTTTCAAGATATTCGTCACTTTGCCTGAATGTATTCCGACATAGGTTCCCACTGTGATAATATATCCTTTTCCGGTTGTTTCCTCAACCATTGCCTTGAAACCAGAGGGGGTCCGGATAATCGCAGTCAGTTTTAACTGACTTAAATCGATCCGTTCAAGGGGAGTTGTGGGTTCACGTTTTTCGCTTTTTGTCTTGGCATCCGGCAGAACCTTTAGTGGATCATCCTTCAGCAGCGGTACGAATGGGTCGGTTTTTCCCTCGGGATCATAGGAACCCCCCGCATCTGAAGTGGATACCACCTGCCCGGATAAAGGATTCCGGCTCTCTGAAGAAGGCTTATTCGGTATGGAGTCTGTTCGAACGCCCCCATCGGGAAGCTGTTTCGGGGATGATACAGGTAAAGTATCGATGCCTGAAACTGGCATGGTTTTTACACTCTCTGGCTTGTCAGTAATCTTTTTACGGACAAGCTCAGGCTTCAAGGGTGGCACTCCAGGGGTACTGAGATCCGTGACCGAAACAGGTTCGGTCTTTACACTCTCACCAGTCCTTTGATTGATTTTTTTGCGAACGATCTCCGGCTTGACTAACGGCGTTTCAGGGTTACTGCATCCTGTAAAGCCGGAAAGTGCTCCTGTTAAACAAATAATCAGCATGATTTTGGATAGCTGAATCATATATCCGTTTTCTGTTTGGTTGTTAAGAAATTGTCAAAAACATTATCGCCAAGATTGTCCCTTTTGAAACGTCTTCATTTCTTACCGAACTATTGCTTAACAGCAGGTTGTTTAGCCCCCTTGGCAGCGTCTTTAGTCGGCGTCACGGGTGTTTCCAGAAATTTGTATGTTACTGCGATACAGGACGTAATCAGTCGGGTCGGATCCTTGGCGGATGGAGCCATCTTGATATCCTTCGCGGGCGCCATCTTGATATCCTTGATATTAACAATCCGGTGCAGATTTGAGACCTTGTCAAAAAACATGCCCACATTGTGGTAACTTCCGGACACCATAACGGAAACAGGTATTTCAGCATAGAAATCCCTGGGAACTTCCGGTTTGGGTTCAAAAAGGACGAACTCCAGCCCCGCATCATGACCAAATTGTGAGACACTGGTCAGGAGCATCGGAATCTCTTCTTTATCCGGCAATGCATTTCTCGTAACATTGAAATCTTGTTCAGCAGCTTTCATCTCCTGCCTGAATTTTTCAATCTGTGACGCAGCAGCCCTGGCATTGGCCAGTTGCTGCTCAAGCTGCTTCAGTTGCGGGGCCATTGCATCCAACCGGGCGTACTGCGGATAAAAAAAGAAATACCCGAATACTCCTGATAGTAAAAAAAGCGTCAGCACACAAATCAGAACCCGTTGAACCAGGGTCAGCTCGGCAATTTTTTCTATCGCCGCTTCCAGAGATTCAAGAGAGATGGCGGATAATTTCATTTTTTTACGGCCTTTTCTGAATTGTCCGCTTCGAGTTTGACGATCTTCCTGCAGGATATTTCAAAGTTTTTCAAACTGACATCCTTGATGGCCTGTTGTTTGATTGTTTTGAGACTGACACTGTAAAACAATTTACTGCCTTCCAGCTTAATCATGAAATCCGCCACCGTCTTATTATCCATGGCAAATCCGTTTATTTCCACGGAGTCATTAATGTCGGAAAGGCTGGTAAACCACATGCGACCAGGAATCACCATACTGGTCATCGTGTCCAGAAGGATGACCGAAGACTTGCGATTTCGCTCCAGATTTTTTATGACCGCTGTTTTTTTCTTGATGGTGTCGAGCTTTTTTTTAATATCATCAATTTCTTTGGTCAACACGGTCAGTTCACTCAGTTGCTGATTTGAAGTTTTGATGCGATTATCCAAGTCCTGAATCTTCCGGTTGAGGGCTATAGCGAAATAAGACATTCCCAGAGTCAGAAATATCAGCACAAGAATAAAAATGGAGATCTGCCGGCGAACATTCTCTTTTTTTCGCGCCTTGCGAAAAGGCAGAAGGTTAATTCGTATCATTTGTCATCAATTCTCCGAATGGCTAAGCCCATACATATCGCAGCCTGGGGGGATACCTTTTTGAGAAAAGATGGATCGAGTCGTTTATCTATGGAAAAATTTCCAAAAGGATTGATGACTTCAACTTCTGATGCGGTTTCAGATGCCAGGATCTGCTGAAAGTTCTTTATGTTGGCACCGCCACCGCTTATCAGAATCTTTCGGATCTGATCATCCGGATACGTCGAATAGAAGAAATCAATGGCTCTCCTTATTTCAAGGCACCAATCACCGATAACCAACGTGACAATGTCAGCAATTTGCTGTGGGGTTATTTTGTCGGATTTTTCAGTGATCTTTATCGTTTCGGCATCTTCCAGGGTACAGACCACTTTATTCGAAATTTTAAGATTAATTTGATTGCATCCCAGGGAAACGTCCCTCGTGAACAAAGAGATGCCATCTTTAACAATATTCAAGGATGTCTTGCTGGCGCCTATATCGATTAACGCAACAATATCTTCTTTGGTGTCGTAATTTGCCTCATAGATATTCTGAAGAGCAAAGGCATCGATATCAACCACACATGGCCGCAGACCCGATAATTCAATCAGGTTGATATAGTCGCTGACCAGTTCTTTTTTAGCAGCAACCAGAATCACGTCCAGTTTGTTGGCGGCAACGGGGCTTTCTCCCAGGACATGGAAATCCAGATTCACATCATTGATATCAAAGGGAATGTACTGCTCTGCCTCAAATTGAATGGTATCCTGTAGCTCTGCGTCCAACATGTTCTGCATCTGAATTTTTTTAACAATGACCGAATAGCCGCCAATAGAGATGGCCACATTTTTTTCTCTAACCTTCTGAACATTGAACAGTTCGCGGATAGCTTCGGAAACTGTTTCCGGATCTTTTATGACACCATCTTCAATCGCACCGTTCGGTAGGGTGATCATTCCGAACTTGTTCAGAACAAACCCATTTTTTCGGGTTTCAAAAACCTCACACAGCTTAATGGTTTTTGACCCGATATCGAGGCCGACCAAGTGATTTTTTTTTGCAAATAGCATTTGACTGGATGAACCTATATGGGCTCAGTATATGGATATTAGGGATGATTCAGCCGACATTACAGGGAAGATGGCCACGGTAAGAGCTGCCTTCCCCGGCTACAGTAATGTAAATAAAAGGCAACAGATAGAAGTATCTGATATCAAATTGATTATTTTGACAAATATTAATTAACAATTGCCTTTAAATTGTGCATTAGTCAAGTTTTTTTTGATTCAGACCGTATCAAAAATTGCAGCGCAGATGATTTTTCTGATCGACAGTTTCCCGGCATTCATCATCGACTTTACCTTGACATTAAAATCACCGTTGCCTATACTTTTCCAATGGTAGAGCTTCTTGAACTTACGAACAGTCCCGCAATCAGCCGCTGCAATGGAATAATTCGCTGATGCCCCTGATAGAAAATGAAAAGATTAAACCCTTCAGACTGGTCAAATATTTTACGATTATCAGCCTCGTGGTTATTTTTATCGGCGCGCTTGTTCTAAGTTTTTTGAACATTCACTGGGCACGGGCGATGCAATTGAAAAAAAGCGAGGAATATGCCCTGGTTCTGGTTGAGAATCTAAACCATCAGGTTTTTCTGCAGTTCATTATCCCGGTTGTCCTGAAGTTTGGAAAAATCGAACTCAGCAATCCCGATCAGTTCGAAAGAATGGACACGATTGTCCGCAGCACGCTTCACAGCTTCAAAGTGGACATGGTGAATATCTACGATACCAACAATACCATTTCCTACAGTTTTGATAAACAACTTATCGGGCGGAAAAATATGGGGGGAACCGGCTACGAATACGCCATTTCCGGGACGCCGACATCCACACTGGTTCAGCGCGGAAATTTTTGGGAAATTCCCATGGGGTTCCCCAAGGAAAGCCGGTTGACGACTTTTGCACCAATTCGTGCAGAACGGCAGTTTTTGCGTATTTCCGGTCCTGTTCTGGGAGTAGTGGAAATTGTTCAGGATATTTCCGAGGATTATCAAACCATACTCAGTTTTCAGCTATTGGTGATTGCCACCTGCGTCGTGGTCATGAGTATTCTGATTGGCGTACTGATTTATGTGGTTCAACGCGGCGAGGCCATAATTCAGCAGCGAACCCAAGAGCAGCTCAGTTTAAAGGAAAAACTGGCGCAGTCGGAGCGGCTGTCCTCCCTGGGAGGCATGGTGGCGGGAATTTCCCATGAGATTCGGAATCCTTTGGGCATTATCAGAAGTTCCGCGGAGCTCTTGAAAAAAAAGGTTGCGCAATTCGATCCTTCCAATTCCATCCCCGAGATCATCGTGGAAGAGTCCAGCAGGCTCAATCTTATCATCACGGATTTTCTCAATTTTGCCAAACCCAGGCTGCCGCAACTTGCAGCCTGCCGCATCGACGACATTCTTGAAAAAAACATTGTTTTTATCACCCCTCAGATTCAGGATCAGGGGTATATCATTGTTAAACATTTTGCCCATCATCTGCCCGAAATTCAGGCTGATTCGGACATGCTGTATCAGGCTTTTCTGAATATTTTCATGAATTCGATTCAGGCCATGCCGGAAGGCGGGAAAATTCAGGTCAGCATCCAATCCGCTGGCCGCATCGTCACCGTCTGTATTGAAGATGAAGGACCCGGCGTACCGGAAGATCTGCTTGAAAGAATCTGGGATCCGTTTTTCACCACCAAGGAAAAAGGGACCGGACTTGGCCTGGGCATTGTAAAAAACATCATTGAATCCCATAACGGCAGCATCCGGGCCGAAAACCGGAAGGGGGAACTCGGCGTTCGCGTGATCATTGAATTACCGATCACGAATATCGGTGATTCGGCAATTCAATAAAGAGCCGTTATTCCAAATATCGGATTGGAACATCGGAAGCCGGCTGCGAAATCCCTTTTCGAATCACCAGGGTTTTCCCGATTTCTGTTCCATCCGATACCACAGCGGAATCACAGCTCCCGCCTTTTCTCAGAAAGGTTCTCACGCGCGGATACCGCATCTCGACATATTGTTTCAACTGAGTATCATGAATTGGAACCGGCGAAAGCGAAAGAGAAACGCCCCCGGCGGCTGACGATTCCCGCTCCAGCTTCATTCTGAATCCGGATAAGATCCCCGATGAAAAATCTGTTTTCCGATAGCGGTTCAATTTACCGCCAGCATTATATTTCTTCCATGCCGATTCAATAAACTGCTGAATAAAATCAAAGACGTAACTGGCAATCTGAAGATTCTGGGCAGTTCCGCTGATTTCAAGGACCCTGCCCATCTTTCCTTTTTCGACCACGTAAGCCCCGACCCATATTCCCTTTACGAAATAATAATCCATCATGAGAAGCGCAAGGGAATAATCCTCCCGAAAATGCCTGAGCGCGGGTTTTCCAATAAAAAAGCTGAAATACTCCCTGGGTGCATTTTGAACGATCTGTTCGATCTCATATCTGGCCATCAGCTCATGGGCCTTGATCATGGCGGCCTCTGCTTCAAAAAGATTGGTGCTTTGAGCCAGCGCCATGAGTTTTTGAATTCGAAGCCGGATTTTATCGCTTTCGCATGCCAATGTCTGAAAAATCTGCCGGCTGAGGGGAACATATGTTCCGGTTGATCTATGATTGGCCCTCAATATCCGGCAGGCGTTCTGAAAGCAACGGCCATGAGGCGGCTCCTGATGCACATTCGAGACTTCCGAGGCAAACTGGTGCGCCATTTCATGGAGCAACACCTCGCGGATATCGTTCCAGGAATGATTCAGGACAAATTGCCGGCTGAGGCCGATTTCCCGCTTTTCAAATGACCAGTATCCCAACCGGTTCTTAAAATCCCGTAAAGCGAACAGGGGCTTGCGCATCCGTTTTCGAAGCTCCGCATTGACAGCCCAGATGGCAGCATCCCATTCACACGACAGGCCGTGTAGGATTCGCCGCTCCAGGCCTTCCAGAACCCGAGCGGTTTTCACGGAATGGCAGCCGCCTTCTGATAAGCCTGATAAGTCTGCTGAAGTCCTTCCGGCAGCGAAATGCCGGGTTTCCATCCCAAGCGGGTTAAGACAGAGACATCCAGAAGCTTTTGAGGCGTTCCGTCGGGCTGGGTGTGGTCCCAGAGCACCTTGCCCGAATACCCGGTCACGGCTTGAACTTTTTCCGATAGATCACGAATGGTTAAATCCTCGCCGGTTCCAATGTTGATATGGGAAATTTGTCCGTTCTGCGTTGCCTGGTCATAGAGGCTGTCCCCAAGTTGCATGATAAATACCGCTGCCGATGCCATATCATCCACATGAAGAAATTCCCGACGGGCAGCACCGGTTCCCCACAACAGAACATTCGGAAATCCGGGACCGGCAGGTTTCGGGGCTTCCCCCTCTAAGATGCCCGTACCATATCGAAAGGGAATACCCAGATGCGTTCGAAAAGAATCCGGAACAGGACCAAAGACAGCTTCGTCTTTTTGAATGGCGCTCCAGTTGCTTTCTTCCACCAGTTTGGCAAGGTGAAATTTTCGAATCAGCGCCGGCAGGACATGGGAATTATTCAGGTCATAGGAATCATTCGGACCATAGAGATTGGTGGGCATGACACAGCGATACCGGACTCCATACTGGCGGTTATAGGACTGACACAGCTCGATACCGGCAATTTTTGCAATAGCATAGGGCTGGTTGGTGGGTTCAAGAACGCCGGAAAGCAGATACGCCTCTTTCATGGGCTGAGGCGCATGTTTTGGGTAAATGCAGGAGCTTCCCAGAAACAGCAGGCGCCGGACTCCCGCGCTGAATGCCTCATGAATCACATTGCATTCGATCATCAGGTTCTGATAAATGAAATCCGCCCGATAGGTATTATTTGCCAGAATCCCGCCGACTTTTGCAGCCGCAAGAACGACATAATCAATGGATTCGGACCGAAAAAACTGGCGCACCGCCAGTTGATCCATCAAGTCCAGTTCCCGGTGAGTCCGGGTAATCAGACGCTTATACCCGCCGGCCTTCAGAAATCGCACAATCGCCGATCCCACCATGCCGCGATGGCCTGCAACAAAAATCCGTGAATCCATTGTCAAAGGGGGTACGGGGAGCATCACACCATCCTCGGGTTATTCGAAATGATTGTAAATTTGAAAGCCTTCCTTCTCAACCAGAAAATCCTTTCGCGCTTCCATCATATCCTTTTCCACCATGATTCGAATCAGTTCTTCAAAATCCATTTTGGGTTTCCACCCCAGAACCGTTTCGGCCTTTGTTGGATCCCCCAGCAGAAACTCCACTTCCGCGGGCCTGAAGTACCGGGAATCGATGCTGACAACAATCTGACCGGGTTCTGGCGGTTTTTTCAGGCTGTTTTTACAATTTTCAGAAAAGGAGACCGTATCAATCACACCGGTTTCTTCGATGCCGGAACCTCTCCAGACCAGATGGATTCCAATGGCATCGAATGCCTTTTCTACAAACTCACGGACCGAATGGGCCTTGCCGGTTGCAATCACAAAATCCTCCGGCGCCTGTTGCTGAAGCATCAGCCACATCGCCTCCACATAGTCTCCGGCATATCCCCAATCTCTCTGGGAATTGAGATTGCCAAGATAAAGCCGGTCCTGAAGTCCCAACCGGATTCTGGCAACCGCACGGGTGATCTTCCGGGTGACAAATGTTTCACCGCGCACCGGAGATTCATGGTTGAACAGAATCCCGTTACAGGCAAACATCCGATAGGCTTCGCGATAGTTCACCGTAATCCAGTACGCATAAACCTTGGCTGCACCGTAAGGGCTTCTGGGGTAAAACGGCGTGGACTCTTTTTGAGGAATTTCCTGCACTTTCCCATACATTTCACTGGTTGACGCCTGATAGAAGCGGGTATGGGCTTCAAGGCCCAGAATCCGAATGGCCTCCAGAATCCGCAGTGCACCCAGAGCGTCTGAATTGGCCGTATACTCCGGAGTTTCAAACGACACCTGGACATGGCTTTGCGCTGCCAGATTATAAATCTCATCCGGCTTCACTTCCTGAACAATTCGGATCAGATTGGTCGCATCGGTCAGATCGCCGTAATGCATCAAAAAATGCACATCGGTCTCGTGTGGGTCCCGATAGAGATGATCCACCCGGCGGGTGTTAAAAGAAGATGCTCTCCGTTTGATACCATGGACTTCATATCCTTTGGCCAGCAGAAATTCTGCCAGATAGGCTCCATCCTGCCCAGTAACGCCGGTAATCAATGCGCGTTTCATATTGATATTCCCTTGATGTTATATATGAATCCGATTCCCATTTCGCAGGGTCCACGGGAAGACCCCTCTGATCACTCATGGAGTGATAGACGGTTTATTGAATCTATTGCAATATGTTAAAATGTTATTTCATACTATTTTGATGACATCAAGACAAGACAAACCGATTTATACATTTTGGCAGGGATGTTTGTTTTCCTATATCACCTTGCTATCGCAGCTTCTTGTTCGATATCCAATCCAGTTAAAGATTCTGGGAAGAAGACGGGCTTCGGAATTTTCCGGGCGGCTGAATGCTTCTGTCCGATCGGAGGATCAGCACGGTAGCGGTTGTGGCCTCGGTATGAAGGACAAGAAGCGACCCGAAATCAACTGTATCAAGCACGGATTCAATGGAATACTCATCGTAGATGGCATAAGTCTGACCCGTTTGAATACCATCTTCCGACCCTTTGTTGATAAAGGCAACCACGTCATTCCCGAATACCACGCTGCCTTCTTCAGCCATAAAAATCTTCCCATCGATACCGCTTTTTCCGGGAATCAGCTGAATTTTTGACGATACCGGCTCATACGGCAGAAGGACATCATTTACCATGATGGAACGAAACGCTTTTTCGACCTTCGCGACCGCATAATCCTGTCGGCTTTCAGCAATCCGAATCAACCCTGTCTTGTAATACTGAACGCCGACAGGATTCTTCGATTCAGGATCTTTTACCGGCACTGGCGAGCGATATACCGCATAAACATCCCCCACCTTCAAAGGCGTGTTTCCAGCCGAAGTTACATAGATGCTTTCATCCTGACCCAATATCGTTTTTTGAACATTCTTATCCCCCTTGATCAGGGTAATCCGACCTGAAGCCTCAACCGGCTGTTCCTTGACAAATCCAATACGATGAATTGAGGAGTATACAAAATACCTGGATTCCATTACCGGCTGATCAACCAGGGATGGGATCCGGGATTGATCAGGCGTTTCCGGTGCAAGGGGTGCATCCCAGATCTGATGGAATAGCCTGAGCCTCTCTCCTGGGAAAATCAGGTGAGGGTTCATAATCTGCTGGTTTTCACTCCAGATCTGAGGCCATCGCCAGTGGGTATTAAAATACCGGTTTGATATATCCCAGAGCGTATCTCCTTTTTTGACCGTGTAATATATACCGGATTCCAGTTCAATCTTAGAAGGCTCTTCATTGGATGCAACGGCTGCAATGGCCAATACAGCAAACGCACCGGTGACAAAAAACCACCATGCAATCAATCGTGAGGATTTGATTCTCATAATTTTCTCCGTAAATCCGGTGAGGTTGACACCCTAAAAATTTCGCATAACCTTTCTTTTTCTCGTAACGTGAATGAAATCCTTTTGTCAAGCGTTTCATTAAATCACCATGCTGCATTTTATTTACGATTCCGCGTCTCCCTATTCTATTGATTCGGCTTTCGTTATGGGTTATAGAATCTTCAAAGAAGGGGAGACTCAAGTAGAGAATCCCGCTATACCATTTTTCTATGGAGAAATAAGTCATGAACCCGCTTGCAGAACAATTGAATCAGGACATTGAAAAAGGCAGTTCCTACATCCTGGAAATGCTGTCCACCATTGGAAAAAACCTTTACTTTCCCAAGGGAATTCTAAGCCAGAGCGCCGAAGCAAAGGAAAAAGCCCACAAACTCAATGCAACCATTGGAATCGCTACTGAAAAAGGCCGGACCATGCATTTCCCATCGGTCATGAACGCCATTCACGGAATCCAGCCCGAAGCCGCCCTGACATACGCCCCGTCTTTCGGGCTGCCGGCATTAAGAAAACTGTGGCAGGAATCGCTTTTTCAGAAAAACCCCTCCCTCCGGGGAAAGGCCATCAGTCTTCCGGTGGTCACCAGCGGGATCACCCATGCCATCAGCGTGTTTGCGGATGTATGGGTAGAGCCGGGAGATGTGGTGATTTTTCCGGACATGATGTGGGGCAATTACAGCCTGATTCTGGATGTTCGAAAAAACGCCAAACTTAAAACCTATCCCTTGTTTTCCGAAGCCGGAGGGTTCAATCTAAAGGCTTTTGAGGAGTCGGTCAAAGCCCAAACCGCGCTTTGCAACAAGCTGATTGTGATGCTGAATTTCCCCAATAACCCGACAGGGTATACGGTTACGGAATCCGAGGGCAACCGGATTGTTGAAATTTTAACGCAAGCCGCCCAAAACGGCGCTCAGGTTGTGGCAGTAATGGATGACGCCTATTTTGGACTGTTTTACGAAGAGGACACGCTCAAGGAGTCTCTGTTTGCCCGTCTTTGCGGGAAACACCCTCGGCTGATGGCTATCAAGTTGGACGGGGCAACCAAGGAAAGCTTTGTTTGGGGTCTTCGGGTGGGTTTTATCACCTATGGCGCTGCCATTGAAGGAGACGCCCGTCCGGTTTATGATGCCCTTGAAAAAAAGACCGCGGGAGCTGTCCGGGGATCCATATCCAATGCGTCTCATTTAAGCGAAACCCTGGTATTAAAATCCATGCAGGATCAGAACAATCCTTCTGAAAAACAGGAAAAATTTGAAATCCTCAAACGCAGGGCAAACCGCGTAAAATCGGTGCTCCAGGACCCCAAATATCAGGATGCTTGGCAGGTCTATCCCTTTAATTCCGGCTACTTCATGTGTATCCGCCTGAAAACGGTCAACGCCGAGAACCTTCGGCTACATCTGCTGAACCAATATGGGGTTGGACTCATTTCCATCGGGTCGGAAAAACTGCGGGTGGCTTTTTCCTGTCTGGAAGAAGCCGATATCCCGCTTCTCTTTGATACGGTTCTTCAAGGCGTGAAAGATCTCAGCTCAAGCCAAACTAAAGTTACGTGAAACAGGCAAATGAGTCATTGTCTCTTTTGCCTGTTTCACGTAAGCCCACATCATTCATACTGGACTTCAACCAAAAAAAGCCCCTGAGCCGGCGCAGTTGCGCCGGCCAGATTCCTGTCCCTTGAAAGCAAAATGCGCTCCATGTCCGCGGGAGGCATTTTTCCCATTCCGATGCGAACCAGCGTGCCGACAATGTTTCGGACCATGTACCGCAAAAATCCATCTCCCTTGATGACAACCCTCAAGCGGTCATTTCCGTTTTTAATGATTTCCGCCAGATGAATCGTTCGGATCGTATGCGTACGGGGACTTCCGATGCCCTCAAATCCTTTGAAGTCATGTGTTCCCACCAGGCAATAAAGGGATTCGCTCATGGCCTTGACGTTCAGCGGTTTCTGGATATGCCAAGAAAAATGCCGTTCCACGACAGAAGGTGCCGGATGATTCAGGATTTGGTAATGATAGGTTTTGGCCAGGACATCATATCGCGCATGAAAGCCATCCGGCACTTCACAGCAGTCCCGAATGACGATATCACCGGGAAGAAGGCCGTTCAAGGCCCGCAGAAATGTTTTCGGGGTCAGCCGGGTATCGCAATGAAAACTGGCTGTCTGCCCAAGGGCATGAACTCCGGCATCCGTTCGGCCGGATCCTTTCAAAATGACAGGCTGCCGGGTGACTAGGCTGAGAACCCGCTCGATTTCCGCCTGAATGGTGGGTTTATCCACCTGGCGCTGCCAGCCGAAAAATCGGGTGCCGTCATATTCAATGATGAGTTGAAAATTTCTGGACATACCGCCGGCATCACAGCCGATCGCACCGGGTATTTCCCAGTGTTTCCTCAAGGGCATCATCCATATCCTGAATAAATTTATCCAGCGGATATCGTCTGCCGCAGACCCTGCAGCTTAGAACCGCTGATCGTCACGTTTTCTGCAGTACGAGTTTTTCTCCACAACTAAGACAGCGCAGGTTTTCTGTTTTCATTTATTCGTCTTTCTGTTTTTACACGCATTGAGATCAAAATCATAACCGTTCAGAAGTGCGGTATTTACCGCCGCACCCTGACTGCTGTCTTACAAATCATACAATGTATCATCCCGCAGCGGCGCATTTTGCTTGCCAGCTACGATTCTTCCTTTTTTTCCGGACAGCAGAAAGGGCTCTTCCTCTCCCAGAACATCCCCCATTTCCGATTCGATCTGTTCCGGATCTTCGCCCCTTTCCATCCGCCGAAGGGCTTCCTGCATTCCCGGTCCTATTTCCATGCCGGTCATGTCCGTGAGTTTACGCATTAAATTGGCCGCCTGACGGGGATCGTCCTCATTGATATTTTCAGCTTCGCCTGCCAGCATCTGCATGGCCTGCTCCATTTTGCTTTCATCAAAAGGAAGATCATCCATCCTACTGTCTTCCCTGGCCTTTCCCGTGAAAGCAAATGCAGACATCTGCCGGGATAACGGATGGATCCCGCATTTCGGACATGACGGTGTTTTGGATATGTTGATCGTTTTAGAAAAAAAATTATACAGGGTATTACAGCTCTTGCAATAAAACTCATAAATCGGCATATATCATCGCCTCACCAACTTATTGCCACTTTTCAACCACAACAAAGTATGAAAGTGTTATTCCCCACTTTGAAAAAGAGGGGCCGGGGGGCTTTTCACATAATACTTACACCATCCATCCCCATGCGGCAGAGGGTAAAATCATACCGAAGCGGATCTTCGGGTATTATTTGCCTGAAAGCGCGGGTGATTTCAAGCGCCGTCCGCATATCCGCCTGCCTTCGCCGGGTAAATCCCAGGCGAACCCCAACCCGGTGCATGTGAACATCCAGCGGAATGATCAGCTTTGAAGCCGGAATCTGATCCCATCCTCCTGGATCCACGTCATCCCTTCGAACCATCCACCGCAAAAACAGATTCAAGCGTTTACAGGCGCTACCCCGCTCCGGCAGAGGAATCAGATGCCCCAGTCCCTGCGCATTCCCGGCGGTGAATGCGGCAACAAATCGCGTCAGAGCGGGTAGCAACGTCTCGGCTTCGATCGTCAGGCCCGAAACAAAGCAGCCGTGAATCGATCCGTAGCGATCCAACACATCCTTTATCATCAGCATCAGATTGACCAGATTCTTGCCGGTGGCAAACCGATGGGAAAAACCGCCGTATGCCTCGGTCAGGGACTGACGGGTCGAGCGGTTCAAAAAACTCAGGGGCGACGGCCCCATCTTTTCCAGCACGCAGCACAGACTTTTATAAATCTGCGCAACGCGACCATACGCCAGGGAAGAGGCCAGAAGCCCTGCGATCTCCCGGTCCCGAACATCCGCATAGGCATACAAAAACACCAGCGGGTCCGGATGCACCCGTTCACGACGGTTATACTGCTGATACAGGCCGTCCAAATCGCGCGCAGTAATCGAGCGATCGGAAATCATAAGAATTTAAAATGGAATGTCATCTTCGCCTACCGGCCCTTCGGATCTGGGAAAATTCCCGCCCCCCTTGAATCCGGAATCAAACTCGCCGGAACTCTTTTTCGCCCCTTCGTCCTTGGATCCCAGCATCTGCATGTCCGAGGCAACGATCTCGGTGGTATAGCGTTTATTCCCGTCCTTATCATCCCAGGCACGGGTCTGAATGCGGCCCTCGATATAGACCAGCTTTCCTTTGGCGAGATACTCACCGCAGATCTCGCCCAGTTTTCTGAAGGCCACAATGCGATGCCACTCCGTACGCTCTTTTTTCTCTCCGGTTGCTTTATCTTTCCAATCCTCGGAAGTGGCGACCGAAAAATTGGCCACAGCCGTGCCGTCCGGCATGTAGCGCATTTCGGGATCTTTTCCCAGCCGGCCAACAATGATGGCCTTATTGATTCCTGCCATAAATTCCCCCTTTACATTGATAACGTAATGAAACGTGAATAATTTGTGATCACTGATCACTGCCCCCTGCTTTTTGCCCAGCCCTTCGGGCTTCCAGGCGGGCCTTGATTTTGGGAAACTGGTTCATGTCCGTATGAGGCAAAAAGAGAGCCGCCACATAATTATCCATATAGGAATGGGTTTCCGAGAGCTCAAAATTGGTCATTTTTCTTGTCACTTCCACCACATCCCGGCGAATCCGGTTGGTCAGCGCACTCATCCTTGCACCCATCAAAGACCCATTGCCGATAAAAGTCACCCGGCCCGGATCCATTTCCGGGAGAAGGCCAATGGTCATGGCTTTTTCCAGATCCACATAACTGCCGAATCCCCCTGCCAGGATGATGCGATCCAGGTCCTTTACCGTCAGTCCGACTTCTTCCAAAAGTGTCATGCATCCGCTGTAAATAGCGCCTTTCGCGCGAATCAAATTGTCAATATCCGGCTCTGAGAGAACTACATCCCGGTCAATCTGTGTTTCCGCTGCCCACGCCACGACATATTCCCAAATTCCATCGACTTGTCGGATGCGGGGCGTTTGAAGGTTCCGGCTGAATTTTCCCAGATTGTCGATCACCCCCAACTCAAACAAGGTGGCAACCATGATAATCAGACCCGATCCGCAGATCCCCTTGGGCCGGACATTGCCGATGGTAATATTCATGGGCTCAAGGGTAAGGGGATCCATGGAAAAATCTTCGATTGCCCCTTTGGTGGCCCGCATGCCAAAGGTGATGCCGCCGCCTTCAAAGGCCGGACCCGCCGAACAGGCGGCGCAGGCCAGCCAGTCCTTGTTGCCGATGACGATCTCGGCATTGGTTCCGATGTCCATGTACAGGGTGAGTTCCTCTGTCAGATACATGCCGGAGCCCATGACACCCGCAACGATATCTCCGCCGACATAGCTTGAAACCTGCGGATAAACCAGGGCGGTCACATGATCCCCCAGCGCGATTCCCAGATGCACGGCCTTTAACGGCGGATAGATCGATGACGTCGGCACATAGGGCGATCTTCGAATGCTCCGGGGGTTGACCTTCAGCAAAAGCTGGGTCATGGTGGTATTGCCGGCAAGGGTAATGGTGGAAATTTCATCCAGGTCGATCCTGGCTTTTTTAACCATTTTTTGAATCAGCGTATTGATGACGCCAATCACCACCTCCTGCAGTTTTTCAAGACCCCCGGGTTTTTCAGCATACATGATCCGGCTGATCACATCTTCCCCATAACTGATCTGGGCATTAAAATCACCGAACTGGGCCAGAACATCGCCGGTAATCAGGTCGATCAACTGGCCGTAGAGGGTGGTGGTACCGATGTCCATGGCAATGGCATAATTGCGTTGCGTCGTATCGCCCGGCTGAATGTTGATGATGTGGGTTTTTCTTCCCGGATGAACTGGCCTTGCAAGGGTTGCGGTAATTTTAAAATCAGCTTCCCTGAGGATATCCGGAATCTTTTGAATTACCGGAAGATCCACTGCCAGCCGGTGCTCACCATGTTCCAGTTTCAAAAAACCGACCAGGCGGGACACATCCGGAAGATTGTCCTGAGCCGTCGGCACCGGTAGCTCCAGGTATTTTTTCTCAACCGGCGGAACAAACAGGCCCTTGTCCTTCAGGTCTTCCAGATTCATTTCCTTGATTCTGGCGGTACAGCGAGGGGTGCTCTGCATGTTCAGCACGCTGGCATCGATTGAGGATTCCACGGGAATTCTTACAATCAGGTCGCTCTTCACCAGAGACAGGCAGGCCTGCCGGTACCCGGCCTCCCGATCCTTCTGGCTGAGCTTTTCGGTAATACCGCCTTCCACAGCACCGGACTCGACAATGACGCGACATTTTCCGCAAACGCCTTCGCCGCCACAGGAAGCATTGATATGGACGCCGGCTTCCATGGCGGCCCGAATCAGGGTTTCCCCTTCCTTAACGGTGATTTCCTTGTTGTGAGGAAACAATCTGATCTTGAATGTATCCTTCGATTACTTTCCTTTGGCTCTGAAATATTACAGCTTAGGACCAGAACATCATCATCAAAAGCAGTCTTGACCTTGTATGGCAGGACTTTGAACAGATTTTTCATGGCCATGTTATCATGGGACGTGTAGGCGATCAGCCCGGAAATACCATTTTCCCTTGCAGCCTCGGCCAGTTTCAGGATCAGTATGCGAGCAAGCCCTTTTCCCTGCCACTCTCTGTTCACCGAAAAAGCCACTTCCGCCATGTTTTTATTTTCATCGATCAGATATTCGCCCAGCGCAACCACCTTGCCAAAGCCAAATTCACCAACCACAGCCAGCATGCTCAGGTTTTTGACATAATCAATTTGGGAAATACCCTCGACCTGATTGCGGAGGAAACTGGTTTTTTCATGAAAAAACCGGGAGATAACGTCATTTTTGTCCAGGCTATAATAGTGTTCCTGAATCCGTCTTTCATCCACCGGCTTGGCCGGGCGAATGGTAACCGATTCCCCGTCGATTTTTCGTACTTCCTCGAGGCTGACCGGATAAATGCCATGAATGGATTCTGTCAGGGTTCTCTCTGCACTGAAAAGGCCCATTTTTTTGGCTTCATAAAACAGTTCATCCCGAAAATCCGGATGCGCAATGCTGATCATGCCCAGAGCCCGCTCCTGAAAACTCTTTCCAAATAAATTAAACACCCCGTACTCCGTGGCCACATAGTGGACATCCGCTCTGGGAACCACCACGGCCATGTCGCTGAGCATGGGGACAATCCGGCTTTTCTTCCCCCGGGAATCCGTGGAAGGCACCATAAGAATGGATTTTCCCCCTTCAGCCTGGGCAGCGCCATGGATAAAATCCATCATGCCGGTAACGCCGGAAAACTGGTTATACGGCAGGGAATCGGCGGCAACCTGCCCGGTCAGGTCTATCGCCGTGGCCACATTGAGACACACCATGTTGCGATGCCGGGCAATCACCCCCGGATCATTCACATATTCCGAAGGATGGAACTCGATGGCCGGGTTATCGTTAACGAATTCATACAGATTCGGATCTCCAATAGCACAGCTGGCAACGATTTTTCCATCATTATACCCCTTGTACCGGTTAGTGATGACCCCCATTGCATATAAATTCATGATATCATTTGTTAAATACTGAGAATGAATCCCAAGATCATTCTTGTCCGACAACGCCAGCATGGTGGCGATAGGTGTTGTCCCCGGACTGATCTGAAGGGTAGAGCCATCGTCAATGAGTCTTGCGATCATTCTGCCGATATTATTGGCGGATTCAAGCTCGGGGGCTTTGCCGACCGTCAGGAGCGGCTCTTCGTATTCCACCAACACATCCACATCATTGACGTGAATGAAACTTCTGCCCAGGACCCTGGGCATTCGGGGGTTCACCTGGGCAATAACAATATCCGCGGATCGGGCCGCTGCCATGGTGATATCCACTGAAATCCCTAGGCTCATCCATCCGAAATCATCCGGCGGACACACCTGGATCAATGCCACATGAATGGGAAGTTTTCTGCTTTTGAAAAGCCGGGGGATCGCCGAAAGATTCATGGGCGTAATAAACCGCATGTTTCGAGACAGGCTTTTGGGTTTGGCCGATCCCAGATAAAACGATCTGATATTTAAGATCTGATCCTGGGTTTTATTGGCAATCAAAGTTAACGGCGTGCTTTCAAGCGAAAGCAGCCTGACAATTTCAATATCGGTAAAATAGCTGGAAGCTTCGGAGAGCACGCGAACCAAGTGTTGAGGCTCACCACAGGAAGACCCGATAAACACCCGCTGCCCCGGCCGGATCAATCGGATAGCTTCTTCACCGGTTTTCTGTTTTTCAATATATCGATCAGCCCAGTAATTGTTTCGTTGCATTTATATCCTCCTTTTTTTAAAGCAATGCATGGCGTCATCTGAAAGATTACGACTTGGTAAGATTTATCTTATTCACCAATGATTATCAAGAGGAACATCGTTTATCCTTCATGCACGTGCGCTGGCTTTACAATCTGAAAAATAATTCGACAGCTTGTTTTTATTCATTATGACCGAATAAAGCCATAAAAAACAAAATATCCATAACATATCATTGAATTAAACCGAATTGTTGATATCTTGGTTTTTATCGGCATACTCTTTGCTTTTGATATTCATACATTCTCTCTGCCTCGAAAGGAAGAAACATGAAAACGATTCACAGGATTCTTGTGGCCATAGATTTTTCACAATTTTCAAAATTTATTCTGGAATATGCCGTGAACCTTGCTGTACCTTTGAATGCCGATCTGGTTCTTGCAAACGTCATCAATCAGCGCGATATTGATATTGTCAGCAAATTATCCCTCAATATCAGTTCAATGAGCGCTCAGGAATACATTGATCAGACCAGAAACGAAAGACTTCAGGCCATGGATGCGATGATGCACGATCTGAGAGTGACCCACCTGAAGTACCAGAAGATAATTAAAACAGGAGCGCCTTTTGTGGAGCTGGTTCAGGCCATAACAGACACCCAGTCCGATCTTGCAGTCATGGGTTCCAGGGGCAGAGGCAACATCGCCGGTGTTCTGTTCGGCTCAACCGCTGAAAAACTATTCCGCAGATCTCCAGTTCCGTTATTGAGTCTGAGGGTTGTGTAGAAATTTTACACAAAATTCAAGAACTAAAGATCCAAGTATTCGCATTTCTGGCCGTCATATTAACCTTATTTGACCGGAGGCAATTTATATGCTTGTAAAAAACTGGATGAACAAACCCGCCATTACAATAGATAAAAACAGCTCCATGCAGGAAGCCATGAATCTGATGAAAACCCATCGGATTACCCTGCTGCCGGTCATGGACAAAAACCGTCTTGTGGGCGTTTTAACGGACAGGGATCTGAAAAAGGCGTCGGCATCCGATGCCACGACCCTTGAAATTCACGAGCTGCTCTATCTGATTTCAACCATTAAGGTCAATGACATCATGTCGTCGAACCCGATATCGGTTCCACCGGATTACACGATAGAAGAAACCGCTGAACTGCTGATGGCCAATAAGATATCCGGCGTCCCGGTTGTGGATAATGACGGCAAAGTCGTTGGAGTGATTACCCATACCGATCTGTTCAAGGTGATTATTTCCCTTACGGGCATTGGGAAAAGGGGTATCCAGTTTGCCTTTTGCCTGGAAGACAGACCCGGCTCCATCCTGGAAGTTTCCGAAATCATCCGCCAGTTCGGGGGAAGAATTGCCAGCATTCTGACATCCTATGAGAAGGCGCCCGAAGGATACCGGAACGTTTATATCCGCATGTACAGCATTGATCGTTCAAAACTAAAAAAACTGAAAGCAGCGCTTCAGGGAAAAGCAACCCTGCTTTATATGGTGGATCATCGGAACAACAACCGTGAGATCTATCAGTAGCCGCCAACAGAAATTTTGACCTACAGCGGTCAGCTTCCCACTCTGACCGCTGTTCGACTTTTCCAACAAATCAGGAATTGCTTTGACGGGCAGGGAAGCCTGATTTTCCGACGTCTTTTTGCAATCCTTTTATTATCAGGGGCGATATCTTCATGGGCATTCACAACATAGACAGAATGTTTAGACCCAAATCCATTGCCGTTATCGGTGCCCGCCAGAAACCCGACAGCATTGGCGCCATCATGATGCGCAATTTGAAGGAAGGCGGGTTTGGCGGGGAAATATTTCCGGTAAATCCGCGTCGCAGCCAGATCATGGGATATAAGGCCTTCAGCAGCGTTGATATGATCCCCTCCCCAGTGGATTTAGGCATTATTGCCACCGATATCGCAGATGCCCCCGGAATTGTTGAAGCATGCGGCAATGCCGGAATGGGCGGCGTGGTCATCGTATCCGCAGGGGGAAAGGAGACCGGCGAAAAAGGCAGACAGATCGAAACGGCTATCCGCCAGAAGGCAGAGGCCTTCGGCCTGCGAGTAATCGGTCCCAACTGTATCGGCATTATCAGTTCCCGCTCGTTTTTAAACGCCAGCCTGTCTCACCGCATGCCAATTCCGGGAAAAACGGCATTTATCTCCCAGAGCGGCGCCGTCTGTTCATCCATTCTCGATCTGTCTACGACGGACCAGGTTGGCTTCAGCCATGTGGTCAACCTGGGTTCCATGCTGGATGTGGATTTCGGAGATGTGATCGATTATCTGGGAAGCGACCCTTATGTCGGCAGCATTGTCATGTATGTCGAATGCCTGAGTCATTTCAGAAATTTTATGAGCGCGGCACGGGCAGTGTCCCGCGTAAAACCCATCATTGCACTTAAGTCCGGCAGAACACAATCCGGCGCTATTGCGGCTGCCTCTCATACCGGCGCCGCTGCCGGCATTGACGCCATTTACGATGCTGCTTTCAAACGGGCCGGCATTGTCCGGGTAAAAACTTTTGAAGAACTCTTTGATTGTTCAGAACTTCTGGCCAAGCAGCCGCCACCTGCCGGGGCCGGCCTTGCCATCATTACCAATGCCGGAGGGCCGGGAGTCATGGCAGTCGACATGTTGCAGGATTATGGACAGGCACCTGCCGTCCTGAGTTCTGAAACCTCTCAAAAGCTGGATCAGGTGCTTCCCGCCTACTGGAGCCGTTCAAACCCGGTGGATATCATGGGAGACGCCAGCCCGGAGCGCTACCTGAAAGCCGTTGACATCTGCCTGAACGCGCCGGAGGTCAGCGGCGTGCTGGTCCTCTTTTCACCGCTTGCCATGAGCGAACCCGTTCGTATTGCCGAATCGCTCAGCGCTTATCTTCAGGATAAACCCAAATCGGTCATTACGTCCTGGATGGGCGGAGAAAGCGTAGCACCTGCCCGTCTTATTTTTAATCGCGCCGGTATTCCGACTTTTGACACTCCGGAACGGGCGGTGCGCGCATTTATGGATCTATACCGCTATGCACGAAATATTGAGGTGCTACAGGAAATTCCGCCAAAATTTCATCGCAGGCTGGAATTTAACCGGGACAAGGCCCGATCCCTGGTCGAATCCCATATTCAAAGCGGCCGTCATGAAATGACCGAGATTGAATCAAAAGACTTGCTGGCTGCTTATGGGATTCCTGTCAACCCGGTTCTCACCCTGCCCCATCATGAACTGAAGATCGGCGCTAAAAAAGACCCGGATTTTGGACCGGTGCTGGTGTTTGGGACCGGCGGCAGTCTGTCCGACGTTTTCAGGGATCATGCCTTTGCCCTGCCGCCCATTAACCGGCACCTGGCGAGAATACTCATTGAAGAAACAAAGATCAGCAGGCTTCTCGGTGGATTTCGGAATCTGCCTTCGGTACGCATTGAACTTCTGGAAGAAATCCTCATGCGGGTATCTCAGCTTGTCACCGACATCGAACACATTGAGGAACTGGACATCAACCCCCTGTTTCTGGGAGATACCTGGGCAAGCGCGGTGGATGCAAGGGTGATTGTAAGGCCTTCGTCGACACCTTCCCCCCTGCATCTGGTCATCAGCCCCTATCCCAATGAGTTCGAAAACAAAGTGACCCGCGAAGGTTTCGGAGAACTGCTGATTCGGCCCATTCGACCGGAAGATGCGCCGCTGCTGCTTGCGCTGTATGAATCTCTTTCCCCGCGAAGCATATACATGCGGTTTTTTACCCCTTTAAGAAGCTTTCAAAACAGCATGCTGGTGCGATTTACACAGATCGATTATGATCGGGAGATTGCGCTGGTGGCTATTCAGGAAATCGAGGGGGAGGAAAAAATGCTGGGTGTCTCCAGGGTGATTCTGGACATCAAACAGAGTCATGCAGAATTTGCCGTTATCGTCAGCGATGCCTGCCAGGGCAAGGGGATTGGCGCGGAGCTTCTCAGCCAGTGCCTGTCTATTGCAAAAAGGCGCGGCGTTGAAAGCGTGATGGGCGTCGTACTGACCGAAAACACACAGATGCTGGCCCTTGGCAAAAAGCTGGGATTTAAAATTGCCAGAGTGCCATGCACCAGCGAATATGAACTGACGATCAATTTCAAGGATGCCGCAAAAATGACGGTATGAGATAAGGTGTTATTTGAGCGCGGATTTTTCTTTTTTCACACCTTGAGAGAAAATTTCAAAGGCAATGGCCAGGGTTTTTTTCAAATAATCCTTATCTTCATTCATGATTTTCTTACTGGCTTCCCAAAGGACAACCCCGGAAAACAGCGACCAGAAGATATCCGAAAGGGCAACCGGGTGTTTTTCGATAAAAACGCCTTTCTCGACACCTTCCCTGAAAATGCTTGAAATGGCGCCGATGGATTTACGGGATAGCTCCTCAATCTGGGTCATGAGCCGGGGAGACAGATTTTTAAGCGTTTCGCTGGACTGAAGGTGGAACATGTTGATGATAATCAGCGGATCAAAATCATAGACATCATACATGGCCTCGATCAGCTTCTCTAATTTTTGTTCCGGCGATAGCTCCGTTTCCTTATTGACATGCTCGACCCGAATATGAAGGTACTGCAGAATCCTCAATGAAAGGGATGCATACAGCTCCTCCTTGTTTTTAAAATACAAGTATAAGGTTCCCGGACTGAGTTCGGCTTCGCTGGCAATGTCTTCCATCGTTGACTTGTTGAACCCTTTTTCGGAAAACACCCGTTTGGCCGCCACGATAATCTGCTGCCGGCGCCGCTCTTTTTCTCTTTCTTTTCTTTCCTGGATTCCCATGGCAACTATTCCTGAATAAAATTTATTTGTAAAAATAATTTATATTTTATATTAGACATTTAGTCAATAAAAATATTTATCTCTATTGATCCTGAAATATTATGCCTGATATTAAGATAAAAGACCGAATTGTCAATATTCAAATATATAAATTAATGGCGATTCATTCGGTATTTCGGCTTAAATCCCGATCTGAATCGAGTCACAGGCCACGACGTGATACGTTATCCACAGATCTTCCAGATTAAACACCGCTTTTTTGACCCTCCGGATATCCATTTGACTGAAACGACGATCAGAACAGCTTGATGTATGACAACAGAGAAAGAAGGAATTTTAAGTGACGGGCGCCTACGAAGTCAGCATGTAGTGCTTCCAGATCGTCGAAACGTTTTCCCGCAGGGACCGGAACCGTTCTTCGGAAACAACCGCCGGTTTTTCCTGAAGGTTTAACCGATGGACAACCGCTCGATAAGTCAGATAGGCTTCCTTAAGGAAATGGGCCTGATAATCCGGCAGAAATCCGGTTTCAATCAGGGTCTGCAGAAGACGAACGTTATCGGTCCACTGAAGCAGCGCTGGATAATCATGGGATTTTGAAAGCACGAGATATTGAACCAGGAATTCAATATCAACAATTCCTCCGACATCCTGTTTGATATCAAATCGCTCCGGATCCTTACCGGCATGTTCCCTTCGCAGCCTCTCGCGCATTTCCCCGACTTCCCTGCAAAGGGCATCGGGTTCCCGAATCTGTGAGATCACCCTTCGCCGAATGGCTTCAAATCGTTCACAGATCCGAATATCTCCGCCAATCGGCCTAGATCTTACCAGTGCCTGATGTTCCCAGGTCCAGGCTTTCTCGGTTTGATACTGTTCAAAAGCATCCACATCACTGACCAGGACTCCGGAGCTGCCGCTGGGCCTCAGCCTCATGTCCACTTCATAGAGATAGCCGGCCGAAGTTCGCGCGGTCAGCATGTGAATCACCCGCTGCCCCAACCGGGCAAAAAACTGGGAATTGTCAATCGGGGTGTCCCCATCGGTTTCGCCGGGGTCTCCGGCGTGCAGAAATACCAGGTCCAGATCAGAGCCATACCCCAGCTCGATTCCGCCCAGTTTTCCATAGGCAATCACCGCAAATCCTCTGCTGCAGGCCATGCCCTCAAGCGAACTGGAAGGCTTTCCGTGTTTTGCAACCAGGTGATTCCAGCACAGCTCCAGCACCTGATTCAGCACCGCTTCAGCGATCTCTGTCAAATGATCACTGGTTCGCATGAGCGGAAGCGTTCCGGTCACGTCCGCGGCCGCCACGCGAAGCATATTGACCTGTTTAAAGATACACAACTGCTCGATCTGATATTCCAGATCCTGAGAAGGAATCAGTCGCATTTTTTCCGCGATTTCAGCCTCCAGCTCTGCCTTTCCGGGTGGGGTGTACAGGGTGCGGGTATCCAGAAGCTCATCCAGAAGGGCCGGATGCCGGGATAGCAACGTGGCAATCATCGAGCTGGCATGAGCCAGCTTCACCAGGTGAATCCGGGCATGCGGATTTTCCAGCAAAAGCGCCAGATAGCTGGTTCGACGCTCTATGGCCTTCAGAATGTCCAGGGTCCGGTTAAGGGCAAGATCCTGCTGATCCAGGGGAAGCGTTTCTTTGAGAAGAAAGGGAATCAGGCGATCCAGCCGCTGCCGGCCTTCCCTGCTGAGCGCACGGGTGGCCGAATCCTTGCTAAGACTATCCAGCAGATCCAGCACCATATCGGGATGAAGAAACCCCAGCTTCTGAAGCGTTTTTTGATCCTGTTCCCGGTCCGCTGGCGCCAGCCAGATGCCACTCAGAACAGACTCCACGGACAGCTCGGAAGTTGCGGAAGGACTTGATTGCGGGGTTTCCAGAAGGGTATTGAAATGCGTATGGACCCGGTCCATCTGCCTTGATAATTCGTCAAAAAATGCCTGGCAGCCTGAAAATCCCATTGCTGCGGCAAGACGCTCGCATCCTTCTGAATCCGTGGGAATGCGATGCGTCTGCTGATCAGAGAATTCCTGCAGCCGGTGTTCGGTTCGGCGCAAAAAAATATATGCCTGATGCAGATGATCATACACTTCCTGTGATATGATCTGTTTTCCGGCAAGCAAGCCCAGCACCTTCAAAATTGAACGGTCCTGAAGATCGGGGCTGATTCCTCCCCGGGTCAGTTGAAAAATCTGTCCAAAAAATTCAATTTCCCGAATGCCGCCGGGACCCAATTTAATATTTCCCTCCATCGATTTTCGGCTGACTTCCCGGGAAATTTTCATTTTCATTTCCCGCAACGCGTCAAAAACACCGAAATCCAGGTACCGGCGAAACACAAAGGGCCTAAGGCTCAAAAGAAGCCGGGAGCCGGCCTCAAGGTCTCCCGCGGCCACCCGAGCCTTGATTAAGGCATAACGCTCCCATTCCCGGCCCTGACGAGCGTAGTAATCCTCCATGTTGTCAAAGCTCATTACCAGGGGGCCATTTTCGCCAAAAGGCCTTAAATTGCTGTCCACCCGGAACACAAACCCTTCCGAAGTCGGCTTGGATAAGACGGCAATCAGCCGCCGGCAGAGATGGATAAAAAAAGCCTCGTTGCTCATTTCCACTGGCCCGTTCACCGTATTGCCGGAATCCGGAAAGGCAAATATCAGGTCGATATCCGATGAGAAATTCAACTCACCGGCCCCGAGCTTTCCCATCGCCAGCACTACCAGCCTTTGCGGCGTTCCTTCGGCATTCACGGGGGTTCCGTATTCCTGGCAAAGCCAGTCGTACAAAACCGTTTCCACACAATTCAAACAGGAATCCGCCAGGGAAGACAGGCAGTCCATGGTTTCCTGAAGGTCCGCCCATCCGGCCAGATCCCTCCAGGCAATACGGACCATTTCCCTTCGCCGGAAATGTCGCAGACATGTTCCCAGGGAGGTTTCATTCGGTTCTTTCGGAAGGGATTGCTGAAGTTTGGCGCCATACGTTTCCTTCGAATACAACCGGAAAAGGTCCCCGCCCTGAACCAGGTCCTGAAGCATCAGCGGATAGCGGATGCAGCTTTGCGACACAAAGTCGCTGAACGCCAGAACCGGCCGAAGGGATCCACCGAAGGTGTCTTCCAAAAAGACAATCCCCCGACAACGGGCGGCGTCTTGCAGTGCTTCCCATTTCCGGCCGGCTTCTGTTGTCATTTTTTCTGAAAGCTCAATGAACAATTTCATACCCTTCCGCCGACTTTCATAAAAAAAGGGCATCTTATTTCAAAAGATGCCCTTCGAAAGTTAACGCGGTGAATAATTAAGACCGGACTTCTTCCTTAACGCCAATCGCCATCTTATAGAGAATGGTCAGCACCAGGAATCCCGCACCGTACACCCCCAGCGTAATGAGAATCTCGGGAAAGGTGGGCGCATACTCCGTAACATGGTGAAGGGGAGACGGCACAAATCCGCCCGAGATCATTCCCAGCCCCTTGTCAATCCAGGTGCCGGCAAAAACCATCAGGCAGGCAACCGTCAGAATACTTTCATTTTTGCGTGTGGCGGGATTGACCAAAAGAATGATACTGAAAACCATCAGGACCATGGACGTCCACATCCAGGGAACCAGAGAGCTCTTTCCCTGAAGCCCAAAAAACAGGTACTTCAAATGATCCATGTGCTCGGGAATCTGGCTGTAAAACACCACAAACACTTCGCAGAGAAGGAAAAAGACATTCAAGCAGATGGCGTATGCAACGATTTTTGCCAGAGACTGAATCTGCTCCTTGCCCGGATCAAATTTGGTGAGTTTTCTGATAATCATACACAGCAGAATCAAAAGGGCCGGACCCGCGGCAAACGCCGAGGAAAGAAACCGGGGGGCCAGAATGGCAGTGAGCCAGAATCCTCTTCCCGGAAGACCGCAGTACAGGAAGGCTGTGACCGTATGAATGCCCACTGCCCAGGGAATGGAAAGGTAGATCAGGGGCTTGAGCCACATGGGGTAATGCACGTTGTTTCTTTCAGCCTCGAGAACATTCCAGCCGATCACGATGTTCAAGAAGAGATAGCCGTTCAAGACAATCATATCCCAGAACAGTACGGAATTGGGAGTTGGGTAAAGAAGAACATTAAGCATCCGCATGGGCTGCCCAAGATCCACCACGATAAAGAGCAGACACATGGTAATAGCGGCAATGGCCAGAAATTCACCCAGAATGGTGACCTTGGCAAATGCCTTGTAATTGTGTAGATAATACGGGAGCACCACCATCACGCCTCCGGCCGCAACCCCGACCAGAAAGGTGAACTGGGCAATATAAAATCCCCAGGATACGTCCCGACTCATGCCGGTGATTCCCAAACCGAATCCGAGTTGATGGAGATAAACTCCAAAACCGATCCCGACGAGAACCAGAAGCGCTGTAATCCAGCCGAAATATTTTTTATTTCCTTTTAAGGCTAATTCAAGCATAACCACCTCACACGATATAGTAAACTGAGGGCTCAGTGCCCAGGCTCTGTTTCCGTCGAATGGTGAAATTGGATTTTAACAATTCTCTGACCGCGGAATTGGGATCAAAAAGATCTCCGAATGTCAGGATGCCGCTGGACGCCTCGACGCAGGCCGGCATTTTCCCGACCGCAATCCGTTCAGCACAGTAATTGCATTTTTCAACGACCCCTTTCATTCGGGTTGGATATTCCTTGTTGGTTTCCTTGATAAACGGCCTGGGATCCCTGAAATTAAAGCTTCTGGCCCCGTAAGGACAAGCAGCCATGCAGAACCGACACCCGATGCAGCGGTGAAAATCCATCATGACGATGCCGTCGCTTTCCCGTT
>CAIVVZ010000408.1 GCA_903909505.1 uncultured Desulfobacteraceae bacterium
ACGCCCATGAATGCCATTCTCGGCTTTTCCGAAGTGCTGTCGGAAGAATATTTCGGTCCGCTCAATGACAAACAACGGGAATACGTTTCGGATATCCTGTCCAGCGGCAATCATCTGCTGTTGCTCATTAACGATATCCTGGACTTGTCCAAGGTAGATGCCGGACAGGAACTGGAGTTGGAGCGGTTTTATGTGATGGATATTCTGGAAGACAGCATGCTCATGTTTCGTGAAAAGGCTATCAAACACGGAATTCACCTAAATCTGGATATTCCTCTGGATATGGAAACCTGTCAGATCAATGCGGACGGCAGAAAGCTCAAACAGGTTTTGTTCAATCTGTTGGCCAATGCCCTCAAGTTTACACCGGATGGCGGCAGCGTTGCCCTGAAGACCCGATTCTCGGACGCCACATCGAATACCCTTCGGATCATTGTCGAAGATACGGGCATCGGTATTGATCCGGATCATCTGGACAGAGTATTTGAAGATTTTTATCAGGTTCAGAATAGCGCAGTTAATAAAACTCCGGGAACCGGACTGGGGCTGTCTTTATGCCGGCGGTACATACAGTTGCATGGCGGCGATATCCGGGTCGAAAGCGAGGGGGCGGGAAAGGGAAGCCGTTTTGTGATCGATCTCCCGTGTCGGCCGACATGGGTTATGAAATGAGGACGTTTATGAAAAAAACCATACTGATCGTTGAAGATGAACCACTTAACAGGAAGCTGATCCGCGACATTCTGACCCATCAGGGGAATACCGTCATCGAGGCCGGCAATGGCAGGGAAGGCGTTGCTCTGGCTATTGAAATAAAACCCGATCTCATTTTTATGGATATTCAATTGCCGGTAATGGACGGCCTGGAAGCTATCCGGTTGATCAGGTCCGATCCGACAGCCCGGCATATTCCCATTGTGGCCCTGACCGGAAACGCAATGGATGGAGACGAAAAACGGATGCGCAAGGCAGGATGCGATGGATATCTCTCAAAGCCTTTCAAGGTCAAGGAACTGTTACAGGTGATGGATTCCTTTTTAGGACTGCCAGGGAACTCCAAGACGGTCGTACCCTGATCACCTGATAAATCATGGGAAAAGTGCATGATAAAGAATCCGATCATATTGATTGTAGATGATGAAGACCGCAACCTGCGGCTGATAGAAGCCCTGCTGCTGCCGATGGGCTATGATGTTTTGAAGGCCTCAAACGGCAAGGAAGCCACGCAAATGGCGATGAAAACGTCGCCGGACGTGATTTTGATGGATATCATGATGCCGGTGATGGACGGGCTCGAGGCGGTAAAGATCCTGAAGCAGGATGCAGAAACCCGGATCATTCCGGTGGTCATGATAACGGCGCTTCGGGAAGTGAATGACCGGATAAAGGCACTGGAAGCCGGCGCGGATGATTTTTTAAGCAAGCCGGTCGATAAAACGGAACTTAGAATCCGGGTCCAAACTCTGGTCAAGGTGAAAGCCTACAACGATTATCTTCGAAATTATCAGAAACAACTGGAAGCCGAGGTTGCCCGAAAAACGATTCAACTGCGGAAAACCCTGGAAGCCCTTCAGATTGCATCTCTGGATTCCATACACCGGCTTTCCCGGGCTGCTGAGTACAAGGATGAAGATAC
>CAIVVZ010000409.1 GCA_903909505.1 uncultured Desulfobacteraceae bacterium
CACATTATCATCGGTTCCAGCGGCCGCATACTCGAACTGATACAAAAACGCAAAATCAATGCGCAAACCGTCAAAACAATTGTGTTGGATGAAGCCGACCGGCTGCTCGAAGACAACAACCGTTCCAGCGTGGGCGGCATAATTAAATCAACACAGAAGGACCGGCAGTTACTGCTGGTATCTGCGACCATCACTTCTGATGCATTGGCAAAAGCCGGGGAATGGACCAAGGATCCGGTGGTTGTTGCAGTGCAGGACAAGCCGGCGATTCCTGCTGAAATTGCGCATGTATATTTTCTGGCTGACTCGCGTGACAAAATCGAAGTGCTGCGAAAATTATCGGCCAGTCTCAACCTTTCGCGCATACTGGTTTTTATCAACACCAGTGCCGCAATAGAAGCGACAGTTTCCAAACTGGCACACCACGGGATTGCGGTCGCGGGCCTTCATGGCAGCGCAGTGAAGTTTGACCGCCAGGCTTCCATGGAGGCGTTTCGGGCCGGGCGCGCCCAGATTCTGATCGCCTCTGATCTGGCTGCACGTGGACTGGACATTCCTGGTGTGGAATGCGTGGTTAGCCTTGAACTGCCTGAAAACCCCCAGGATTACCTGCACCGGGCCGGAAGGACGGGGCGTGCGGGGCAGAAAGGGCTGTCCGTTCTAATTGTGGACAAGCAGGAAGCAAAACAAATAGCGGGTCTGCAGAAAAAACTGCAGATCCGCATTGAATCGAAAGCGATGGCGCATGGGGAAATTGTCGACAGCATAAGTCAACCGAACAAATTCTGATCAGTGAGACGCGCCGTTGATCAACTGGGTGAATTCCTCCACCAGATGGGGGTCAAACTGTGTTCCGGCACAGCGTCTGATTTCTTCAACGGCAGTTTCGGTGAAAAGCGCTTTCCGGTAGGGCCGGTCGTTGGTCATGGAGTCATAGGCATCCACAATGGATAGGATTCGGGATTCCAGAGGGATATCTTCACCATGGATCCCCTGCGGATAGCCACTGCCGTTCCACCATTCCTGATGACACATGATCCATTCGGCGATTGGCTCAAGGTCCGGGGTTGACATGGCGATTCGATGACCGATCTCGCAATGTTGGCGCATGATGACCCATTCCTCCTCAGTCAATCGCGAAGGTTTGAACAGGATATTGTCGGGGATGCCGACTTTACCTATGTCATGTAAATGTGCGAACAACCGCAGATCGGCAAAGATTGACTCAGGCAGGGTCAGGCGGCGGGCAAATGCTTCGATCCAGCGCCGCAGACGGTCACCATGACCTTCCGCAATGAAATCCCTTGTTTCCAGCGCTCTGATCAGCCCCTGTACAATGGAGCTGCGGGCGCTGGTTTTTTGATGAAGTTTCTCCCGGTACATAATATTGTCAGCCTCTTTGTATAACGCCATCATATTTAAGGCCACCCCGGGATGATTTACGGCAAAGCCCACTGATAGGCTGATCGGCAGCGTTGGATTTAGGGTATTGTGTTCAGCCAGACTTTTTTTGATACGTCGGGTGGCCTTCTCAAACGCTCTGGTGGAGCTCGTTGAGATAAGCACTGCGAACTCGTCGCCGCCAATCCGTGAAACAATGTCGGCAGCACGGAACGAAGAAGTCAGGAAGCCGGCAACTTTTTTCAGAACTTCGTCGCCGGCGGAGTGTCCCAATGAATCATTGATTATTTTTA
>CAIVVZ010000410.1 GCA_903909505.1 uncultured Desulfobacteraceae bacterium
CCCCCGCAACATCCCAATCAATCAAAACCCTAACCGCACGCGGCACCCAAGCCGCACCAATCAACATCGGCTCATCAGCGGCGGGGACATATACGATTAATTTGACGGGCGGCACGCTATACGGTTGCGATTGGCTGTCACTTACTAATTGTGTGTTCGGAACCACGAGCACGAACAAGGCTTATGTGGGCCGCAACACCGTCAACGGCGGTGGCAATGTGAACGCTGTGTTTTCATCATCTGGAAATTTCTTTTAACCATGACAAACATGCAAACATCCGAATTCATACGCACGGTAGACTATGTCAGTCAGATGAACGACCGATGGTTGTTCCTGGCCGCTCTATGCATGTTGCTCATTGGATGTAGCATTGTCATCTATTGGCTGGTGCGTCAGTTGAATGTCCTTCTGACGGATCACAAGGCGCTTCGAGATCAGCATACGGAAAGCCTGACCGGAATTATTAACAAATATCACGATACGAGTGAGAAGCTATCTGCTGTTATTCAGGAAAATACATCAACCATGCGTGCTTGCGAGATGGTGCGCAATATAAGGAAAATATGACAAAAATCAAATCAATAATGGCCGCTGGAATATTTGCGATGTCGCTGATGTTTGTCGCGGGTGTCGGAACGGGATGCGCAACGAGCCAAACACGAGCGGCATTCAACGGCAGCATGATTGTTGCCGACGCCGTAAACGGAGCCGTTGACACATGGACCCAATACGTTAAAACGCATCATGTGACACAGGAGCAAATTGACGCGGTGAATAATGCCTATGACGCATACTATGCCGCTCAGATGGTGTTCAGGGACGCACTTATTAAATCAGTGCGACTCCAAGCCGCGGACCCAAATCATGCAGCAAGCCCTATCGATCTTACAGCGGCTATGCTGGCATCGAGCGACACTCGAAGCGCATTCATTGACATGGTCGTAAAACTGACAACCGCAACCCAAGGACAATAATATGGACCCAATAACTTTCGCAACGCTCATAAAGGTCGGCCTCGCCATCGGCGTGGATGTGATTGGCATGATAAAAGCCAAGCCCGATATCACCGAGGATGAAATCATTGCCAACTTCGCGGCTAAGGTAAAACCTCGCAGCCAGACCACGCTCCCCACTAAACCGGTCATGTGATTATGAAGCGATTCATTGCCGCGCTATGCTTCCTTGCCACGGGGCTTGTTTGCCTGGGGGCCGATGTTGACACCATCCAGCCAGCCTCGAGCGCACAGGGCCAATTGTGGGCCGTGCTGACCGGCGCGCTCGGATGGCCAGCGGCTATTGCCGGATGGATGGGATGCTGCCGGGGGCTGAAGATCGTTTGGGCAATGGTCTGTGTCCAGATTCATGGAGGGAATTACCCGGCCGTTAACGCATTCGTGGACCGAATTGATGATTCGCTGGCCTTCCAGTTGATTGCGCTGGCTATAAATACCATCGTGAGCATCGACGTGACCAAGCTCCGCAAACCTGATTCGACTGCCTAAAACCGGGCCATTTTTACCCGGACATTTTTACGGGCAGTTTTCAAGCCGCCAGAAATGACGGCTTATTTATTTGACGATGAATGGACAATATGAGATTGTTTCGATGTGTGCTTGACGCTCTATAAGCGTGATCACGGGCGCACGGGCCGCTGGGGGTATTTACCGTCAGCGGCTTATTTATTGGGCCAGATGTCGAAAAACTTCAGCGCATCTTCCTTGGTGACAATCTCCCTGTAATGCCGGAATAGGATTGCCGGGCTATTCCCCAGCCACAAAGCCACCTTTGCCGCATCCTGCTCTCGGGCCAGCAGCATTGATGCTGCTGTGTGCCTCATGACATCGTGACTCCACGGAACGACGCTACAGACGCGATCCAGGGGCTTGCGGAATGGCTTAAAAACCCAAGGCTTGCACAGCTTAAGCCAGGCTTGAGCGTTGGGTGGCAATGGGACTATGCGCCGTTGGCTGGTCTTGGTGATGTGGCTTTCGAGTATGACCATATCCCCGCGGATATCGCTCGTACGTATCCGGGCGACCTCATGGGGGCGTATCCCGCAGAACAGGCCAAGGACAATCGTTGGCATCGTAGCCTTGTCCGACCGGGAGGACTCTAACAGGCGCCGGCATTCGTCCAGCGTAAAAATCTTGGGCACCTTGTCGGCTGATTTTATCGGCTTCAATCCCCGCATGGGATCTGCGGAAATGTATCCGCATTCAACCATCCACATAAAAAAGGTCTTTAGCCGCCGATAGCCGGTGTTTTTATGATCAGGCCCACCCTTCATCCCGCGCAACCATTCATCCACATCTTGCCGGGTGATTTCGCCTACCTGACGCGCTCCCCTGCCCTCTGCGAATTTCTCAACAAACCACGTGATTGAAGCCAGGTAATCAGGTCGACATCCCTGATGTTTTCGAGATGACAGGAACTCGGCAACGGTTTTTTCCAGCTCCACACTTTTGGCCTGGGGAGCTTTGGCCGTGGTCCCGGCCTGATATCCCGTCCAGACATCCCGCAGCGTCAGGGAGGCTTTTTTGATTTCATCAAGTATGCGCATGACCTCCACCCGCTCGACCGGGGGCAGGTCTGCCCATTGGTTGCCGAATGATTTTCTATCGCTCTTGGCCTTCCGAATCGCTTCAAGTGCATCCTTTTGGGCCTGGTCTGGGTTCTCTGGATCGACCGGGAAAAACTTGCGCCGCCATACCCCGCCACTCATTCCAAGGTTTGCTTGCCAGTAGGATTTTCCGTTTTTTATGGTCAATTTGGTCTTCATGGTGCGGATTTGGTGGGGATATTTTGTTCTAAAACAGGGTAAGAAAGTCGAAGAAAGTCGAAGTAAAGGCAATGCTCAATACCTTTTTTAGCGACTCATGACCTCTATTTCGATCAATGTTTACGGGGTTTTTTATCATTTTGTTGGTGTTTTTGAAGTGGTGCGCGCTGCAGGGCTTGAACCTGCGACCCCTACCGTGTGAAGGTAATGAAATATGTGATTTTCCTAATGTTTTGAGGGGTGTTTCTCATGGTGCGAATTTGGTGCGGTATTTTAAATGATACCTACCTTGAATTTATGGGGTCAAAAGACGTTTCCGCAGGCGTTGCAGGCATATGAATGCTGGCGCATCACGATTGACGCGATGATGAATATGATGCCGATCCCCCATAGGGAGGTGAGCAACCCAACAACGAGAAGTATGATTCCGGGCGTGGTGAATCGTTTGCCGTTGTGAGTGGCCATGGCTTTACACCTGGGGCAATTCACCACGGCAAACATGTCAAACACGGTTTGGCAATATGGGCAAGCTCCCCGAATGTTTCCATCCTGGGCAACGAGATTATGACAGTTTGGGCATTGGGTGTTCATTTTTAATTCCAGCGAATAGCCTTTGGTTTTAGTCTCTTGCATGACTTGATATGGCCATTCCTGATTGATTTGTCTATTTTTGGGTGCGACTATTATTGACTAATTTTATACACTATTTAGACGTAAGTCCTACACATCCAGCCTTCTTTACCTGCAATATGAGCTGTGTTATAGTGTAAATTAAATAAATAACTTGAATATTTTTATGTCATAACTAGTCTGTTTATTGCCGGTTGATTGAAATTGAAAATAAACAGGAGTTATGAAAATAAAAAAACGTATAAAACGCTTATCAAAAGCATTTAATGTAAGTAAAAAGGAAGTCAGATTCATGATGCACGATATTATTTCTGATTCCCTGGGCTGCGAATGCCTACCCGCTCTTCTAAAATATGGGCGGCGAGATCCTCTAGCTGCTCGATGACGGCTCTAATACTGGTATGCTGCGCATCAGCGATTGCCTTTAATCTGCCGTATCTTTCTTTTGTCATTCGCGCGTTGACTCGAACTTCGCGCGTTTCTTTTTTTGTCGTTTTTCTTCATTTTTATCCCTTTCACCATATTGTTTTAGGCTGTGTGACTTTGGCCTACTTTGCGGGCCTTTGTCATATATACGTGGAATATATATCCAATATTTCACGAGTCAAATAATTTCTTATGTCATAAATTAGACATGAATTGTCACAATTTGGTTGCACCATTGTATGACATTGGTGTAATTTGTCGCCAACATGAAACAAAAACTGATCAAAAAAGAAATAAAAGAAAGCGGGGATATTATTAAAAAGTATCCAACTATCCATATCAGCACGACGCATTTTATGCTCGGTCGGCTAAATGAATATTGCCGGGTGTCTGGCCGGAGCAAAACAGACACAGTGAAGCAGCTCATAGAGGAAGGAATTGGCCAACTCGAAACAAGGGTTGGAATCGTGCGGGGAATCAAAACCACCTAACCACTATGCCAGCCTATCAAACCGTAAAATGTCCCGCCTGCGGCAACATCACCATTCATGTTGACCTGGTTTCGGGCGGCATCAAGTGCAAATCCCAAGGGTGTCATTTCATGGTAATGGGGCTGTTCACCAGTCAACAAATTCACGATGTGCTCCGGGCCTTGGAGACAATTCAATGAAACCGAATTCAGGGAAAGATCCTAATTTCATGACAACCAAAGAACTATCCGTGAAGTGGGGACGGTCTACCAAAGTGATCTATTCCCTGATGGCTAAGGGGAAGATCCACAAAACGAAGGCTGGCAATTGGCATTGGCCGACCGTGTGTAAAGAAATTGGTGTGATAATAGATTAGGGCCACCCGATGAACATCGAATTCAAGAACTCCGACACTCAACCAATTAATATACGCATGAATACGACTGAATACATTTACGGCAAACCTGATACGACATGGCTGGCGGCGATGATCCAGCGCAAGGCCAGGATGGAGGCCAAGGCGAGGCACGAAGCTGTCATCGATAATATCAAGATGGGCTTTTACGTGGTGTGCGTTGCGGTGGCTCTGGCCGGTTTGGTTTTTCTGATGACAC
>CAIVVZ010000411.1 GCA_903909505.1 uncultured Desulfobacteraceae bacterium
CTGCTATTCGAGATTGGTCGAATTCCCGAGCAGGATCGTAAAGATGATGCTTTGGCAATTCTGAAAATAGCAAAGGAAACCATTGAATTGACAATAGGAATTGAAGCATTGGCCGGAAAACTGGGAGCATCGGGCTTGAAACCATTGGACGCTTTGCATTTGGCATTTGCATCCGCTTCAAAAGTTGACTATTTTTGTACATGTGATGATAAGTTTTTGAGAAAGGCCAAAGGTTTCGATGGATTAAATATCAAAGTGGTATCGCCCACCGAACTGGTGATGGAGGTAGACATATGAACACAGAAACAAGACCGATAGCTGAAGTTAGCCGCCAGGCTACTCATATTCTATTCAGAGAGATGGGTGTCGTTGACACCATTCGGTTTCTCAATCAATTCTCGGTAGGCCGAGGAGACTATACCAAAGAGCGTGAGAAGTGGCTGGCCGATATATCCCTGGATGATGCCATCGTTCAAATTAAGGCTGGAAAAATTAATGCCCAACCATGCACTTAATGAGGTTTCCAAAATGACTTCACATGAATGGAAGATACACAATCCGGATGGCGGCAAACGGGTCATCGTCACCAAAGACTTGCCCGGAGACCGGTGGCTCCGGCTATTGATCCGGGCCGACTGCAGGGTTGAGATATGTACGTCAACCGATGCGCTCAGTGTTGCGGAAATCAAGGCAGCCATCGGCAGCCATTGCGATGCGGTCATCGGGCAGTTGACAGAAAACTGGGGCGACACGCTGTTCGCGGCGCTAAAAGCCGCCGGCGGTCGTGCTTACAGCAATTATGCCGTGGGTTACAACAATGTGCATGTCGCTGCCGCGACCCGGCATGGAATTCCGGTCGGCAATACACCGGGAGTACTGACCGAGACCACGGCTGAAATGGCCCTGGCACTGACCTTTGCCGCGGCACGGCGTACGGGCGAATCCGAAAGGTTCCTTCGGGCCGGCAAATATCAGGGCTGGCTGCCCACCCTGTTTTTGGGCAAGCTTCTTCAGGGGCGGACCGTCGGCATTGTGGGCGCGGGCCGCATCGGCGCGGCCTATGGCCGCATGATGGTTGAAGGTCACAAGATGCACCTGAAATATTATGATCTTACCCCCAATTCCGATCTGGAAGCCTATATCAAGGATTATGCCGGATTTTTAAAAGCCCGCGGCGAAACGCCCGTAACCTGCGAAAGATCGGATACACTGGAAGATCTGCTGAAAACGGCCGACTGCGTCAGCCTTCACACGGTGCTGGATCAATCGACCCACCACCTCATCAATGCCCAGCGCCTGGCCCTGATGAAGCCGGATGCCATCCTGATCAACACGAGCCGCGGCCAGATTATTGATGAGACGGCGCTGGTTGCGCATTGCCGCACGCACCCCGATTTCAGGGCCGGACTCGATGTCTTTGAAAATGAACCCGCGCTAGAACCCGGTCTGAATGAACTGGAAAATGTGGTTCTGGTCCCCCACATCGGATCGGCCACTTCCTGGACCCGGGAGGGAATGGCCATTCTTGCCGCTGCCAATGTTGCGGGCATCCTGATGGGGTTTCCGGTCTGGCAGCAACCGGATATCGCCCCTTTCCTGAAAGACAATCTGCCCCAGGCCGCACCGAGCATCATCAACGCTTTGGCCCTGAATCTGGTCGGACCGCACGGGGCGACGACCGATCGATGATCGACCCACGAATCCATTTGAGAAAAAGAAAAGGAAACACCAATGATTATCAAGAGCTTAGGAGATGTCCCGGTTGTCGCCATGCATGGGTCCGAAAGCGTGAAAAAGCAAATCGTAATTGGACCCGATGACGGATCCAATGAGATCGTATTGCGGTACTTCAGCATTGGACCTGACGGAACCAGTCCGCGTCACGCACACGACTTTCCTCATTTGGTGAAAATTGAAGCTGGAACCGGCGTGCTCACGGATGAGACGGGTCTGGACCACCCGATACAAAAGGGCGACTTTATTTATATCAAGGACAACGAGGTCCACAATTTTAAAAATACGGGGACGGAACCGTTTGATTTCATCTGTATCGTGCCGAGACGCGGTGAAGCATAACGATGTGCCTGATATCCCGGCCCTGGTGCCGATCCCCAGGGCCTTGGATCAACCCGGATTTTCAAACATCTCCGGGACAAAAAGGGTATCCCAAGGCAGTCTGAAATCCGTAACCCGGACAACAACCTATACCTTCCAAAATTCCTGTTTCAAACCTACCGACCGAAATCGACCTGTTTCTAAAAAGTGTCTCAAATTCTGTTCGCAACTGTAACAGGCTGCTGTTCATGAAGAATATCCAGAAACTGTTATATTCATTTTGATTGCATGATATACAGAAAAATAAATAAAGTGCCAGAAATGTCTTGTTAAGTATAAGTCCATAATATATTGAAAGAATAGAATGAATTATTTGATTGCATGCAAACAGAATAGAAAATCAGATATCGCA
>CAIVVZ010000412.1 GCA_903909505.1 uncultured Desulfobacteraceae bacterium
ATCATCATTACGCCGTTCATCTCCGCCGCCATATTTTTAAAAAGATCGGCAATCTGCGTTGAAGTTGGATTGCCGGTGCGGTGATGTTCACACTCAGGCAAGTAAGGCTCAATAACCCCGTGACTTTCCGGAGATGGCAAAACGTTTGGGCCGGGACATTCCGGAGTGATCCAATCCGGCTCAATCGTCTTGCGGCTTTCCGGAGGTGGCAAAAGATCCTTGTCTGTATTAAATGAAACTAGATTTTCTTCAAGTGATTCATCAAAAGCGCTTAACTCTTTTCCCTGATATTTCTCGTCTTTCCGACGCGCAGCTTCCATCAGAATGGTCATCAGCTCGGAGTTAATGCGCTTGGTGATTTTATTAGTAGGAAGGTTCTTGAATGAAAGCCTGACCCGATTCCACATGACCATCTCAATGGCAGCTTCTTCTCCGACCAGCGTACCGCAGACCGCATCATGCAAACGCCCCTGACGAAAAAAAAATAAACCCCGTTTTTTGGGGGCGCGAACTTCAAAAAGGCAGGTTTTTTCTTCCATCTCGATAAGCTGGAGAAAGCTTCCCACCGAGATTCCGGTAAGGGTTCCACTCTGAGAGTTTCGTTGCAATCCTTCTTCAATACTTTCAAACAGTTCATTAAAATCAACCGGTTTATCCAAAAAACCGATAATCCCGATGGATTCAAACTGCCCCTCGATTTCCCGCGTCCCATAAGCGCTCATAACGATGGCTGGAATAGAGGGAAAATTTGCATTCATATAGACCAGAAGCTCAAATCCGCCCATTTCCGGCATTCGAATATCGGTCACGACCAGGTCAATCGGATTGGACTTTAAAATAACAATCGCTTTTTTCCCATCTTCTGCCGTAAAGAGATTAAATCGGTCTTTATAAGGCTCAAAACCAGCCTTTATGCTGAGAAGCAAGGAGGTTTCATCATCAACAACCAGGACATTTTTCATGAGTTGTCTCACTCCAGGGAAAATCGTAAAAAATTCCCCAAAAACGATTTCTCTTTACAGGCCGAAATAAAAAACATGGCATCTTGTAACGCACTTGAATCGCGGGCCCGTCATCCTTCAGAAGATACGGAAATGCAAAATCGCGGCGGTGTGACGAAGTGTTTTTTTACAAAACACATTTCAGCGGTTCGAACGACCGCGGATTTATATTTTTCGGGAAAACCCGCAGGCAGCTTGATCTGAATATCTATTTCTTCAACCATGTGCGTGACAGTATTCCGGATAAAACCGAGAATCAGACGAAGATCGGTTGTATCAATCCCGCGTTCATTGCAAAAAGAAGAGACATAAATCCCCGCGCAGGTTCCAATAGATGCCAGAAAAATGTCAAACGGCGCGGGTGCGGTATTCTCCCCACCTTCAGAAATAGGTTGATCCGTATGAACCGTAAACCCGTTGTAAGTTGAATCCACTTTTTTGTTGCCTGGGAACGTGATCATCATATCCATCGTCAGATCTCCTATCGTGTTTAAATGAGCGTAAATGGGGGGTTTCATGACTCCCGATCCACGTTTTTCTTATGCTTTATACGGTAATAAATCAATAATGAACATTGCGGCTACATCACCAGCACCGCCAGCAGTGCATACCGGATCAGCTTGCCGATAAATACCAGCAGCAAAAAAACGGCAAAATGGATGCGGAGCAGTCCGCCTGCCAGGCAGAGCGGATCCCCCACAATGGGAAGCCAGGAAAACAACAGGGACCACACCCCAAACTTTGCGTAGAACATTTCAGCGCGTTTGCGAGAAAGCGCATCAAATCGAAGCAGTTTCTGAATCGCCCAGGTGCTGCCATAAAACCCGATTCCATAAGTGGTGCAGGCCCCAAGGGTATTGCCCGCTGTTGCCGTGGACACGGAAAGAACAGGATCAAATCCTTTTATTACCATTGCAACCAGAAGCCATTCCGAGCCTAATGGAATAAGGGTGGAAGCCAGAAAACTCAATAAAAAAAGAGCGCCATACCCATAATGAGATAAAAATGCCATCATTAAAACGATACCTTGATGCGGTTGAAGCGATATGGCGGGAATAAATACCCGGCCTGCCGGCTCCAGACGACTTTCATATAAACGGCTATTGACCCAATTTGCCTTCTACTATAAATTATAATGATGGATGATAATGAAGTCGTCAACAGTGAAAGGCGATAATGTGACACGTTTTTATATTTTTATCTTAAGAGTCGTTCTGGGAGCGGCATTTGCGGTAATCCTTATCCGTATGTTCTATCCCCAAACCCAGATGATTTATACAGTGGGCCTTGGGGGGTTTCTGGTTGGTATGGCCTATGTGTTTGAATATTTCAGAGCAAGGAAATAAAGACGCATTGCCCGGAAAATCATGCTGAAGGAGTAACACACCATTGAAACAGATCATTCTTGGAACAGCCGGACATATTGATCATGGGAAAACCAGCCTGATCAAGGCGCTGACCGGTATTAACACGGACAGATTAAAAGAAGAACAACTCAGGGGCATTACGATTGAACTGGGGTTTGCGTCAATGGATCTCCCCAGTGGTCAACACATTGGCATTGTGGATGTTCCCGGACATGAGAAATTCGTTAAAACCATGGTGGCCGGAGCCACCGGTATCGATATGGTTGTCATGGTGATTGCCGCCGATGAAGGGATCATGCCCCAGACCCGCGAACACATGGAAATCTGCTCCCTCCTTAACATTCAGCATGGACTGGTCGTTCTGACCAAAAGGGATATGGTGGATGAAGAATGGCTGGAACTGGTCACGGATGATGTCCAATCTTTTGCCGCGGGGTCCTTTCTGGAAGACTGCCCCATCCTGCCGGTTTCTTCCACGACCGGACAAGGCATTCCTGAACTGGTACAGGCGCTTGAAACCCTGAGTGCCTCGATTCCCGAACGCTCCTCAACCAATCTATTCAGGCTTCCCGTGGACCGGGTCTTTACCATGAAGGGCTTTGGAACGGTCATTACCGGCACACTGATATCCGGAATGATTCGCGTGGGGGACCCGGTTATGATTTACCCCTCCGGCGTCACCTCCAAAGTCAGGGGAATTCAGGTTCACAATGCCAGTGTGGAGCACGCGGTTTCGGGAATGCGAACCGCCATCAATTTCCAAGGGCTTGAAAAAGCATCCATTAACCGCGGAGATGTGCTATCCAGCCCGAATGCACTGACCTCAAGTTTCATGGTGGATATCAGGCTCCATTTTTTAAAAAGTAATAAAAAACCCGTAAAAAATCGAACACGAATCAGGTTCCACACGGGGACCAGCGAAGTTTTGGGAAACCTGATCCTTCTGGACAGCGAAGAGCTTTCTCCGGGCAGCATGACTCCAGCTCAGCTACGACTCGATGCCCCGGTTGCCGTGGTGAAAGACGACCGGTTTGTGATCCGGAGCTACTCGCCGGTTCGCACCATCGGCGGCGGCGGCATTCTCAATCCCATTCCCCAAAAGCACAAACGCTTCAAGCCCGAAGTTTTTTCAGGCATCCAGAAACTAGGCGATCTCTCCCCTGACGAAGTCATCACGTATCATGCTGAAGACGCCGGCTATCAGGGCATCAGTTTTTCAGATCTTCGAATCATGACCAATATCTCGGATAAAAAACTGGATGGATCCATTCAGCGGCTGCTGTCGGATAAGGTGCTTCTGATGATTGACCGAGAACAACGCATTTTCATTCATCGGACCTGTTTTGAACAACTGACATCCGAGGCCTGCGACCTGCTGAATGCTTTTCATAAATCCAATCCGCTGAAGCCCGGAATGCCCAAGGAAGAGTTAAAATCCAGATTGCCGCCCCAGATCAGCTCCAAGCTTTTTACCTTGATGATTCAACAGATGGTCAAATCCGACCAGGTGGTTCAGGAAGAAAACATGGTTCGCCTGTCAACCCATACGGTTTCCCTGGGCCAGGATCAAACGGATGTCCGCAAGAAAATCCTGGATGCCTACCAGCAGAATGGCCTCACCCCTCCCTATTTCAAGGAATTCTGTAAAACCCAGAACCTGGATGAATCAAAATCAAAAGAAGTCCTTCATGTCCTGGTTGACGAAGGCCTGATTGTCAGAATAAAAGACGATCTTTATTTTCACCAGGAAGCCATCCATATGATCAAGAAAAAGCTGGTCGAGTTCCTGAACGTCAACGGTGAAATCACGACACCCCAGTTCAAGGATATGACTGGCGCATCCCGAAAATTTGTGATACCGATCATCGAATATTTTGATGCACGAAATGTGACCATTCGCGTCGGAGATATTCGAAAACTCAGGAATGGATAAAAGGAGAAAACATGGAAGCATTTAAAAAATTTGCCACGCAGCGGATCGTGACCGGCTTGCTGTTAACGGTAGCCGTCTTATGGATTACTGGAACCGTACTGGGGCTTCTCGGCAAGTCCGATCCGCCCGTTACCGTCCTGCCACTGGAACAGTCTGCCGCTGTCCAAATCCCTTCTCCCCAGAAGTCCGAAACCGCACACACCCAAGCAGCCGGAGAAATCCCAAAAACCAATTCCACAGGACTGCCACCCAGCCCATCCCTTGCAAAGGAATCTAAATCTCAGCCAGACACCCAGCCGCATACCAATGCAGGCAACCCGGTTCTGGGTGCTGCACCTCTTGCTGGTGGGATGTCAACGCTGAACGAATCCGGTACCAATGCAGGCAAACCTGTTCAGGCTGCTGCTCCTGCTCCCGCAAAACCAGCCGCTCACTCGCCTGCAGCAGTCCCTCATGCCCTGGATACATCCAAGCCCGCGGTTAAAAAGACCCCGGGCGTTGCCTTTGTTACGGCTACCATCAAGCCCCTTTCCTATGAACTGAATGATCGTTTCTGGGGATGGCGTCCCAATGATATTTTAAACTTCACCGATAATGTTAATAATTTCCAGCTTGGCGTTCTTGAAGTGACGCGAAGGACTACCGTTATCCTGACCGAACGTCTTTCAAGAACCGGAAGCGTGGAATCCCTGAATAAGAATCTGGAACGCGCCATGGACTGGCTGATGACCAAACCCGAACGCTACTGGTTTCCATCACCCGAATCCCGCTATGAGGATGCGCTGGCTGAACTTGCGGCTTATAAAAATAATCTCGAAAATGGCGCGGCTGTTTTTTATACCCGCGCCGATACCCTGCTGCCACTTCTTGCCGTGTATGACAATCTCTTGGGAAGCTGCGATGAAAACCTGATCAAAACCAAGGAATCCAATGGCGAACCGGTTAGCTGGTTTAGGGTAGATGATTATTTTTACTATGCAAAAGGCGTCGCCAGCGCTCTGGAAACCATTCTGGAAGCTGTTCTGGAGGACTTTCAGCCTACACTTGAAAACCGTCACGCCACGGAAATTCTTCATCATGCCATAGCATCCTGTCACCGGGCTTCAGAAATTGATCCCTGGCTTTTTGTGACGGACAGCGATTTCAGCGGCATTCTGGCCAATCACCGGGCCAACATGGCGGCGCCCATCAGTCATGCCCGCTTTTATATCGGCGTCTTGATCGCCGTTTTATCCAC
>CAIVVZ010000413.1 GCA_903909505.1 uncultured Desulfobacteraceae bacterium
AATCCGATCTTGCCATCCGCCCTGGCGCCGCTTGGCAACGGAATACTTGCCATCGTGAGATCGGCTGCCGCGTAGGAAAGCCATTTCAACGGGGAATCCGCTTTTTCCTCATCATGCGGCATACAGTTCTCTCCCATCGCGCAAGGCTTCACGATAAATAAGTACAGGGGAATTACTATACTCTCGCAAATCGCTTTCGGTAGCCACTACCACATCAACGGCGACGCGTAAGCCTCGGAGATGACGATAAATTGCTTGTGTCGTCTCGAAACTATGTGTGCCATCCCGTACAACAATTAACATATCGACATCGCTGTCCGGCCTGGCTTCTCCTCTAGCGGTGGAGCCAAAGAGGATGACAGGCATCGGATGTGTGACATCGACTATGCGCCGTACGATTTCGAGTAATTGTTCATCATCCCAATGCATACTGCTACTCCGGTCATTTGATTCTATGTCGCATTAATGCGCGCTTGTAAACATCAGAACTGATGATACATCTTACCCAGAACCAAATATATTCGGCTAGTTTCTCCCGAGCAAGATAATATCTATCGGCCTTCTCTTCCCCGTTGACGCTATATCAATTTTCCACAAGATAACGCATTGCCCCCACAACGCTCCAAATCATACTCCTCAAATAATCACTCAAATCACAGTTCAAGACGAATACAAGCACCCTGTGAACTGCCCGTCATATCAGCCGAGTATGCTCATCTCTATCGGCCTGTTTAAAGAACTCCCTAGGCTGCCTGCTAGCAAGGCGAAAGCACGCTGGCTTTTCCATGGGAATTATTTTTGATATACAATGATAATATGAATCGAAAGGTGGCGGACAATGAGACTAGATCGTATAACGAGTAGCGGTGATCGTGTTAATGGCCAACCGTGTATCCGCAATTTGCGCATCACCGTCCGTCGCGTATTGGAAGCGCTGGCGATATATCCGGATCGCGAAGAGTTCCATCGTGAATTTCCGGAGCTTGATGATGAGGATATACGGCAAGCTCTGGCCTATGCTGCGGCATCTCTTGATGATCGAATCATCGATTTGAATGCGGCATGATTAAATTCTTGTTAGATCAGGGCTTACCAAGATCAGCAGCAGCATTACTGAATTCCGCAGGCATCGATACCATTCATGTCGGTGATATCGGAGCATCTCAGGCATATGATGATGCCATATTGTATATCGGACGATGCCAACAACGTGTGGTCGTTACTCTTGATGCTGACTTTCATGCTTTGTTGGCGCTAAGAAACGCGACAAGCCATCTGTGATCCGTATCAGAATTCAAGGACTGCGTGGAGAAGCTCTGGCCAATCTGATTGCTGAATTGATGGTTAATTAGCAAGTCGATCTGCTTGCTGGCTGCATTATGAGTGTCACCAGTGCCAACATTCGTATTCGGCGGCTTCCAATCCTTGCCAGCCCCTGGGAGTAATAATTGCATACTCGCCAGCCGATCTCCCGAATGAAGGCTCCGACCGCCTGCGTCCCACTTTTATTTGTTTTTGATATCGTGTGAGACGCAGACGGTGAGAAGTTTACTTATAGACTATCTCATAATACATCGTCTTATCAACGCCGGTGTTGATATGGAGAGTCTTGTTATCCAGCGGCAGTGTCTTGCCGGTTCGGCGGCCATCTTGGGTGAGGATATTGACGACGCTGATGGCACGGTCGCTGGTGACGGTGACAATCACCGGCTCCATGCATATAGGTTCATGTCCGTTATCGACGATGGTGTTGTCTACCACAAAGTATTTGAATGCTGAGTTGGAGACACGGGAAATCACCGAGAGCAAGGCGGACTTCGTCTTCTGCAAGTCGGCATTTTTTTGCAGACTGGTGAGGAAGATCGAGGCGTACGGACTCTCCAGCTTCATCTCGATTTTGCCCAGGGTGATCATTTTTCCGCCGGCAAAACCGATCAGCGCTTTGG
>CAIVVZ010000414.1 GCA_903909505.1 uncultured Desulfobacteraceae bacterium
CCATCAATCTGGCCAATCAGGTCGGTCAGTTGTTGCTGTCCTGCGAGGCGGATCTATTCACGCTCCAGATGCTCCCGCGAGACGCGGATACCTACCGGCGATTTTCCATGAACCATCACCGCACGATCTGGACACGCGAGATAAAAAACAACAATTTATCGGATATTCATCAGGATATTCCGTTTTATCGGGAAATGGCTTTCATCGATGCGACGGGCCATGAACGGATTCGCGTCGTGGACAACCGCATTATCAACGGATCGGAGTTGCGGGATGTGAGCAACCCCGGAAATACCGAATACCGGAACGAGCGCTATTTCGAAGAAACCCAAAAGCTTCAAAAAGGACAAATCCACGTCTCGCATGTCACCGGATGGTATGTCACCCAGGAAGAGCAGCTTAATGGCGCGGACAGCGTGGAGACTGCGGTCGGCGGAAAAAGCTTCCAGGGGGTCGTCCGGTTTGCCGTCCCCTGCATCAGAGAAAACAACGATTTTCAGGGGATGGTGCTGCTGTCCCTGGATCATCGGCATCTGATGGAACTAACGCTTCATGTTCTGCCCACGGAAGAGCGCTTTGTGGTTTTTCCCAGCTACGCCAGCGGCAATTACGCATTCATGTTCGACGATGAAGGCTGGATGGTCTCTCATCCCAAATTCTGGAATATCCGGGGCATGCTTGCGGACGGCGGCCAGTTCAGCCTGACTGCCCCCGACTATACCCTAGAGCACGTTGTCGCCGGAAAAGTCCCCTTTAATCTGGATCACGTGGCCTTCATCAATCCCAATTATCCGCTGATTGCCAGTGAGGTCAGGGCCGGCCGGGCCGGCGTCACCAATACGTTCAACGTCGGGGGTATCCCCCGGGTCATGGCCTATGCGCCGATCCTGTACAAAAACGGCCCCTACAGCAGATTCGGTGTTTTCGGCGGCATCACCATCGGCGTACAGACCGACAAATTCAAGGAACCGGCGCTGCTGACCAGCGCCAAAATCGATGAGATTGTTCTGCGAACCAAACAAAACAGCCTGATGATCATCGGCATCACGGCTCTTGCCGCCATATTGCTGGCCTTTGTGCTATCCAGAAAACTGACCCGGCCCATCCTACTTCTTTCCGACAAGGCAAAGGAAATCGCCACCGGCCATCTTTCGGACGACATCAACGTATCCACGGGAGATGAACTGGAGCTGCTGGCCCAGAATTTCGTCCGAATGGTTGTGGAAATCACGGACCATCGAAAAAGCCTTGAGCTCTCACTATCCGAGTTGGCCGAGTCCAAGATGTTTGTGGAGCAATATACCCGCGAGTTGGAAAAACAGGTCAGAATCCTGAAAAGCGTCCACTCCCTGAGCCATTACCTGAGCAATGAATTCGATCGCGAACTCGTGCTTCAGCAGGTGCTCCAGACCTGCGTCACGGGACTTGGCTTTGACCGGTCCATTCTCTATCTGTACGACCCGCCAACCCGCCGCCTGATCTGCCACCGGACATTCGGATTTTCGAACGAACACGAAAAACGCGCCAAAAGCGCCTCCTACGACATCGATCTCCATGACTGTGTTCCGACCAAGGCGTTTCGATCCGGAGAAACGATTTTCATCAGCGATATTCACACGGACCGGGCCGCAACCCCCTTGGACGTCAAGATCTGCGAAATTGGAGAGTTCGATTTTTTCGTGTTCACGCCCATCCGAAGCGGAGACCGGATGATCGGCATCCTGGGTGCGGATACGGCCACCAGCCGCCGCCAGATCAATAAAGTAGAGATCGAATCCTTGCAGATCGTTGCAAATGACGCAGCCCGGGCAATCGAGCGCTCCGAACTGTACCGGCGGTTTCTGGCCGAACGCGATTTCATCCAGTCCATTTTTGCAAACATCACCAGCGGCATCATCACGCTGGATGAAAACAGAAACATCACATTTCTGAATCCCTACAGCGAAAACGTGTTTAAAATTCAACAGAAGGAGGCGCTTGGCAAACATTACCGGGAGGTATTCGACCGGCTGCCATCCTGGCTACGGGTGATCGATGATTTTCTCCAGGCCAGGGAAGAGAAGCAGTCTTTGGAACATCATCTGGTATTTCCGGACGGCAAGGCGATTTTTCTGGAAACGCATTTCTCAAAAATTCGTCAGGACGACCAGAGCCATATCATTGATCTGCTCTTTCTGCGGGACATCACGGCCAGAAAACGCATGGAAGAGCATATCCGGCGCTCCGATCGATTGATCAGCGTGGGGGTGTTGGCTGCCGGAATTGCCCATGAAATGAGAAATCCCCTCACCGGTATTTCGCTTCTTCTGGACGATCTTCACGATCATATCGAAGATCGCGGCGAGAACCGGGAAATGATTCAAAGAGCCCTTCAGGAAATCGACCGGCTGGAGAATCTCATCACCGGCCTTCTGGATTTCGCAGCTCCATCAAAGCCCGCGCAGCTCACCGCCCGCTCCATCCGGGATGTATTTCAGCACCTGTTTTTTCTGATCAAAAAACAATGCGGGAACCAGAACATCAAACTGTTTGAGCACATAGAAGAAGCCTTGCCCCAGGTCAAGCTGGACCCGGAACGGTTGCTTCAGGCCCTTCTCAATCTGCTTCTGAATGCCATTCAGGCGATGCCGGATGGCGGAGAAGTCAGAATCCGGGTGAACAACATCGATGCCGAGGAATCCATGTTATCCGAGCCGGCGATTCGGATTGAGGTCAGCGATACTGGAAAGGGGATCCCGCCCAATGATATTCCACTTATTTTTGATCCTTTTTTCTCCCGCAATCCCTCGGGCCATGGCCTGGGACTTGCAATAGCACACAGCATCATTCAGGAACACGGCGGCCGGATCTCGGTTTTCAGCGAACCGGAAAAAGGCGCCACATTCCGGATCGATCTGCCCGTCGTGGCGCGGGATTAGCATTATTATCTTTCATTCGGCAGTCGTTTTCAACCGGGGCGGTTAAACCATGGAAAAAATCCTTATTGTTGATGATGAACCCTTCATCTGCGAAAATTTAAAGCGCATCCTGGAAGAGGAAAACTACGCAACCGTGGTGGACCGGGACGGCCGCAATGCCCTGAACATCATCAAACAGGAAACCGTCGACCTGGTCTTTCTGGATCTGAATCTTCCCGACATATCGGGGCTGGATATTCTGGTCAAAATGAAACAGTGGGACCCGGATCTTCTGGTCATCATCATCACCGGTTATGCCTCCGTGGAATCAGCCGTCAAGGCGCTGAAACTGGGGGCCTACGATTACATCAAAAAACCATTCAAAGCGGATGTGATCAAACTGATCGTCAAACTCTCTTTGGAAACTCAGCATCTTAAAAGAGAGGTCAGCACGCTTAAAAAGCAGACCGGAGACCTTTTGGGAGGTCAGGCGCTGATCGCCGAAAGCCCTGTTTTTCTGGAGATGTTGAAACAGGTACGCGAGGTTGCCCAACATTCGGAAACCACCGTGCTCATTACCGGGGAAAGCGGCACGGGAAAGGACCTGATCGCCCGGACCCTGCACAACCTGAGCCCGCGAGCGAATCGGGCTTTTTTTGAAATCAACTGCGCGGCCCTGCCTGAAAATCTTATTGAATCCGAGCTTTTCGGCCATGAGCGCGGTTCTTTTACCGGGGCTTTTGAAAGAAAACAGGGGAGATTTGAGCTTGCCGACGGGGGAACGATCTTTCTTGACGAGATCGGCGATCTGAGCTTTGCCACACAGATCA
>CAIVVZ010000415.1 GCA_903909505.1 uncultured Desulfobacteraceae bacterium
ACGCTCTTCCCGAATGGCGTTCGAATCGCCGGCCAGCTCCGCCTGGAGTGCTTCCCGTGTTGAAAATATGCGAAACAGCATTTTGAATCCGCTCATTTCAAACAGTTCCAGAACAGACGTCGTCGGCTCGCAGATCATGATTTCGCCATCGGCTTTTTTCAACTGTTTTTGCACGGTAAGCAACACCCGCAAGCCAAGACTGCTCATGTAATGAATCGCCCGCATATCCAGAGCAAGCAATCTCTGCCCGCCTGAAACCAGCGCGTTAAGGCATTTTTCCAGGTCCGGCGCGGTGATGCTGTCGATTCGCCCTTGCAGCCGGACCCATTGCAGACCGTTTTCTTCAGTGATGGCAATATCGATCAAGGAACCTTCCTCACTGCATGTTATTTCCAAGTGCTTTCACGCGTTGTTGTGGGAAGATAAATCATCGGTTATCCGATTTTTTTTTGGCATGATGATATTCTGCATCAGCAATTCAAGGATGTTTTCATTCCACCAGGGTCCATCGGAAATGGGTATTTTTTCTCCCTTGCCGATTTGCTCACCCAACGCTCCCAGTTCATCGGCATCTTTTGCCTGCCATCCATTCATTTTAGCCCAGGCGCTTATTTCTTCCGCCAAAAGTTTCTCGCCGGCTTTATGGAGCCGAACAAACATTTCTTTTGCCCGATTCATGTCGCTTGGATAAGTCAGGCCTGTGGATAAATTGGTTCCAATCGTGATGGCGTTAAGCCCTTTTTCAACTAATGGTGTCATGCTGCCTCTCCTGTTATTGCATTAAATGGAATACGAATTATCGGCAATTGCGGGGTTTTTGATGCACCCGTCATTCCTTGAGCCAGGTGGTTTCAATCTTATAAAGCGAGCAAAGGTTTCAACATATAGATCAGATCGCTTTCCCGGGTCGGATAGGGACTCATGATGCTCTGTTGGTAAAGCTGATCAACGGTGATTTCGTTAATCATGGCCAACCGAAGGGTATTGACCAGACCCGAGGCATTGTCCGACAGGAAATGTGCCCCCAGAAAACGGCCATCCGACGACACCATGATTTTATAGGCGGCATGGGTCAGTCCGATGCGTTGATAGGTCGGCCATCGCAGGTTTTTGCCAAAGCTTTTTCGGTACGCAATACCCTCTTTTTGCAGCGCTGCCTCGGTTTTTCCGACCATGGCATACTGAGGGTAGGTAAAGAGAACCGCAGGAACAGCTTCATAGCTGATTGTTGCCGGTTCGGCCTTGCCAAAATGCGCCAGGATGTTCGCGGCCGCCGTATGTCCCTCGAAATCGGCTACCCGCGCCAGTTGAACGCTGTCCGCGCAGTCACCCACGGCATACACATTGGGATTTGAGGTCATCATGTGCGCATTCACAACAATGCCCCGCTTGTTGAACACCACGTCACCAGCGTTCAAATCGAGCGCCTCGATATTGGGAATCCGACCTGCGCCGTGAACCACCCGATCCGTTTCATAGGACTGACCGGATCGGGTTTTGACCAGGAATCCAGCCGCGTTCTTTTCAATGGCATCAATCTGAACCCCTGTTATGATATCGATATTCACCTCCCCGGATGCTTGAACCAGAAGATCCACCATTTCCGCATCAAACGGACCCAGGGGGCGATCCCCGGCCTCGAGAATGACGAGATGGCTGTTCTCCTGACCCAATCTTGCGGCAAAATGAGCGAACTCGAACGCGATAAACCCCCCGCCGACAAACAGGATACGGCGGGGCAATGATTCAAGTTCCATGAATGCATCACTGAGCACCAGGTGTTCGTTGCCCGGCATTTCAAGAGCCATGGGACGGGCTCCGGTGGCCAGGACAAAAAAACGGGATTGAATCCGCCGGCTGCCGACAGCCAGCGTATCGGAAGCGACAAACCGGGCACTGCCTTCGATATATTCGATGCCGGCTTCATGAAATCCATCGACGGTGCGCCGCGAAACGCCGGAAGTGAATTTGTTTTTTTCCTTAAGCACCTGGAACCATGAACCCGTGGACGCATTCATAATTCCCTTTCCCTTCAGATGCACGGATCTGGAGATTGTCTCCGCAGCCTCATAGAACCATTTTTTCGCCTGGCATCCGGCCAGCGCACAGGTGCCTCCCGGTCGGTCGCTGCTCTCGATCACGGCAACCCTGAGACCGCCGGCTTTCAAATCGTATGCCGCCGTCTGCCCCGCGGTACCTGACCCGACTATCACCACATCAAATTCCAGCATGATTTTTCCTTCAAAATCAACAATCGTTTCTGTGATTCTCTGCCCAAAAGGCACTGGAATGAAGTCAAAAAGATTTTTTCGAAGATTACTGACTTGAACAGGAAAGTCAATAAATAAGTCCGGAAAACGCCTCATATCTGAAAACCATCAATATGCTGAGCCATGGATGCAGAATAAGGTTAACGGATAAACTCCCTGCTCGGGCATTCTTTTTCGATATCTTTTGTAACAACCATTTTTTTGTGTTAATTAGTATTCTTATCTTTAATGATTGATAACAGACTCACTCAAACAGTTGAAGACAAAATGGATCCCTATTCCAGTCAAATTCATCGATTTATAATGGCCCTGCTTTTGCTTGCTGTGATCGACCATCTCTGACATTGTTTCATGCAGTATCCAAACGGTCACATCAAGGCAAACCGTCCAAAAAGATAAAGAAAGCGGAGACGTATATGTTCCAGACAATGAGACTTCAAACTAAGCTGGTTGTCATCGGCTGCCTGCTGGTCATTATCCCGCTGGCCATTGTCGCATCAATGACCTATTTTCAGAACAAAACGATCCTAAATACCACCATAAAGGAAACGATGAACCAGGCATATACGGATCTGGATCACATCGCGGAATCGGTTTACAACCTGGTTGAATCCCACCAGGAGGTCAACGAGAAAAGCGTCAAGAATTCCCTGAATGTCGCCCGGGAGATCGTTGCCGCAAATGGCGGGTTTTCTTTTGAAGAAAAGCCAGTGGCCTGGAATGCGGTCAATCAATTGTCTCAGGCATCTTCAGCAGTTGAACTGCCCAGAATGAAAGTGGGCAAGACCGGTTATGTGTATATTCTGGACGGTCAGGGCAGGTATGTGATCTCAAAGGACGGCAAGCGCGACGGCGAGGACATCTCTGCCTCCAAGGACAGCGCCGGAAACCTGTTCATCCAGGAAATAGTTAAAAAGGCGCTTGTCCTGAAACCCCGCGAAATCGCCGAGCAGCAGTATCCCTGGTTAAATCAGGGGGAGACTAAGGGACGGATGAAGATTGCAAGAATCATGTATTTTGCGCCCTGGGACTGGATCATCGGCGTGGGCTCATACCAGGATGAATTCATGGATACATCCAAGAGCCTTGAAACCTCCGCCAAACGCAGCAATGTCTTCTTGCTTTCGGTTCTGGCAGTTTCTCTGGCCGCGGCGGTTCTGATATGGCTGATTACCGCAAAGCGCATCGTAAAGCCGATCGTCGGCATCATCGAGGGGCTGAACGATAGCGCCGACAAAGTCTCCTGTGCTTCCGGTCAGATTTCCGCTTCCAGCCAGTCTCTGGCCCAAGGCGCTTCTGAGCAGGCCGCCTCTATTGAAGAGTCCTCAGCGTCCTTAGAGCAGATGTCGTCCATGACCAAAAACAATGCTGAAAACGCCGCGCAAGCGGATAAACTCATGAAAAAGACCAATCAAGTCGTCGGTGCCGCAAAAGAATCCATGCAGGAGCTGACAACATCCATACGGGAAATCGCTTTGGCAAGTGAAGAAACGTCTAAAATCGTCAAGACTATCGATGAAATTGCGTTTCAGACCAACCTGCTGGCCTTAAATGCCGCGGTTGAAGCGGCCCGGGCCGGAGAAGCGGGCGCAGGCTTTGCGGTTGTGGCGGATGAGGTCAGAAACCTCGCGATGCGGGCTGCGGATGCGGCGAAAAACACGGCCGGCCTGATCGAAGGCACGATTCGAAAGAGTCAGAGTGGCTCCGGGCTGGTTGTAAAAACCAACGAGGCTTTTATCGAAGTAACTCAAAGCTCCACCAAAGTCGGCGAACTGGTGGCGGAGATCGCTTCTGCTTCCATTGAACAGGCCCAGGGCATTGAACAGGTGAACAATTCCGTGGCGGAAATGGACAAGGTGGTCCAACAGAATGCGGCCCAGGCCGAGGAGGTGGCTTCGGCCTCCGAGGAGCTGCTTACCCAGGCGGAACAAATGAAAACCATGGTAAATGGACTGATCCTTGCCGTAGAAGGAACGGTGGAAAGATATTGAGAGGTTGTTCGGTATGTTGAAAATCGGCAGTTATAATGAACTGATTGTTGAAAGAATGGTTGATTTCGGGCTCTATTTGAACCCAAAACCGGACGAAGTCCTGCTTCCCTTAAAATACGTGCCCGAGAATACCCGTCCGGGCGATACCCTGAGGGTTTTTGTCTATACCGATTCCGAGGATCGGCCGGTGGCAACCACCCTTGAACCCAAAGCCGTGGTGGGAGAATTCGCCTATCTTCAGGTTAAGGATGTGGCCTCGTTCGGTGCATTCATGGACTGGGGTCTTGAAAAAGATCTGCTGGTTCCGTCAAGCCAGCAGCAGGACCGGATGAAGGTCGGGAAAAACTATATCGTCAAGGTGTGTCTGGATGACATGACCGGCCGGGTTTACGGCTCAAACCGGATTACCCAAAACTGCGATAAAAATCCGAAGGATCTGTCCGAAGGGGAAAAAGTCAATCTGCTGATTTACGGCATTACAAAAATCGGTATCATGGCTGTTGTCAACAACCGGTATTCCGGCCTGCTCTACAGAAGCGAAGTCTACGCATCCGTATCAGTCGGCGAAAAAACGACCGGATACATCAGCAGAATCCGGGAAGACGGGAAAATCGACCTCACCTTGAAAAGTCCCGGATACCAGTCTGTTACCGGCTCCGGCTCCGGAATTCTGGAGACCCTGAAAAAAAAGGGGGGCTTTATCCCCTGTCATGACAAAAGCTCGCCCGATGAGATTCGCCTTATCTTTTCGATGAGCAAGAAAGAGTTCAAAAAGGCCATCGGCGGGCTGTATAAAGCCGGCAGCATCCTCATCACGGACAAGGGGATTCAGATTAAACCTTAACCCGGAATCCTTTTTTAACTTCCAGTAGAACCATCTGCTCCGAGGGTTACAGTATGAAAGACATTTTCAGCGTCTGGGGAAACACCAGGCAGATTGTGATCATCGCCTTAACCGCGGCCATTTATGCGGGAATGCTCATCCCTTTCAAGCCCATTCAGATTGTACCCGGACTGACGGAATTAAGGCCGGCAAACGTTATTCCGGTATTGTTCGGCATCCTGTTCGGCCCGGCAGCCGCCTGGGGCTCCGCCATCGGCAACCTCATTGCCGATTTTTTCGGAACCCTGTCGCTTGGCAGCGCTTTTGGTTTTGTCGGGAACTTTTTTTTCTCCTACACCGCCTGCAAGCTCTGGCATTTTCTGGTCAAGGATGCGGTGATCATGGACTTCAGGCAGACGGGCATTTTCATACTGATTTCAATCGCGGCAAGCTTTGTTTGCGCGATCATCGTCAGTTTCGGCGTGCAGATTCTGGGACTGGCGCCTTTCAAGGTTCTGTTTACGATTATTTTTCTAAACAATTCGCTCATGTCTTCCATATTGGGCATCATTCTCATAAAAGTTCTTTATAAGCGGATCGAGCGCACCGGCCTGCTATATACGCCTCATGGCTGAAAGATTCAGCTTGTCACCTTCCTTTGACCCCTCTCAAGTCGGGAATCAACCTGAAATTGACAAAGACACCCCCCATCCATGATAACGATTGATAATCTGTCGTTTCGATATCAAACCAATTCCCCGAAAATTCTGGACGGCGTCTGCCTGAATATCAACGAAGGCGAGCGCGTCTTAATCGCGGGCAAAAACGGGGCTGGCAAAACAACCCTTTCAAAGGTCATCAGCGGCTTGATCCCGCGTGTTGAGCACGGTTTTATCGAAGGAAGCTATTGCTACCGGAACAGGCCCGTGTCCGAATATTCGCCAAGGGAATTTGTCCGGGAAATCGCGATCCTCTTCCAGGATTTCGAAGCCCAGATTGTCTCCACAATGGTCCGGGAAGAACTTGTTTTTTATCCCATGAATACGGGACTGTCCTATTTCAAAGCCCTTGAAAATGCCAAACAGCTCAGTGCGATTTTTAAGGCGGATAATATTTTCGAGCGCGAGATCGACGGCCTGTCCGGGGGAGAAAAACAGAAAACCGCCCTGTTGTCCCTGCTCTCCGCATCCCCCAAAATGCTCATTCTGGATGAGCCGTTTACGGACATTGATCCGGCTTCCCAGGAATTGATCCTGGATTTTATCCGGCATGGCGGATACCGCGGCGGCATCCTTCTGTTTGATCAATCCCTGGATTATCATGCTTTCTTTGACCGGATCATCCTCATCGGCGAAGGAAAAATCCTCTACGATGGCGACAGAAAGGTCATTGCCGACAGGATCCTGCTTTCTAAAGCCGGGCTCGAGGCATCCGGAATTTTCAAGGTTATGGATTCCGGTTACATCGCAGCGCCCGATGAGATCGTTGGCCATATCAAAGAAAGCCATATTTTTGATGAAGCTGTCTACGAGAAAATCATTTCAGATTCCCGGGTGTTTGGGGAGAATATCGTGGAAGTCGCCTCGCTTTCACATCAATACCGGGAATGCGCAAATTTTGCGCTCAAAAATATTGACCTGAAAATCCAACAAGGCGATTTCATCACCGTCCTTGGCGCCAACGGTTCCGGAAAAACCACTCTGATGAAGCTGATCGCCGGCATTCTGGATGTAGAGGAAGGCGACATCCTTTACCAGGGCAGAAGCCTTAAAAAATATCCGGTCACGGGAAAAGTGGGGTATGTGTATCAGAACCCCGATAATCAGATTTTTGCGGAAACCGTTTTTGATGAAACCGCTTTTATCTTGAGAATGAGAGGCATGGCGGAAGAACAAATTCAGGACAGCGTCGATGCGATCCTGATGGCGATGGGGCTTTTTGACCGCAAACAAGCCGATCCGTTCAGTCTTCCCAAGGGAGACAGGCAGAAGGTGGCATGCGGCTCCATCCTTGCCGGAGAGCCGGACTTGATTATCCTTGATGAACCCACTACCGGACTGGACTATCCATCCCTTAAGGCGCTTATGGAAAGCGTGGACAAACTCAACAGAAACGGCAAAACTCTTATTATCATCACCCATTCCATGGAAACCGCGGCCAATTTCGGAAACAAAATATTGGCGTTAAGCCAGGGCGAAATCTTTTTCTACGGAGATAAACGAGAATTCTTTAACGACCCTCACCTCATGGATAGGGGAAAAGTGCGGCGCACAGAGATCATGGAAATATCCCTGCGGTTAAACGGCAAACTACTGCTAAACGAAAATGAGTTTTCGATGTGCTGGAAAAAACGATGAGCGCGTTTTTTTTCATTAAAAACGACTCTTTCCCGCACCGTCTGGACCCGCGTGTAAAAATCACGGGGCTGATTTTTTTCTGCATGCTGGCCGTGATCGAGGAATCGATATGGGGAATGGGACTGATGCTGGCCGTACTGCTGTCGCTTTTCTTATTCAGCAAGAGCGGAGTGAATCTGAAAAAAATGGCCGGCTTTTTTATGCTGATCGCCGGCATGACGTTTATGATGTGGATCATTTTTTACCAGAGCGACGAGAAATTATGGGCCTGGGGGAATCTGGCCGTTTATTCCGGCGCGGGCACCCATGCCGCATTGATGTCTCTGCGGTTTTTGAACATGCTGCTCTCCGGGCTCCTGTTTCTTTCCATCACCTCGATCGAGGATTTTTTCGGCGGGATGATCGTAACAGGGGTGCCCTACCCTTTTGCTTTTGCCGTTTCGCTTTCCTTCCGCCTGGTGATGGTGTTCATGGCCAATGCATTTACCATCGTCGAGGCGCAAAAAGTCAGAGGCAACGATGTCACCAAAGGCAACCTCATCAAAAGGATCCGGGCGTACACGCCCCTGATGGCGCCGTTGATACTAACCGGCATCAAAAAAGCCGAAACACTCACCCTTGCACTGGAATCCAAAGGGTTTTCCCCTCAAAACAAAATCGATCTCAGCGGAAAATACCGCATCCGCACCTCGGACAAATGGTGCCTCTTCGCCATGCTGCTGGCCGGAATCGCCGCCGTTTTTCTGAAGTTTCAGCGCTGAGCTTTGACCAGCGGCATTCCCGAACAGGTTGACGGCCTCAACCTCCATATCCTGTCCATCGCCTTCTCCGGAGAGGCACAGGAATACCGGGCCGAACAGGACCTCAAATTCTCGTCCATGGTTTTTTGTTCAAGCCTTGCAATGTACTGCGATCGGGCGGTGTTATTGGCCAAAATCAACGCCGATATCATAGAGGGTGTCTGCGGCAAAATCAGCGTTGTTTGGCCATCGAATGGTCCCGATCTCAGAGTCAACCACCACCTGCCTGAATAACGCAAGATATTTGAGTGGTTCAAATACTTCAGGGGAAGGGTTGACATGTCGGACCAGCTATCAGCATCAATGAAGATGTTGCTAACCAGACGCAAAAAGGAATCCTTGAAAGATGGGCTGGGTGAACCGATCCAATATATTTTCCATAGAAACCAAAAAGCGATGGAACAAAATCACATCCGACGCGTTTTAAAAGAATTTTGGTCAAAGCTGGAATCAGAGAAATGCGCCTGCATGACATTCGACACACGTATGCCAGCCTCTTGTTAAGCAGGGGAGAGAGCCCCGTCTATGTGAAAGAGCAACTGGGTCATGACCGTGGAAGTCTATGGACACCTTATCCCCAGTAGCAACAGAGGAGCCGTGAACCAACTTGATTCCCCGCAACCATCCGCAACCTGCCAAAACAGAAAGGTCGTAACCTCTAAGGATTACGACCTTTTCTCATTAATGGTGCCGAAGGCCGGATTTGAACCGGCACGCCCGTAGAGCGCTACCCCCTCAAGATAGTGTGTCTACCAATTCCACCACTTCGGCATGAAATAAGGCTGTTTTCGCGAAGATCAATCTCGGCAGCGAAAAACAGCCTTGAGGCAATCATTTTTTCGGAGCACTTTCCGGCTGCGGCTGAGAAGGTGCTGCTGTTTGGGGCGTGTTTGGCGCTGCGTCTGGTTTGGTTTCCGAAGTCGCAGGTGCGGATACCGGAGCCGGTGTATTCGTTATGACGGATTTACCGGTTCGGTTACTGGACATATAGGCCAGTGCGAGCGAGGTAATCATGAAAACGACTGCGGCTACAGTTGTCGCTTTGCTTAAAAACGTTGAAGCTCCGGTGCTGCCAAAAAGGGACTGGCTGGATCCGCCACCGAAAGCCGCGCCCATATCGGCGCCTTTGCCGGTCTGGAGCAGAACGATCATGATCAGCGCAATACACACAACAACGTGAATAAAAATTAATAAAACGTGCATGAGCAACCGTATTTTTGGAGTTAATGATGAAAATGGATGATGCTGTTGAAACCTTTTGCCGAAAGACTGGCGCCACCGACCAGCGCGCCGTCTACATCCGGCATATTCATGATTTCCGTAACATTATCAGGTTTAACGCTACCACCATACAGAATTCTTACTGTTTTGGCAAGCAGATTATCAAAGCGTTTTTCAACCAGTGATCGCAGAAATGCATGAACCTCCTGAACCTGATCGATTGTTGCGGTTTTGCCCGTGCCAATCGCCCACACCGGCTCATAGGCCACAACAAGCAGACCGGATAGCGCTTCAGACGAAAAGCCTTCTAAACCCTTTGTGACCTGTTTGTCAAGAACAGAAAACGTTTCCTTGGCTTCCCGCTGTGTTTCGGTTTCTCCCACGCAAAAGACAGGGATCAATTGATGCTGAAGCGCCGCCCGGATTTTGGCATTCACCGATTCATCGGTATCCCCAAAATACTGCCGTCGCTCGGAATGTCCGATGATCGCATAGCGGCAGCCGATATCCGAAAGCATTACCGGCGATATTTCGCCGGTATAGGCGCCTTCGTTTTTCCAGAAAAGGTTCTGCGCGCCCAGAGCAACGGAGGTTCCCCTGACGACTTCGGCAACCGGTGCCAGCGCCGTGAAGGGAGGTGCGATCATCACATCGACATTCTCCGCGGCAGTGAACTGAACCAGTTCCCTGGCGGTTTCGACAGCCTCACGCACGGTTTTGTACATTTTCCAGTTGCCTGCAATAAGCGGCTTGCGAAGGGTCGGGTTCATCAGAGCTGTTCTCCTATCATGGCGGCAAGGTCAACCATTCGCGTGGAATATCCGGTTTCATTGTCATACCAGGACATGACTTTGACCATATCTTGAACGACAAATGTCGAGATTGCGTCCACAATGGATGAATAGGCCGATCCATTGAAATCGGAGGACACCAGCGGCAGATCGCAATAGGACAGAATTCCGGAAAGGGATCCCTGAGCCGCTTCTTTAAGGGCGCCATTGACATCCGCCACGGACACGCCGGATTTTTCGATGGTTGCGACAAAATCCACGATGGAGACGTTGGGAGTCGGAACCCGGATGGCAAGGCCATTCAATTTGCCGGTCAATTCCGGAAGCACCAGGGAAACCGCCTTGGCTGCGCCTGTCGTGGTCGGAATCATGGACAGGGCCGCGGCTCTGGCTCTTCGCAGGTCTTTGTGGGGGAAATCGAGCAGACGCTGATCCCCGGTATAGGAATGAATGGTTGTCATCAAACCGCAGCGGATGCCGAAGCTTTCCAGCAGCACTTTGGCCACCGGAGCCAGGCAGTTGGTCGTACAGGAGGCATTTGAAATAATATGGTGTTTCCGGGGGTCGTAACTGTTGCCGTTAACG
>CAIVVZ010000416.1 GCA_903909505.1 uncultured Desulfobacteraceae bacterium
ATATGATCCTTCTGGTGGAAGTCAGCGGGGAAAATGGCTCAGGGCTGCCCCTGGTCTCCGGTGATAGGGTGCCGGTTTGGGGTGGAATTGGGTCTGTTGAAAAAGGTAACTATGCGGGTTTGCCCGGTAAGGGGTTCGCCAAGGTCCTGAGAGATTTCATTTCCTATCCCGATGGCCGGGGGCAGAGACATTTCCAGCCCGAGTATCCGGCTCCGCATTGGCGTCCTGTATTTATTGAATCAGACAATCGAATTCCCGCCTATGGCGCCGACATTTCACGATATGAATTTGGTGTGCCCGCAGATCTGCGCGGGTCAATTCGGGTCGTTGCAAGATTGATTTTTCGTAAGTCCTATAAAAACTGGATGGATGCCAAGGGTTTTGAGATAAACGACTTGGAACTTGCTCGAAAGAGCCTAACAGTCGGGAGGTAATTATGTTGAATCAGGCCAGACAATGCTACGTAAAGACCGCAAAGGTGATGTTAATAATATTTCTTCTCCTGTTTGCCTGTACCAACGGTTTCGCTCAGACAATCCTATTCCAGGACGACTTCAGTAGCGGCAATGCAGATCGCTGGCAACTACAGAAAGGATGGCAGGTTCTATCTGATGACGCTAATTTTGTCTTGAGCGGCTCTCAGCACTCTTTTGCAAGTACTGGAAGTACTCTCTGGACAAACTACAGCCTGACAACCAGGGTCAAGCTGATGACTGCCGGCTCTGCCACCCACCTTAACTACCGCAGTCAGGGATGTAACCGTTATTATATCGGCTTCAATCCGGGAGGGGTGTATCTGTCCAAAACGTATCAATGCAATACACAGACCCAATTGGCAAGCGTTTCCGGAGCGCATAATATCAATCAATGGTATACCGTTAAGATAGTCGGTAATGCTGGAAATATAAAAGTGTATGTTGATGGCCTCTTACAGATTGACTTTACGGATAATAGTCCTCTGCTCGGAGGTGAAATTGCCTTTGAAGGATTCGATAATTCTTCTGCCTATTTTGATGATGTAATGGTGGTGACTGATGAACCCCTTTCCGCGACCCCGTGGCAAAGCACCGGCGGCCCTCTTGGAGGGCTTGGCTACGATGTGCGTATCCATCCGGAAAACAAGAGTATCATGTATGTTACCGATAATTATGCGGGAGTGCTACGAAGTGATAATGGCGGTCAGACATGGAATCAGACAAATGACGGCATTACTATCAGATCTGGAGCCACTGGCGATGCCGTCAATATCTTCAGTCTGACTGTGGACCCGAATAACCCGGCAATCATCTGGGCCGGAACGAACGGGCAGGGATCCTCGTTCGGGGTTTATAAAAGTACGGATGGAGGCGCCACCTGGACTTCAAAAACAAATGGTATGGCCCTGAACGGTGAAATCGGAATGGTCTTCCGGGGTTTTACCATTCAGCAGGGCAATTCAAATATTGTCTATGCCCAGGCGGAGATACCGACAACCATACAAGGCAGGGAATTCAACCGCGTAAAGGGCCGTGTCTATAAAACAACGGATGGCGGAGCAACATGGGGGCTTATCTGGCAGGGAGACAGCCTGGCCCGCTATCTGATCATTGATCCGGACCATTCGGATGTTCTCTATCTGTCCACCGGTATTTTCGACAGGGAGGCGTTTAACTCGGACTGCGGTAATGGCACACGCGGAGGTTTGGGCGTATTAAAGAGCATTGACGGGGGGAAATCCTGGGCAGCGGTAAATAATGGCATCGACGATCTCTATGTGGGGAGTTTGCGCATGCATCCCACCAACCCGCAAATTCTCTTTGCAGCTGCAGGCAATAACGCATGTTCCGAACTGTCTACCGGCAATCCTATCGGCGGGTTATTCAAAACAATAAACGGGGGATTATCATGGACGAAGGTAATCTCGAAAGATATTATGACCACTATAAATTTCAGCCCTTCCAATCCAGATATCATTTATGCTGGAAGCAGTTTCGCCTTTTATCGGAGCGAAAATGGGGGAACTACGTGGTCCCGCTTTTTTATACCAGGCCCTAGCGGTCCTGTTTGGGGGCCGCCAGGCATCAGGGCAGGGGTTCCGATTGATGTTACCATTGAAGCTGGCAATCCCACAGTCTTATATGCCAACAATTATGGTGGCGGTGTTTTTCGGTCGCTTGACGGAGCAGAAACCTGGGAAGTATGGAGCAAGGGGTATTCAGGGGCAGATATCCATATCGTCCATATCCCTGCCGATACCCCTTCGTATGTTTATGCGATAGGGAGAAGCGGTCCTTTTGCAAGCTCAAATTATGGGAATGACTGGGTCGGCATTGCCAATGGTGACGCAACGTTTGCTGAATGGGATACCATTGTCACCAAACCGGCAAACTCCAATATCGTGTTAATCTCTGATGAACATCAAGGTGTCATCCTCATTAGTAGTGACGGCGGAAATAATTTCAATCAAGTATTCAGACAGCCTGAAACCAATGCAGGAGATCCAAACAAGCGCCAGGGGTTTCGCGGGTTGGCATTCGCGCTTTCCAACCCGAACGTGGTGTATGCGGGCCTATCAAAGGACAGGAATACATTTCTTTCTTCTTCACCACTTGGGACCGTGGTCTACAAATCCCAGGATGGCGGCATGACATTCTCCCCGATGCCTTCAGCTCTCGACGGCATTAATGTGAGGAGACTGGTCGTCGATCCGGTTAATGCGGACATAGTGTACGCTGCTACCACCAATGGTGTATATAAAAGCAGTAATGGTGCTGCAAGCTGGACCCGGATTGGCAGTCTCGGTAGCAATAATATTGAAGCCATGGCAATCGATCCGCTGCAACCGGGTTATATTATTGCCGGTGAGATATTCGGTGGGATCTGGATTAGTACAAATGGAGGGACAAATTGGACAGGACCTCTTAATACTGGCTTTAATTCCCCCAACCCATATATATCTTCTATAGTTGTTGATCCTGTCAACCCGAATACTGTTTTTGCTGGTGATCTCTATTCCGGCGTCTATCGGTCGCAGGATAAGGGAAATACTTGGGCGGCTTTCCCTGACTGGAAAATGTCCGGATTAGCGGTTCGGGCAGTGAAAGATCTCGCTATAAGCGCTAACGTGATGTATGCCGCCACGCAGGGAGGCGGGGTTTTCAGATTTGACCGGACACCCAAGCCAACGTCAACAGCATGTACAGCAACAACAAATGGGAATTTATCGCTCCACTTACCATATCTTTCTTATATAAATTCATCGGGGAATTTATCGCTTTGGGCTGATCTTGTTTATAGTCCCAATGCAACCTATCCAACGTTAATTCCTTTTAAATTGACAAATTATGGTGCCATAAACAATCCTTCTTTTTCATGCGCAGCATCAACACTATCCGCCGATTTTAAAATCCATATTCCAGATGTTCTACTTCCGGATGGGATAACGCATATATGGGTGGATTTGGCATACAGCCCGGCTCTTTCCACCAATGGAAATTACTACTGGATTGTTTCAAGCTATGGAGCGGTTTCGAATTGATAGTAGAGTAGGAGATAAAGTTTCATCCTGGACTTATCCTGTCTCCTTCTCTACTGATACTGAAAACATCGAATAAAAGACACGGATATGAAAACAATTAATCATTCGTGCAAGTCATCTGCGGCCAGTCTGCATGAGGTTTTGTCGATCATGATGCCGAGCATCGTGTCATCGACCTTGGCCATGCCCAGTTTGCTGATTGCCGTCAGATTCCAGATGGTTTCCTCCGCTGTTCTTCCGATAAATCCTTCTGTCTGCGTGATGCCGTGGTCGTTCATGGCCATATAGGCGGCGCGAATTGCCGAATCCGTGGAACTGGCGACCTTCAGAGCGCAGCCGGCCTTGGCGCCGTCACAGAGCATTCCCCCCAGATCGCTGATCAGGTTGTTGACGGCCAGCGTGATCTTCTTCATGTCTTTACCATGCTGCTGATAAACAATGGCTACGGCCGCGCCGACCCCCGCCGCAATCGCGCATCCGCAAAGCGGAGACAAATCCCCGGTAAAACATTTGATATAGCTGTTGATCAGATGGGACAGCGCGATACTCCGGATAACCTTTGGTCCTTCGATGTGAAAAAATTCGCCGACCTTGTAAGGAACCAGAATCGCCACAATTCCCTGGTTTCCGCTGCCGCCGCTGGACATCACCGGAAAGCTTAAGCCCGCCATTCGTGCGTCCGCGGCAGAGGCGGTCAGGATTTTGATGGCGGAAAACACATCTTCCAGAAGAAATCCTTTATTCATCAGATCGGAAATATAATATCCCACCTTTTTCAG
>CAIVVZ010000417.1 GCA_903909505.1 uncultured Desulfobacteraceae bacterium
AAATAGCAAGAGATATTTACGTCTATTATATGTTTTTTCAGATAGTTAGATTCTTAGACTTTTTACGAGACCATCAAAAATGGTAACCACCAGAATATCTGTGAGTCCAGCCGGATGAAATCAAATCCTTATATGCAAATGAGCTTTAAACATCCTGCTTGACATGTATTACGTGTGAATAGAATAACACAAAGAAATATTTGATTATAAAAAACAGGAGCTGTTTTTCATGAGATTTTCCAAGGGAATCACTGCAATCGTGTTTGTTTTTCTTTTGATCTTTTGCGCCTGCTCAAGAACTGGTGTAAACAGCGACATTCTGAAGGCGGCTGAAGAAGGCGATCTTAAAGCAATAAAGAAATCCCTTAAGAACGGTGCAGACCCGAACGCCAAGGACAATGAGGGCGCTACGGCATTGATTATAGCAGCCAAGAAAGGATACGTGGACATTGTTTCTGAGTTGATTACCAATGGTGCGGACGTAAACGCTAAGAATGACGAGGGTGCTACAGCGTTGTTATGGGCGCTCCAGGAAGACCACGCAAACGTAGTTTCCCAGTTGACTACCAATGGTGCTGATGTAAACGAAAAGGATAATGAGGGTACTACGGCGTTGATAATAGCGGTCCAGAAAGGCCATGTGGACATTGTTTCCCAGATGATAGCTAAGGGGGCGGACGTGAACGCGCGGGATGGCGAGAATGTCACGCCGTTATTATGGGCGGCCGATCAAGCCCACACAGACGTTGTTGCTCTGTTGCTTGCCAAAGGTGCGGACGTGAATGCAAAGGATAATGAAGGTACTACGTCGTTGATGAGGGCCATAGGGGAAGATCGTGCAGACATTGTTGCCCAGTTGATAGCCAAGGGTGCGGATGTGAATGTGAAGGATAACGATGGCTTTACGGCGTTGATGAAAGCCGCCGAGAAAGGTTGTGTGGACTGTGCCAAAATACTCATTGTGAATGGTGCGGATGTGAACGCGAAGGATAACAATGGCTTCACGGCGTTGATTATGGCGTCCGAGGAAGACAATACAGAAGTCGTTGCTCAGTTACTTGCCAATAGCGCAGATGTGAATGCACAGACGGCAGATGGCGCAACGGCTTTGATTATGGCGTCCGCACAAGGCAATGCGGACTGTATCAAGGTCTTGCTTGCCAATGGTGTAAACGTAAATGCAAAGGCATCCGATGGCGGTACGGCATTAATTATGGCGTCTGGCCGAGGTGATGTGGACGTTGTCAAGATCCTGATTGCCAAGGGTGCAAAAGTGAACTTGAAGATGTCAGATGGCAGTGATGCGTTAAGTACTGCCAAATTAAACGGCCATGATGAAATTGTGAATATATTGAAATCTGCGGGTGCAAGATCCCTCTGACAATTTACCCGAAAGGAGATCCTGATGCCGATTATCACCATTTCCAGAGGAAGCTATTTTTACGGCAAATCCATTGCTGAAAAACTGGCCCAAAGGTTAAACTATGCCTGTGTGTCCCGGGATGAAATCATCGAGAACCTCGACAAATTCCATCTGCCGGAAATTAAGCTGGTAAGGGAACTCAAAGACGCCTATTCCGTCCTTGACCGTTTTCCTCATGGCAAGAAACGTTTCATTGCAGCGATCCGGTCGGCAATTCTCGATCGTTTTCTCGCCGGCAATGTCGTGTATCATGGGTTGGTGGGACATTATTTCGTCAGTAATATTTCACACGTTCTCAAGGTCAGAATTATTTCCGATATCGAAAGCAGGGTGGCGGGTGAAATGGCCAGAGAAAACATTTCTGATGAAAAAGCGCGCTATATCCTGAAAAAAGACGATGAAGAGAGGCGCAAATGGGCCATGTTTCTCTACGGCGTTGATATCGCCGATCCCGAAGCATACAATCTGGTCATCAGAATCGGCCATTTATCCGAGGTGGATGCGGTGGACATCATCGCCGGCACAGTCGGACTTTCTTCCTTTCAGGAAACGGTCGAATCCAGGGCCGCTTTGGCGGATCTGGCCCTTACCTCCACGGTCATTCGAAAGCTGTTCGATTTTCCCCATGTCGATGTCGTTTCCAGGGACGGTCGGGTAAAGATCACACTCAAGGTTCCGGAGGAACAGCAATCGCTGATTCGTGACCGGGTAGGTCAGATACTGTCATCCATTGATGAGATAAATGAATATATGATTCATTTCGACTCTTATTTCTAAGATGAACAGGTGAGTGATTATCTGGCTTTTGTGGTATAATTATAAGTTTTTTTGCTTCATCAAAACGGTACTTAGGTCTTGGGCCCCTCATGGACAAGATGCGGACCCTTGGCGGCGCGCCAGAATGGCTTTGGCGGGTATCAGGCCCGTGGCGCTGGCCGATACAATGTTGCCGGCCACTCCGGGACCGTCGCCGGCGACAAACAGTCCTTTGATCGACGTCTCCAGATGGGAGTCGGTTTGCACCTGGGTGGCGAAAAACTTGATTTCCGGCGCATAGAGCAGGGTCTCGTCGTTGGAAACGCCGGTGACCACCCGATTGAGCTTTTCCAGCCCCTCGGTGAGGTTGGTTAAAATCCGCTCGGGCAGGGCCATGGCAATGTCGCCACAGACCACATTCGTGAGGGTAGGAGTGATGTATCCCTTGTGTATGCGGTGCCAGGTGCTGCGGCGACCCCGTTTCAGATCGCCGAATCGCTGCAGGATCGGCTTGCCGCCGCCGATCAGGGTGGCCAACTGGCCGATGGACTCGCCGTAAGCTTGGTTGTCGGTAACGGGTTCGGTGAGTACGACCTTGGACAAAAAGGCAAAATTCGTATTTTCCGACTTCCGGTCCTGATAGGCGTGACCGTTGACGCATACGAAGCGGCTGTAATTCTCCATGGCCACGTATCCGCCCCGGTTGGTGCAAAAGGTGCGCGTCTGGTCGTCGTATTTTTCGGTTTGAATAAAAAATGTGGGATCATAGATGATGCGGCACAGGTCCTGTAAAATATCATTGTGCACCTCAACCCGGACGCCTACCTCGATACCGCGTTGAGACAGGCCCAATTTGTATTTTGAGGCCAACTGGCCCATCCAGTTGGCTCCGGCTCGGCCGGGGGCCAGAATCACATGGGCCGCGGCGTAGTTTTTACGATTGGTGATCACGCCGGTCACCCGGCCATTGGCCGTGGTGATGTCGCGCACATCTTCAGAGGTGTGCATCACCACCCCCCGGGAGCGAATGGTTTCGGCCATATCGGCAATATAATCGGGCAGGCGATCGCTGCCCAGATGCTTTTGCTTGATGATGAGAAGATCGATTCCTTGGCGCTTGGCAATCTTTCGAATGGCCTGGGCCGCAGCCATGTCCGTGGGATAGACCGGTCCATCCATGCCGAAACGGTTGAAGATCTGCTCGGTCTCATCGATTAACTCCTGGGCGTCGTCTTTGGACATGAACTGCGACAGATCGGTTTTGCCCAGTTTGTAGATGTAGTTGAGTTTGCCGTCCGAAAAGAGTCCGGCGCCGCCGATGCCGGAGAGAATATTGCAGGGTTTGCAGTGCTGGCAGGCATCTTTAACCTTCATGGGGCATTTGCGGCGAAGTGGCGTCTTGCCTTTTTCAATCAGCAACACCCGCAGGTCCGAATGCTCGCTTAAATAATATGCCGCAAACAGACCCGCTGGCCCGCCTCCCACGATAATCACATCATATTCATCCGTCAAAGGCTTTACGGCCGAAATCGTCAATTTTAACCTCGATTGGGTGTGTGTAGAAATTCAGGTTTCACAAATGTCATAGACGGCGTCCGTATTTTAAAGTAATATAAAATAATTCTCTAACACAACCGGATTCGAATGAAAACTGATTTTGCATTCCTCTCCTGCCTTCCGGCTGGATAATTAATATCCATTAACGGCAGGTCCATATAATGTTCTGGATATAAATTCTCCGCTTTTTAAAATGGCCAAATGATGCTCTCCCGTTGTGATGATTTCATAAGCATTCGAATCAATTGACTGAAAAGTATACAGTCCCATCTGGCACAAAGATTGCTCTCTAAAGTGTTAAATAAATTGTTTGCTTATTCAATGAACAAATCAAGGCAGAAGTCATGAAAAACCATTTTTTCTTTTTGACTGAAAGAGGCCTGTTATGAATAACCGGATCAAAACCAAGAAACAACTCCTTGCTGAAGTGGATGCATTGCGCGGTCGTGTGAGAGACCTTGAGGCTGGATGCGCGCGGGCCGAGGAAAAGACGGTCCGCAAAAGTGAAGAAAAATACCGCATGTTATTTCGCTCCACGCCAGTTGCCCTGATTGAAAGGGATGCCTCCGAGCTTAAGATTTATCTCGATCGCCTGCGCGAATCCGGAGTCGCTGATTTCAACGCCTATCTGCGGGATAATCCCCTGGAAGCAGCCCATTGCATGAGCATGATAAAAACCGTTGAATTTAATGACGCTTTTTTGAAACTGCTGGAAGTTGACACCCGGGATGAACTGGAAAACGGCTTTCCATTTATCGGGAGTTCCGAGGAGTTCCATCGATTGGCGCTTGAAATTATTCCGATGATCGCCGAACGCAACATTTCCCGGGAAAGGGAGGTGTCTATCCTGACTGGAAGAGGTAATAAAAGAAGCGTCCTGACGAAATCGCTGATCGTCTCGGGCAATGAAGACACATTGGCCCGTATCGTTATCTCCATGGTAGACATCACCCAACGAAAGGAGGCCGAAGAATCGCTGCGGGTCAGCGAGCAGCGGTTTCGCGAACAGGCGATGCGGGACAACCTGACCGGGCTTTATAACCGGCGCTATCTTTATAAATCCCTATCCGGGTTGATTGAAACCGGCAAGGCAACGCAATCTTGCCTGTCACTTATTTTCATGGACCTCGACAACTTCAAGAAAGTGGTGGACACTTACGGCCACCTGAACGGCAGCCGAGCCATCCAGGAGGTGGCCAGAACCATTCAAGAAATCGTTGAAGAGCCGGCCTATGCCGTAGCATATGCCGGAGACGAATTCGTCATCGTCCTGCCGAAATTCAATCAATTCCAGGCCGCGGAAAAAGCTTCGGATCTTCAGTCTCGAATAAAAAGCGCGCTCTACTTGCAGGATTATGGCTTTGAGGTGAAGCTTCAGGCCAGCTACGGTGTCGCTGCTTTTCCGGACCATGCAACGGATTTAACCGGTCTACTTGCCTCGGCTGACCGGGCGCTGTTTAGTGTTAAAGAAAAGGGCAAGGGTGCCGTAGGCCTCGCCGGTCGGCTGACTTCTTATGAAACCATATTTAATCGTTCTGGACTTGTAAGAAGCATTACAAATGCAAATGTGATCACCTCATGAATTATCGGGACTGGATCACCGTAAAGGCGATGACATTTTTACCACATTTTCCATGTCCGTATCCCGCTGCAGCACGTTAAACGGTTTGCTGATACCCATCAAAAAGGGTCCCACGGCCTTGGCTCCGCCCAACCGGTTCAAAAGCTTATAGGCTGAATTTCCGGCGTCCAGATTGGGGAATATCAGCACATTGGCCGGCGATCCCAACCGGTTGAACGGATACAGCCGGTTCAATATCTCTTCTGAAACAGCCGTATCCGCCTGCATCTCTCCGTCGATAATCAGATCCGGATTGCGCTTGCGTACAATTTCCACCGCCTGTTCCACCCGCATGGCATCCGGATGTCGGGTGGAACCGAAATTGGAAAATGACGGTATGGCGATAATGGGTTTGATATCAAAAAACCTGACCATTTCCGCGGAAAGTATCGCAATCTCGGCCTTTTCATGCATTCATAACGGATTCCCTTTCAAAAAACGTCGTCACGTCACCCTGTTTAGTCATCGGGCATGCACATTGATGAAATGAAACACTGCCTTGAACATTGTCGGGGAAATATTCCGTCATGATGCTCTGCTCGGAACGATAATCAAGGCCTGAAATCCGTCGGGAATGATGAACTGGCGTAAATCCGCCATTATGTGGTGTAAATCAGCCACTTCAATTGCGCTTAACAACTGTTTGATATTACATCCGATGGATTCTATAGAAGTTGATCAAAGCTCGGTAACTTAATGAATCCGTCAAATAAAAAAATGATCTTCTGGCGAAAATCCGCCGGTTTGTGATATAACGGAGCAACATCTGACGGAAATTGCCCGGGCGTTCGGGAAGGATCCAGAACAAATATATTTTCATCGTGTGTTGCTTGGCAAGAATCCGGCTTGTCTGGAGATGAAAATTCTGTATTCTTGATTTCATGGCATTTTTCCTGCATAGTAATCAAAAGAAATCAAAGATCATGAATGCGTAAACAGACAAAATTGGAGATTGCAAAGTGAAAAGTCCGACATTTCTAATTCTACAGAGACAGGAGGAACAACAATGAAAAGAGCAGTGGCGTTGATCTTGACGTTAATGTGTATTGTCCCGGCCGCCGCAATGGCGGAAACCACCGTTAAGCTTGGTTTCGTCAATTCGATCACCGGACCGGAAGCCCCCATCGGAGAGAACCTGTCGAATGGGGTTGTCCTTGCCATTGAGGACCTGAAGGCAAAGGGGATCGATGTGGATCTGATCAAGGAAGATGATACGGGCAAACCCGAAAAATCCATGGCAGCCCTCGAGAAACTGGCTACACGCGATAAAGTCTCCGGTATCGTGGGCCCTTACACGTCCGCTACGTCCAATGCCGATGCCAAGATGGCGGAGCGGTACAAAATTCCCCTGCTCATTCCGGCTGCCTCCAAGGAGGAGATTACCCGGCAGAACCTGAAGTGGACCTTCCGGACATCAGGCACAACCGGTGACTACGCTTCGATTCTCCTTGATTTGGCCACCGGACTTGGCAAACCCAAGACCATTGCCATTTTAAACGAGAATACCGACTTTGGCGTTTCGGCAGCCGCCAGTGCCAAAGAAATCGCTGCAAAGAAAGGCATCAAAGTGGTCTTTGAAGAGGCCTATTCCAAGGGCTCTCCGGACTACCGTTCCACATTGGCTCAGGCCAAGGCTGCGAATCCGGACATTGTTTTCATGGTTTCTTATGTGGCGGATGCCATCCTGCTGATGCGGCAGTCACGTGAAATCGGGCTATCCCCCATGGCTTTTCTGGGTGCGGGAGCCGGTTTCTCCGTTGCCCAGTTCGCAAACGAAAAAGAAATCAGCAACGGCATTTTTTCCTCTACCCAGTGGACCGAGGATGTGCCCTGGGGCAATTCCAAGGCCTGGTATCAGCGCTACGAAAAGAAATTCGGCAAGGCGCCCACCTATCACGCGGCCTGCGCCTATCAATCCATGATGATCATGGGTGAGGCGGCGGCAAAAGTTGGCGGTGACCGGGAGAAGCTGCGCGAGGAACTGCATACCGGAAAATGGAACGGCATCCTTGGTGAAGTTTCATTCCAGGACTATGATGGCTATCAGAACCAGCGCAAGGCTCAGATGCTTGTCGAGCAGGTACAGGACGGTAAACATGAGACCGTGTGGCCGGCTGAACTCGCCGCCAAGAAACCGATCTGGCCATTTCCGGGCTGGACGAAGTAATGGCCTGAAACGTGAATCGTGAATCGTGAAGCGTAAACGGTGAAACGTCGCTTTACCGTGAAATGATTCTTCTCTTTGAAAAAAGGGGAGAATCATTTTCATATTTGGCTGTGAATGCTCGATTCATGACCTTTTACTTATAAGATACCGAGGAATTATGCCTGTATTTCTTCAATCAATGATCAGCGGCATCCTGATCGGCGGTGTTTACGCCCTGATCGGCATTGGCTTGACCATCATTTTCGGGGTCATGCGGGTCATCAACTTTGCTCATGGCGATCTGTTGATGATCGGCATGTACATGACTTATTTTCTTTTTACACTGCTTCACATCGACCCTTTCGTTTCGATCGTCGTGACGATTCCGTTGATGTTCCTGTTCGGCGCATTTCTGCAAAAAGTGTTCATCAACCGCGTGTTGGGCGCCCTGCCACAGAACCAGATCCTGCTGACCATCGGCATGGGCCTGGTCATGAGCAATGCGGTCATGCTGGCCTTCACGTCGGACTACAAGATCCTGTCAACGACTTATTCGTCCGCCAGTTTCAACATTCTCGGGATATCGATCTCCAGCCCGCTGCTCATCTCTTTTGCCATCACCATCGCCATTACCCTGGCCTTGTACTGGTTTCTGTACAAGACCGATACGGGCCAGGCTATCCGGGCAACGGCCCAGGATCGCGATGCGGCTCAGCTCATGGGGATCAATGTCAAGCGCATGTCGATCATTGCCTTCGGACTGGGGGCTTCTCTTGCCGGCACGGCCGGCGCGCTCATATCGCCCACCTACTATATCTTTCCGCAGGTCGGAAGTGTCTTCACGCTGAAGGCCTTTGTAATCACCGTGCTTGGCGGCATGGGCAGCATCGTCGGCGCCACCCTCGGGGGCGTGATCATCGGTGTTGCAGAGTCTGTTGGCGGCGTCTACCTCGGCTCCGGCTGGAAAGATGTCATCGTATTCATCCTGTTCCTGCTGGTGCTGCTGTTCAAGCCATCCGGCTTGCTGGGAACTTCAAAAGACTGACGAGGGCTTATACAGTATGAGACCATTCATGCAAAACATGCGGGGAATGAGCACTCTTCCGGTCCTGCTGACCGTGGTGGCGGTTGTTGCGCTCTTTCTGCTTCCGAATTTCGTGGAGAGCACTTACGCGCTTCACATCATGATACTAATATTTATCAGCGTGATCATGGGATTGGGCTGGAATATCCTTGGCGGGTATACCGGCCAGTACTCGGTGGGGCACGCAGCCTATTTTGGCGTTGGCGCCTACACCACGATCGTCCTGATGCAGTATCAGCATATCGCACCGTGGTATGGCGCTTGGGCGGGCATTGTGGTGGCTGTTGCAATCGCCCTGATCATCGGCTCCATTTGTTTCCGGTTGCGCGGCCCCTATTTCGTTCTGGCTTCCATTGCCGTGGCTGAAATCTTCCGTGTTACGGCTCTGAACCTGAAAAAACTGACAAACGGCGCCGAAGGGATTCTGATCACCGATATTCCGCCGTTCAAGATCGGAGATATTATCATCACCGATTTCATGTCCAAAGTGCCTTTTTACTACATCGGGCTCGTCACCCTGCTCATTGCCATCATTGTCACATGGCTGCTGCAGAACTCCAAGCTGGGCTATTACTTTCAGGCAATCCGCGAAGATCAGGACGCCGCGCACTCGCTGGGTATCAATCTGACCGTCTATAAAAACGTGGCGCTGGCTTTCTCCGTGGTGTTTACTTCTCTGGCCGGCAGCATCTACGGTCTCTACGTCGGGTTTATCGATCCCAGCACGGTTCTGGCGCTGGATCTGTCGGTCCAGATCGTCATGATCTGCATCATCGGCGGAATCGGCACCATTTTCGGGCCGGTGATCGGCGCCGTGGTGCTGGTGCCGTTTTCTGAAGCCCTGCGCAGCAACATGATTGCCCAGGCGTTGATCGATTCCGGACTGGTCAATGAAAATTCGGGGATCGGTTCCTTTCTGAAGGAACAGTTGTCCCATGCCCATGTCCTGATCTACGGCATCCTGCTGGTTGTCGTCATCCTGTTCATGCCGGACGGCATTCTGGGCTTCGTCCGAAAAAAGCTTTTGGCTAAGCGACGAAAGGAGGCGATCTGATGGCTATTCTTGAGATCAAACACGTCAGCAAGTTCTTTGGTGGACTGGCAGCCAATTCGGATGTCTCCTTCGAGATGGTTGCCGGCATGATCATGGGTCTTATCGGCCCGAACGGGGCGGGAAAGACCACGCTGTTCAACTGCATAACCGGTTACTATCCGCCTTCCCGCGGAGAGATCCTTTTCGACGGGCATCGCATGAACGGACTGCATCCCGATGCCGTGTGCAAGCTCGGCATGGCGCGAACCTGGCAGAAGGTGCGTCCCCTTGCGAAAATGAGCGTGGTGGACAATGTCATGGTCGGCGCCCTGTGCCGCACGAATTCACTTAAAAAAGCGCGCGACATGGCCATGGAAAAAATCCAGGTCGTGGGTCTTGAAAATCGCGTAAAAGTCCTTGCAGGAAGCCTGCCCATCGGCGAGCGCAAGAAACTGGAAGTGGCTCGCGTTCTGGCCACCAAGCCCAAGCTGCTGCTGCTCGACGAGGTCATGGGGGGGCTGAATCCGGCCGAGAGCGAGGAGATCATCCAGTTAATTCTGGACATCAAGCATCTCGGGATCACCCAGATGGTCATCGAACACGACATGAAAGCGATCATGCGCATTTCCGACAGGATCGTGGTTCTGAATTCCGGCGAGAAACTGGCCGAAGGGAATCCCCAGGAAATCGTTTCCAACAAGGCCGTTGTTGACGCCTATCTCGGAGGAGAGTAATGCTTAAGATCGAGAACCTGAATTTCAGTTATGGTGACCTGAAGGTGTTATGGGATGTGAACATTGAGGTAACGGAAGGCGAAATCGTTACGGTCGTCGGCGCAAACGGCGCGGGAAAATCGACGATCCTCAAGAATATCTCCCGACTGGAGAAGCCCGGAACCGGCAGCATCATTTTCAACGGCGTGGACTTAACGAAACTCGAAGCGCATGAAGTGGTTGAACTCGGTGTGGTCCAGGTCCCCGAGGGCAGAAAAATCTTTCCGCAAATGACGGTCACCGAGAATCTGAGGATGGGGTCTTATACCCGAAAAGCGCGCCTGAAACGTGATGCAAACATGGATAGGGTATTTACAATGCTCCCGCGACTCAAGGAACGGGAAAAACAGCTAGGCGGTACCATGTCGGGCGGGGAACAGCAAATGCTCGCCATTGCGCGAGGCCTCATGGCGGATCCAAAGCTGTTGCTCCTCGATGAGCCATCACTCGGGCTTTCGCCCCTTTTGGTAAAGTCCATTTTCGCGATCATTTCCGAGATCAGCAGGCTGGGTGTGACGATTCTGCTGGTTGAGCAGAATGTGTTCCAGTCCCTCAGGATCGCAAACAGCGGTTATGTGCTCGAAACGGGCCGGGTCGTGCTCAAGGACAAGGGCGAGGTCCTGCTGGGTAATGATCACATCAAGAAGGCGTATCTGGGTATTTAGTGTCTGAATATAAATTCGAAATTCAAAGCACGAAACTCGAAACAATTCAGACAAAATCCAACAATCATTCCGGAGGTCATTTCCATGCTTGTAAAAAACTGGATGAACAAACCAGCCATTACGATCGATAAAAACAGCTCCATGCAGGAGGCTATGAATCTGATGAAAACGCATCGGATTACGCTGCTTCCGGTCATGGACAAAAACCGTCTTGTGGGCGTTGTAACGGACAGGGATCTGAAAAAGGCCTCTCCATCCGATGCCACAACCCTGGAAATTCACGAGCTTCTCTATCTGCTCTCAACCATTCAAATCAAAGACATCATGTCGTCGAATCCGATTTCGGTTCCGCCGGATTTCACGATAGAAGAAACCGCCGAAGTGTTGCTGGCCAATAAGATATCCGGTGTCCCGGTTGTGGATAAAGATGGCAAGGTCGTCGGGGTCATTACCCATACCGATCTGTTCAAGGTGATTATTTCCCTGACGGGCATCGGGAAAAAGGGGATTCAGTTTGCCTTTTGCCTGGAAGACCGCCAGGGCTCCATCCTGGAAGTTGCCCAGATCATCCGAAATTTCGGAGGAAGAATAACCAGTATTCTGACATCCTACGAGAAAGTTCCCGAAGGATACCGAAATGTTTATATCCGCATGTACAGCATTGACCGCTTGAAACTGGAAGAGCTAAAGGCAGCGCTCAAGGAAAAAGCAACCCTGCTTTACATGGTGGATCACCGGAACGATACCCGGGAAATTTATTGATCATTGTCCTTTCTGATATTTTTCAAGTTTGTACCGAAGGTTTCCCCTGGGGATGCCGAGCAGTTTGGCCACATGGGAAATATTTCCATCCTTCATTCGCATGGCCTTTTGAAGTAAATACTGCGTGAATTGATCCAATGCATCCTCAAGGTTGATCCCTGTTGACGGGATCGGGAAGTCAAACAGCATTGACGGCGAGTCGCTCCTCGGGTGATTCGCCGTCAATTCCTTGGGCAGGTGCAGTTCCCGCAGCATGTCCTCATCATGCATGATGCAGATTCTCTCCAGGACATGCCGCAGTTCCCGGACATTTCCCGGCCAGCGGTAGTCCAACAGCAGCTCTTTCGCATCCGGGGCGATGTCCTTGAATTTTCTTCCGAATTTCCGGTTAAACTCCGCCAGAAACGTCTTGGTCAGCGCCAGAATATCCTCCGGCCGCTCCCGAAGCGGGGGCAGGTGAATGGGAACGATGTGGAGCCTGTAAAACAGATCCTCGCGGAACCGTTTGTCGCTCACGGCCTCCCGCAAATTCTGATTGGTCGCCGCAACGATTCGCACATCGATTTCATGAGATTGAATGCCGCCGATTCTCCGGATTTTCTTGTCTTCCAGAACCCGAAGCAGCTTGGCCTGAAGCCCGAGATTCATCTCGGCGATTTCATCCAGAAACAGCGTGCCTTTATCGGCAGCCTCAAAAATCCCGATTTTCTTGCCTTTGGCGCCGGTGAAGGCCCCGCTTTCATAACCGAAGAGTTCGCTTTCCAGAAGATTTTCAGGCAGGGCCGCGCAGTTGATTTCAAAA
>CAIVVZ010000418.1 GCA_903909505.1 uncultured Desulfobacteraceae bacterium
CACTGTTTTTGAATGACTATCGGCGCGCACCTTAGCTTTTGTTTGTAAAACGATTTCAGTCTGCAAAGGTTACAGTTTATTTTTAATGGCATTAAAATATCATTTGATAAAATCCGATTTGGAATTAATTCAACTTTTTTGTAACCTTTTAAAACGATTTCCGTTATACTCTACAGTTAGTGTACCATGAGATCTTTTAGTGTAACAAATTGACAATATGGCAACAATTCCCCCGTTTGAAAAAGAGGGGCCAGTCAGATAAAATTGAGTGGATTTCGATAACATGGGGGACATTGAAGCATTCTACCGGGCCGGAAAGGATAGGTTGTTCGGTTACCTTGTTCGAATGACGGCAAATCATGATCTTTCCGCGGATGTAATGCAGGAATCATTTGTTCGATACATCGAGCATTACGGTGCCGAACCCTGTCAATATCCGCTTCTCTACCGCATTGCCCGGAATGTACTCACCGATCATTTTCGGCGCAACAACCGTTTCACATGCATGGATGATAACGTTGAAGACAGTTGTGCAACGCCGGAGCAAACGACTGAAGCTCGCGATGCGTTTCAACAGGTTTTAAGGGCCATGCAGAAGCTGAAACCCGATGACCGGGAAATTCTCTCGCTGGCCACCGGAGATGGCAATCTCAGCTATCAGCAGATCGGCGAGATTACTGGAAACAGCGAGGCCAACATCAAAGTCAGAATTCATCGGGCAAGACTGAAGCTCAGAGAAATTTTAAAAAAAGGAGGCGCATGAAAGACGAACTGATCAGTCTCTTTATAGACGATGAGCTGGATCTGGACGAAAAAACGGTTTTTGTGGAAACCGTTCATGCAGATCCGGTATTTACCAAAGAAACGCTTGGCCTTTTAAAACAGGAAAAGCTTCTCGCTACTCCCCTGACGGTCAATCGTCCCATGCCGCGGGTTTTTTCTTTCAAACGCCTTTGGTCATTTCAAATACCGTTTAAAGCATTGGCTGCGGGCCTGGCCACCGCCATGATCGTTATGTTCGTTGCATGGCCGGAAACAAAAGCCCAGAAGCAATTGCACCGGTTTGTCATTTTCGAGCCGGGCGTTCAGCAGGCGGAAATTGCAGGCAGTTTCTCCCGATGGAAACCATTACCTATGAAATCTTCCGGACGAAACGGATACTGGGAAGTCACGATTGAACTTTCTCCCGGCGAATACGAATACAGTTATTTTCTGGATGGGAATAAGTCCGTCGCCGACCCCACCGCACAATTCAAGGAAGAAGATGATTTTGGAAATATCAATTCCATTATCCGAATTGGAACATGAACAGAATTCGAATCTTGATCATACTGGCGGCTGCTGCTGGGACCCTTGCCGGATGTCTTCCGCTTCCAGCATTGCAACCCGGTCATGAGCTTCGCATCACCATTGATCTGCCGGAGGCAAAAGAAGTGTTATTTTTGTCTTCACTGAACAGATATGAGCCTGTCTCCATGAGAAAGACCTTTTTCGGACCTTGGGAAATCCATCTTCCGGAAGATAAAACATTTGATTATTTTTTCAGGGTTGACGGCAGCCCCTATACGCCCGAATGCCGCCTTCAGCAGACGGATGATTGGGGCGGTCGCCAGTGTATACACATCCCGGGACACAGAAACCATGAATGATACAAGAATAAAAACAGCAACCCGGATTCTCGTTGCCATTGTCTTGATGGCTTTTTCCCTGACATCTGCCGGCGTGTATGCCGCAGAAGCCGATCTAAACTCGATGCCCGAAACACTCAGACCAGAGGCAGCACGGTTGATTGAAAAAGGGATTCGGGCAGAGGACACCCTGCGGCTGACGCACCAGTTTCTGGAGCTTCAGGCAGAGCAGAAAACGATTCTTTCCGCCTATCAGGTTCTGATGAGTGCCTTGGATAATGGACTACCAACGGAACCCGTTCTAAACAAGGCATTTGAAGGAACAGCAAAAAGAGTTCATCCGGATTTAATTGCCGCCGCCATGCAGAAAGTCCTGGATCGTTATCAAACCGCGTATCACACTGTCCGGAACATGTTGAATGTTTCCAAAGAGCGGGTTCAGCCGCTGGGCAATTTGGCGGCTGAAAGCATGGCGGCAGGGCTTAAGACTGAATCCCTGCAAGAAATTTTTACGGTGCTTCACCAGAGGGCAGAAACGATGCGTGATGATTCTGCACAAAATCTGTTTGATGCCACCCTTTTTTCGGCCAGAGACATGAGCCGACTGGGCGTATCTCCACAAGTGGTCACCGAAACGCTTGGTGAGGCTCTGAAAACCGACATGGATGGAGAAGCCATGATGCGTTTTCATGATAATTTCATGTGCAGGGGCGGTAACTATGGCGGTTCTATGGGCGGTCGATCCGCTGGTCCCGGTTTTGGAAGTGGCGGCAGTTCTGGCCATGGTGGTGGTTCTGGTGGTGGTTCTGGAGGAGGAGGAGGAGGAGGAGGAGGAGGAGGAGGAGGAGGAGGAGGAGGAGGAGGAGGAGGTGGTGGAGGCGGCGGAAAATAACCGTGGGCATGAAATATCTTGTAGCCTTTTAGTAACAGCTCAGGTCATTTGAGAACTAATTCGATGAAAACCAAGCTAATGGTATTGGTTCAGATAATATCCGAAACAGGCATCTTGAAAAAAAGCAGGGTGAAAACCAGAGACACCAGCGCAACCGCCAGCGGCTGAATGAAATGGCGCTTATTAATATTTCGGCTTACCATATCGGATGTCAGAGAAGAATTGCGAATTTGTTTCATCTCCCTTCACTTATTTCTGATCGATGCCAGTAATGTCCGGTTAGGTTTTTGCGTGCATCGTATCTGCTCATGACATTCCCTGCAGCTTGAAGAATCGAACCCGTCAACCAATTCCTGAAGAGAATTCACCTGTATCATCGAAGGATCGCTTGCCATTGCCGTGCCGTAAGCCGGAAAAACGATTATCATAACGAAAGTAGCCAATATCCATAGACAGCTCATGAATTTTTCCTTTGTTTGATATCGGGTGCTGTTATTCATTCCAAACGGAAGGCGCAGCCACTGACCCACGCTGAGCACCAAGCTCACATCTACGACGCAGCCTGGGAATCGAATCCACGCTTTCAAACACCACGGCCCAACGCTCGGATTCAGTGGCGGTGAGAAATGTCATCCACAGCAAACAATTTGTTATGAAAACCTGCCCGTAGGGAGGTAAGTTCATTCGTAATCATAGCTGTATTCGGTTTTCAAGTTCAAAACAAGGGAAAAAGCAGCCCGGATCCTCCCCCATTTAAGGAATCCCGCTTTCCACATAGACGAGATCTGTTGTATAATCTCCACAAAATGAAACCATCCCCACAAGCACCACCATCGGAAGCGCCAGACGGCATTGAGTTTTTTGGTAATGAGTTAACGCAAAAGGGGCAATTGCATCATTCTTTCAGCTCCAGTGAACGAACCAATACGAAAGGATGACCATTATGAGCAGCACCACGATAAAGAAAATTTTACTGGTAGATGATTCCCCCGTGTTCAGACGAATGCTCAAGAGCTGTATTCCAAAGGCAGAACAGTATGAATTCTATGAGGCTGACGATGGTCTCATGGCAATGGACACTTTCAAAACCAAAAGACCGGATGTGACATTTCTGGATTTCAATATGCCCAATATGAATGGGTTGGAATGCCTCACAGAAATTCGGAAAGCTGACAGCAAAGCTATTGTCATTATGTGTTCTTCGGAGATCAATCCTGAATCGCTGAAAAAAATGCTGGCGCTTGGGGCTTTAATGGGCATCAAAAAACCACCGACAAGAGAAACCATTCAAGAGGCATTGACGAAAGCCCAGGAAATGATTGGCTGACGTGACCCATGATTTTGATGAGGATGGCAGTAATACGACATCCACTAAAACCGGATTAGCTTGCTCGAATCAAGGAAGCAATCATTATGCTTGAATTTTTGTCTCATTTTTCGCCGTTTTCCGCTGCCATCCTTTTTGTTGTTGTCTTTGTCGCTATTTCCCTCGCATGCCTGTATCTTGTTAAGAGATTCTGTAAATCGTTTCTCTTTAATGAGGTGACTGATTATGGGCAGATATTTGCCAGTGCCATCGGTGTTATGTTTGCCCTTATCCTGGCATTTGTAGCTGTTGCGACATGGCAGAATTACAACAAGGTGGATGATGACGTTATTAGAGAAGCCAATTCCCTGCATAACGTTTACCGAAACCTGGGCGCATACCCTGAGCCATTCCGTTCGAAAATGCAGGAACTCATCAGACACTATGTCCAGTATGTTATCAAGGATGAATGGCCGAAACAAGCCCAGGCCCTACAGGATGAAACCGCCCATAAACTTATCACACAGATTAATGCTACGATCCTTTCCTTTTATCCCAGCGACAACAGAGAAATAGCCCTGCATCAGGAAACCATGAGAATCGTGAGCGAATACAGAGCACTTCGTCATGGCCGGATCATCGGCGGCAGACCAAATATTACTCCCTCAATGTGGATTACGCTCATCGGTGGAACAATTATTTATCTGATTTTCCTTTGTTTCTTCGATATTCCTTGCTTCAAACACCATGCCTTCATGATAGGAATGTTCGGGGCTTTTGTTGCTCTTGTTTACTGCTTGCTTATTGTTTATAATTTTCCTTTCACTGACCCGGGAGCGATTTCGTCGGAGCCATTCCAAAAATTGATCGAATACTGGAAGATCGAATAATGCTCTAAAACCACCTGAAAAGATATTGCTGTATTTTCAATGATTGCTGTCAAATAACCATTAATACAATAAGAAAGGAATCAAAAATGCTGAAAAGAATCTATGTCTTCATCGTCTGTTTTGTTCTGGTACTTCCACTTCTGTCGTATGGTTTTGACTGCAACAAACCGGATTTTGGTGCAAAACTGGAGGACCTGAACAAGGACGGATATTTCGTAAAGTACATGGAAAAAGGCGGGATATCTTATTACAATTACACCGGCCCGTGTCGGATGGAGTTACATGATCAAAACAATCCTTCAATTTCATATGCTTTTATAGACAACCAACTGTACGCGCGGATCATAAATGTAACAAATATGGTAGACGATCTTGAAAATTACATAAGCAGGATAGAAAAACAGGTTTCTAAGCAGATTGGAACACCTCAGTATCAGATGAAAAAGGAAGGAGACTGGCTTGAATATCAATGGTTCAATGAAAAAGACAACCTAAAAATAAAAGTTAAAATAAACAGTAAAACGAAAGCGGGAAAAGGCGCATTTTACTACGAACCGCTTCGGGCGAAACTGGCAAACTTAAATGAGGCAGATGACCCGGTGTCTCTCAGGCATTGATTTTTGGCGAAATATTAAGGGAATGAAAGTTACAGATTCATCACCCAAATCTGTTTACAAATCTCAACTTCAGTAAGTGAGCTAAATAAGGAGTGCTTGAATATGAAAGTTGTAGCATTTAATGGGAGTCCGCGGGTTAATGGCAATACTTTACAGAGCCTCAAAATTGTCTTGGCGGAAATTGAGAAGGAGGGAATCGAGACGGAAATCGTCCAATTGGGTGGACGTAAAGTCTTTGGCTGCTTGGCCTGTGGCAAATGTCGGGAAACCAAAGATAACCGGTGTTCACGCAAGGACGATGAGATGAATACTTTTATTCAGAAAATGGAAGAGGCTGATGGAATCATTATCGGTTCACCCACCTACTTCAGTAATGTGAGCACGGAAGTGAAGGCCCTTATTGACCGTTGCGGTTATGTTTCGAAGTCCAATGGAGGTTTAATTTTGAAGGGAAAAGTAGGAGCTTCGGTTGTTTCTGCCCGGAGAGCAGGTTCAACCTTTACCTATTCAGCCATCAACTTCTTTTTTGGTATAGCAGAAATGATCATTTGCAGTTCCAATTATTGGAATATGACCTTGTCCCGTGATCCAGGCGATGTCCAAAACGATGCAGAAGGAATCCAGACCTTCCAAACCCTTGGTAAAAACATGGCAAAGCTCTTAAAACAGGTTCGATAATCTGGAGGATCTATGGAAGAGAAGATTAAATTAACCGCTCCTTGTGGACTGGACTGCTTCAACTGTGAACTCCATGAATCCAACTTGACAGATAAATTGGCTGAAATGATTCATACCAAAATGGGTGTACCAAAGGGTGAGATTGCCTGCAAAGGGTGTCGCCAACAAGATGGAAAACATTACCATTTACCGGCAGATGGGTGTGCTACGTTAAATTGTGTAAAATCAAAAGGTGTAGAATTTTGCTGTGACTGCGATGAGTTCCCATGCTTATTTCTTGCACCAACCGCAGACAAAGCTGCTCAGTATCCGCATAACATGAAAGTTTACAATCTCTGCCGGATTAAAAAGGTTGGTCTTGAACGTTGGATAGAGGAAGAAGCAGGAAAAATCCGAAAGAAATACTTCACTGGAAAATTTGTCGTCGGAAAAGGACATGCGGAATGATGGGCCACCATATTTATTTTTTTGTTTTTCAACGGCAAGATTTGGGGAATGAGACAATTTTTATGACCAATGAAATCTGGATTGCCGTTCCGATATTTAAAGAAAATGACTGAGTGATACTAATCGTTTTTAATAAACGATTATTGGTTACTTTTTCGCCACGATTCCCTCAACGCATCCTGAAATTCCGGGGCCGCGATTTCAATGAGGGCTTCAGCTCTTTGCCGGACGGTTTTCCCCCTGAGATGGGCGATGCCGTGTTCCGTTACCACATAATCAACATCGTTGCGAGAAGTGGTTACCGCCTGTCCGGGATCAAGATTCACAACGATGCGTGACACCTTTCCCCGAGACGCCGTGGAGGGCATCGCGATGATGCTTCTTCCCCCTTTGGACCTTCGCGCACCTCTGACGAAATCTACCTGTCCTCCGACGCCGCTAAATTGATGTGTTCCCAAAGAGTCAGCAGCCACCTGGCCCAATAGATCCACAGCGATAGCCGAGTTGATGGAAACCATGTTGTCGTTTTGGGCGATTATGAAAGGGTTGTTGGTGTAATCAACCGGATAACATTCGATCATGGAGTTGTTATCCAGCCAGTTGTAAAATTCTCGGGTTCCCATGGCAAAGGTTATGATGATCTTCGAGTTGTGGAGGTTTTTTCGGCGACAGGTGACAACGCCTGTTTCGGTCAAGCGCATCACCCCGTCGGATATCATTTCTGAATGGATGCCCAGGTCGTTTTTATCATCCAGAAATGTTAGGACTGCGTCTGGTATGGCGCCGATTCCGAGCTGCAGGCAATCACCATCTCGGATCAATTTAGCGGCATGGGATCCGATGGCCTTTTCTATAACACCAATTTCGGGCATTTTCATTTCGATGATCCGTCTTTCGCTGAGGACGAAATGGTCGATTTCCGTTACATGAAGAAAAGCACTTCCGAATGTCCTCGGCATAAAGGGTGTTACTTCGCCAATCACCTTTTTGGCGCTTAAAGCAGCCTGGCGCGTGTAATCCACCGAGACACCCAGGGAAACATTGCCAACCTTGTCCGGAGGCGTTACCGTGATCATGGCAACGTCCACGGGCAGGGTACCATTGCGAAACAACCAGGGAATTTCGGAAAAAAAACAGGGGGTATAATCGGCCCGTCCTTCTTTGATGGCCGCCCGGGTATTGCCACCGGCAAAAAGTGAGTTGTGTCGGAAGGACGTAGCGTTCTCAGGATTGCAGTAAGCACTTTTACCCATGGAAACCATATGAACAATCTCTACTTGATTCAAGTCTCCGGCCCGTTGCACCAGCGCCTCGAGCAGGGGCTCAGGAGAACCGCAGGCATGGGCCGCGACCACTCTGTCACCGGATTTGACCAAAGCCGCAGCTTCCTGCAGGTTGATCTGACGAGATTCGAAGTAAGCTTTCCAATTCATTTCAGTCGCCCTTAGCAATTCCGTATGGGGAGCGGATAGGAATTATTTCATGATATTGATTTTGCTGCATTCAACACATAGTTAACAAAGATGCAGGTACATATCATAAATATCATCTTATTCGATTACAGCGTTAATAGTATAGTGCGTTCCTCCATCCAACGAAGCAATAATTTGGGCTATGCCCTGTGTTGCACCAGCCTTTACATGTACGCGGATAATGCCTAAGCGTGCTTGTCCAGGTCCGAACGGTTCGGGCCTTAAGGATACAGGAACGCCTTGCGCAACGATTGAACCAATCGGCTTGCCGTCGCTAAGAATACTGAGGCTGCCGTCGTTGTTTGCCCGCAAACCGACAAATGAACGCGGCAAGTCAGGCAGAGTCACAAGAAAATCGATCGGCAGTGGAAGATCTTGCCCTGATTTCACATGCTGCCAGTTTTCATTACGTGATTCATGCAAGGAATTATAGGTTGCTATGTTTGGCACCGGTTTTTTGGTAATGGTCGCAACTGCTTGAGTTGTACCAGTAAGAGAACCGGCATCCACAAATTCGACTGTAACGGGATAATTCCCTGGCATGGTTGGATTGAGTATTCCTGTTCTTAAATGTATTGCCTTAAGACCTGGGTTGTCAGCATTTCCAACCGATATGGGTTGCTCAAACTGGATGATAATGGTGCGGGGATAGGTATCGTCTTGTTTGGCGGTGAATTTTACGGGGATTGGTTTTTGCGACCAGCCATACAGCATGACAGCACCAAGTGGATGTCCTTTTTCAGGTATAAATTCCTGGGGAAAACTAAATTTTATAGTGGCGCCGACAGGTACGGCATATCCTGGGATGTTGGGGTCAGACCAGTTATCAAAAACAAACCAAGATTCATGAGGGTGTCCAGCCGCCAGACCGGTACTGACCATCGGTTGATAGGTCACGGAAATCGGCGGTGTTTCTGCAAAACCCGGAGTTGTTAACAGCAATCCCAGTAGTGCCACCACAAGGAAAAGATACTGCCACCCCTGTTCATGCCAAGAACCTTGAGTACTTCGTTGGTGTGTTGACATAACATAGCACCGCTCACATCCGCCTTGCTTTTCCATTTGCCTCTCCTTTATTTCTCTGCGCTTATGGGGTAGCTTCCCCTGTATGTGAATGTTGTCAGGTATTATTTGTGACACAAATATTAACCAAAGACAAGGGTGGAACCGTGAGGAACACATAGAAGGCGAAACAAATCCGAAATCTGTTAATGATAATGAAACTTGACAATCTAAGTATAATGCTGAGTATAAATTGTTGCATTTGATAATCAATATCAATCAAAAATGATCCACTTTATGCTGCATCTGTTCTTTTAAATATTGAAATCATTGAGATGTGCATGCATTTCTTTTAATTATTTTGAATAAATCGCTGGAAGCATTCCTTCGATTTCCAAAAAAATGATTTTTAGGCGCTTAATCCATTGGGAGCTCAGTTCATGTTATTTCAGGAAAGGGGGAGGGGTGAAAATGTCAAACGCTCATGAAATAAGCCAGACGAGTCGCTATACTATAGAAGTGCCCATGTTTAGCTCTTATTCCAATATGCCCGTCGGTACCAGCGCCAGGACCATCAATTTCAGTCAAGATGGCATGTATTTTGTTTCAGACATGGAATTCCAACCCGGTTCTACAGTTCTCATCCAAACTAAAAACGGCAGTCCACATCACAAAAAGTCGAAAAATTCTAAAAGGCTGCGACAGGTGACTGTAGCTGAAGTACTGTGGTGCAGACAGTACACAGAAAATCCAACATATTATCAAGTATGGGTAAAATATTATTAATCAAGGCAGTGATCATAACGCGTGTGCCTATCTGTTATCTTTGCATTCTTGCTTTTGGCCCTTCCCTTACCGATATGATGCGCTGGGAGCCGTAAAACAATTCTTGACGGCCTGAGCGCATCGTGAACGAGCCATCCGCTCCACCCAAATCGATCTTCATGTCGAGGAAACCCTGGTGTAGGTCGCGCTCGTTCTTGTCGGTAGGCCGCGGCCCCCCATTGCGGTCGTTCTCACAGCTACTCTGCAGCTGGGCAAACAAGCGCAGTTGCTCACCCATGTGAAGATCTCCATGGAGAAAGTAGCGCTGGAGGAGAAAGCCAGATCCAGGGGGACCTGCTCCCCAGTTGGGTTGTTAAGATATTCGTATCGTTCCCGGGCCTTCCCGCCAAGGGAGAGATACCAGGAGCCTGACACATCGAGCGGTATGTATTTGACCGGATCCCAGAAGCCGGTCTGGCAGGTAGGCTCACAGCAGGTACTGGTAATTCTCGTCGGCGCGATTGAAACCAAAAAGCGGGGGTGAACACGATACTCCTGATTCCGCAGATGATAGATCCATGGGAATGAGATGCATCAAAATAAGAACGCACCAAAGGCAAGTGCTGAAGTGACGGATTGTCATCAACATCTCTCTTTCGTTGATTGCATCTATAGACATATATCGACGGACATCGTTATTTATGTTTGATAAATGTTCCTTTCTCGTATTCCTCAAAGGCTATCTGAAGCTCCTCCTGGGTATTCATGACGATGGGGCCATACCATGCGACCGGCTCACCAATAGGTATTCCAGATACCAGGAGGAAGCGGACCGGTTTATCCTGGGTGGTAATGACCACTTCATCGCCATCATCGTATAGAAGGAGACTTTCAGCGCTGCAGGTGCACTTTCTTTTCATGTCGAAATAGTTTTCCCCAACCACTTCGTGGGCGAAGGCGTTCCGCTCCGGGTCGAAATACCCTTCTCCGTCAACCACATAGGCAAATACCTTATGTCCCTGTCCGATCGGGTGGCGAAAGGAGGTTTCCGGGGGCACCGCCAAGTCCAGATATGCGGGATTAACGACCACGTCCCCCACAGGTCCCTTTACACCCCCAACTTCGCCGCAGATGACTTTCACCCGAATGCCTCCCTTGAGGCTCACCTCCGGGATATCGCTGCTTACGATCCCGCGGTAGCGGGGATCCATCATCTTGTGGGAGGCTGGAAGGTTCGCCCAGAGCTGGAAGCCCCACATGAGGCTGTCGTGGTCGCCTTTTGGCATTTCCTGGTGGATGATGCCACTGCCTGCGGTCATCCACTGGACGTCACCTGAATTAATGACGCCCTTGTTCCCCATGCTGTCGCCGTGCTCCACCCTTCCGTGTATGACATAGGTGATCGTCTCGATCCCCCGGTGCGGGTGCCAGGGGAACCCCTTCAGGTAATGGGGAGGATAATTTGAATGAAAGTCGTCCAGCATGAGGAAGGGATCGAACAGCGGGACATGGTTGTTGCCAAAGACCCGTTTCAGGTGAACCCCCGCCCCCTCGATGGTCGGGTTGCTTTTCCAGATTTTGCTGATCTTGCGTACAGAATTCATTATAACCTCCGAAGTTGATTTTTGTGCCAGGACTAATCCTGATGTTCTCGTAAAAAGTCACTTTGCGGTCGATTATGAATGGATAACCTCTTGAAATTATATAACGTTAAATTTCGTTTTTGAATTTTGCGACTTCATCAATTATAGTAAGATCAATTGTTATTACAGGTAATTTATCCCCTATATTTAACAAAGATGGTGCCAGATGCACCGAATGCGGATAAATAGATGGTACCTATTGGA
>CAIVVZ010000419.1 GCA_903909505.1 uncultured Desulfobacteraceae bacterium
ATTCGGACAAGCCTTGAACGAGGCCCTTACGATTGCCATGGAAATCGATGAGACGGTGTTTATCGCCGGCGAAGGCGTGGGGGTTTCCATCCACCAGGATCCCAACATGGCCACCCACGGACTGCTTAAAAAATTCGGCCCCGGACGGGTGAAGGATACGCCGGTCAGCGAAGCGGCCATTGCCGGGCTTGCCGTGGGCGCCTCCTGCATGGGCCTGCGGCCGGTAGCGGAAATCATGTTTTTTCCGTTCATTACCCTGGCAAGCGACATGCTGGTCAACCATGCCGGAAAGCTGCGCTATATGAGCGGCGGCAAATCCAGCTTTCCTTTGACGGTGCGGGTCAAGGCCGGATCAGGTTTCGGCGCCGGCAGTCAGCACTCCCACAACCTGGAAGCATGGATCGCACACAGCCCGGGCCTGAAAATCGTCTGGCCGGCCACTCCCGAAGATGCCAAGGGCCTGCTGCTCAGCGCCATATTCGACCCGGACCCGGTCATCGTGGTGGAGGACATGATGCTCTACCGGATGCCAGGCGATGTGCCGGCCGGCGATATCCGCACCCCCCTTGGCAAAGCCCGTATAGCCTCGCCGGGGACCGACTGCACCATCGTGGCCTATGGCGCGGCCCTGCACACGGCAATGAAGGCGCTTACCTCTTTGAGTGAGCAGGGAATCTCCTGCGAGGTGATTGATCTGCGGTCCCTGGTACCCTTGGACAAGGCAGGAATCCTCGACTCGGTTCGCAAGACCGGCCGGCTCGTCGTGGTGCACGAAGCCGTCCGCTTCTGCGGGTTCGGTGCGGAACTGGCCGCCATGGTTGCCGAAGAGGCGTTCGATGCCCTCAAAGGCCCGGTCAAGCGCGTCGGGGCCCCCCAGATCCCGGTGCCAGTTGCACCCACCCATGAAAAAATCTTCAAGCCCGGCCCGGAAGATGTGGTCCGGGCGGTTCGAGAGACAATGGGCAAAAGGAGAGAACATGGACTTTAAATGGCATATTGAAACCGCATGGAAACTCACATTTTCCAATATCGTTCCCCTCATTTTAATGACACTGGTCATGACAGTGGTCAGCGGATTTACATTCGGCATTCTGGGACCCGTAACCATGGCAGGGTATATTCAATCCGTCCTTTTAATGCTTCGTGAGGGGCGTGAACCCAAAATCCAGGACATATTTTCTCAGATGCGTCTTTTCTTTCCGCTATTTGGATTTGTCTTTCTCGCTTTTATTGCGATAATGATCGGCTTTCTGGTACTGTTTTTGCCCGGCTTTCTGATTGTTGTTGCTGTAACGTTCTGCTGCATTTATATGCTGCCGTTGATGACGGATAAGGGTTTGGGAGTTGTGGATGCCGTAAAGGAAAGTTACCGGATGGCTGTAAAAGGCCAAGTCCTGGATCATGTTGTCGTCGTGGTGCTTTATATGGGAATCATTGCCCTGGGGGGGTCCGTCTTTATCGGGTTTCTCTTTTCCTGTCCGCTGGCAAACGTTTTCCTGGCATCGGTTTACAATGAAAAAACAGGCGCGGTTCCTGAAATACGTCCTTGACCGATGTGAAGAATAGGGGCGTTGTTAATAAGTGAACTTTGAGTTGGCCGAATAGATCCATTTGATACGGGCCGCAATGTTGATTAGTATTGCCGAAAAGACCACTGAAATACCTGCAAACCAAGGCCTGAATCGGCCTTATAAGGGTATTTACAGGGGTGAAAAACCCCTTTTACTGAGGGAGAAAACATGAAGTCGGAGATGGGACCGGAAATGCCGGAAATGATGGTGCGTGCTGCCAAGGCTGCCGGATTTGGCGCCGGACTTTCGCGTCGCGAGTTTCTCTATCTTTCCGCCGGCGCCGTCACCAGTCTGGCGGCTCTAAACATCGGTCGCGTCGGGGGGCGGATGCACCCATTATCATCATCGACAACGCGAAAGGGCTCCTTCTGGCCGACCCGAGCCGCTGTGTGGGCTGCCTGTATTGTGAACTGGCCTGCACCGAATTCAACGACGGCCGTGCCCAGCCTTCCATGGCCCGAATCAAGGTGGGCCGGAACCTTAACTTCGGTCCGGAGGGTCCATCCGGCGGGGTTCGGGTGCAGGGCGCCTGGGGAAGCGGCCGGTTCATTGCGGAAGCCTGCAGGCAGTGCCCTCACCCCGTTCCCTGCGCCACGGCCTGTCCCGAGAACGCCATCATCGCCGACCCGGTTACCGGCGCCCGCATCGTGGATACGTTTGCATGCGTTGGTTGCCGTCTGTGCCAGCGAGCCTGTCCGTGGAACATGATCAACTTTGATGAGCAAAGTCAAAAAGTCACCAAGTGCTTCCTTTGCCAGGGCCATCCCAAATGCGTGGAAGCGTGCCCGTCCGGTGCCCTGCGCTATGTCCCCTGGCGTGACTTGACCCGCGACCCGCGAGGCGGCCCCGGGCAGGGCTGCGCTGCGGGTGGTCTCTGCCGAGAAAGCCAAAGAATGCCTGGATTGCCATTTGCCCCGGTAACGAAATTCACTGCGATAGAAACACAAGGAGACCAGCATGGCGAAAGAAAAGGGAGGTTTTGCCGGCAAAGTCCTACGGGTAGACCTCTCCACCGGAAAGATCAGCCTGGATGATACCGTGGCAAAATACCGGGAGGTGCTGGGGGGTACGGGCATCGGCTATCAGGTCCTCTGGGAGGAGGTTCCGGCGGGTACCGCGCCGTTTGATGCCGGCAACAAGATCGTCTTTGCCACCGGAGTCCTGGCGGGCACCGACGTCCCCAGCAATGGCCGTACCGCCGTGACCACCCTTTTTCCCTCCTGCTGGCCCCAGCCCCTGGTGGCAAGCGGGCATATGGGGGGCCATTTCGCCGCTAAACTCAAATATGCGGGTTATGATGCGTTAATCGTCGAGGGCAAGGCCGACCGACCGGTGTGGCTCTTCATCCGCGATGGCCGTGTCGAAATCCGCGACGCCAGGGCATCTCTGGGGCACCGGTATCCGCCGTGCCACCCTTGAGATCAGTCAGGAGATGGGGCCGGAGAGCGTCGTGGCAGCCATCGGCCAGGCCGGCGAGAACCGGGTGCCCCTGTCCGTGGTGATGAATTCGGTTTCCCACTCGGCCGGCGGTGTCGGCGCGGTGATGGGTGCCAAGAACCTCAAGGCCGTTGCCGTGCAAGGCAGTGGTTCGGTGCGCATCGCCGGGGATAAATCCGAGTGGGAACGTCTGGTCAAATTTCATCTATCTATCCTGGGCGCCAACAATCAACACGTGGTGCCGAGCTTCCCGCATCCGCAGTCCGAGTACTACAATCCCACCTCCCGCTGGGTGGGTGCCCCCGGTAAACGCTGGGGCGCGGCAGAGCCGCCGGTAGAGATCAACGGCGGCCTCTTTGATCTGAACCGGATCTCCTTTCGTTCCAACAGCGGTGCCTTCTATCTGGGCGACCAGGCCTGGCGGTACACGGTGCGGGGCAACGGCTGTACGGGGTGCCCCATCCGCTGCCACACCATCCTGAAAGTCCCTTCGGTGGAAGCCAAGTACGGCATCCGCGAAGTGGCTCAGAATACCTGCGGCGGGATGGTTTTCGGACGTTCCTTTTTCAAACAACTGCCAGGTGGCCTGATGGGCCCCGCAGCGCTTGAAGCCTGCATGGTCGGCATGCACATGGCCGACGATCTGGGGCTCTGGTGCAACTACGGCCAACTGCAGCGCGACTTGATCAAGCTTTATTACGACGGCACGCTCAGGACCAAGATCGGCTCCGACGAGTATGCCTCGTTTTCCTGGGACAAGTATGAAAACGGCGATCCGGCCTTTCTCTTTGAGATCATTCCCCGCATCGCCATGCGCCA
>CAIVVZ010000420.1 GCA_903909505.1 uncultured Desulfobacteraceae bacterium
AAGTTTTCAACGTAAAGGCCATATCGGGCAGATATTCCGGGTGATCGATCAGCATCACCGGATTGTCAGTGATCCGGATATGAATCAAATCGGCAGGCTGCTCGATTTGCCGTTGGGAGCCGCGATCAATTCACAATCAGGTTTATTCAACATCAAGGTGGAAGGCCGGGACACCCTGATATTATATGATCGATTTGAAGACAGCAAATGGATTCTCTTGAGTTTTATACAGACGGCGCAAATTGACGCTCAGGTTTTGGGTATTGCGCGAAATACCTTGTTAACCACGGTGATCAGCTCTGTACTGGCTATTTTATTCATTATTCATTTTTCAAAGCGCGTGGTTGCACCCATCAAGGATATCACCGAGCGCTTCAAGGCCATTCGGGATGGCAGACCGGAATCGGACCTTCACCTGACAACCACAGCAAAGGATGAGATCGGCGAATTGGTCTTGTGGTTTAACACGTTTCTGAAAAGCCTGGCGGAAAAACGGCTAACGGAAGAAGAACTTCGTACAGCCAAAGAGACTGCCGAAGCAATGGGAAGGGAGCTGATCCAAAGTAATGAGGAGCTTAGTCAGGCAATCGAAATGGCCAATCGAATGGTTGTGGAAACAGAACTGGCCACAGCCGCAAAAAGTCAATTTCTGGCGAATATGAGCCATGAAATCCGCACGCCTCTCAACGCAATCATCGGGATGGCGGACCTGCTGGCAGACACCGAATTAACCTTGGAACAACGCGGATATGTGAAGATTTTTATTTCCTCCAGTGAAAATCTTCTCAATCTGATCAATGACATATTGGATTTCTCCAAAATCGAAGCAGGCCATTTACGGCTGGAACAACTTGAATTCAGCCTTTTGGAGTTGATGGCGGACATTGGAGCCATTCTTCAGATACAGGGCCACAGCAAAGGTCTTGAATCCAACTGGTCCATAGACCCGGATGTCCCGGTTCAACTGCTGGGAGATTATAGCCGTTTGCGACAGATTTTATTGAATCTCGTTGGTAACGCCCTGAAGTTTACCGAGCAAGGATCAATTACTCTCACTGTTCATCGCATTCTCCAAACTGAACAAAAAGCCGATTCAAACGATGTGCAACCGGTGCTTTTGGAGTTCAGTGTCCGGGACACTGGCGTAGGTATTCCGGAGAATAAACTGGACACCATTTTTGATTCTTTCACCCAGGTGGACGCCTCCGTCACGCGTCGTTTTGGTGGAACAGGTCTGGGTTTAACCATATCCAAAAAACTGGCTGAGCTTATGGGTGGAGCGTTCTATGCCACCAGTCAGCTCGGGCAGGGGAGCGATTTCCGGTTTACCGTGCAATTGCGGCCGCTCTCAGCCTCCTCACCTGCCATGGTCCCCGCCCCTTCATTGCATGTCTCTCCTTCCGTGCCAAATATTTCAAATGGGCTGTCCGCACCATCGTCAGGGGTGCTGGAAAATCTGCCCACCCGGCGGATTCTGGTGGTTGATGATGTTGAACATAATCTGTTTTTGATGCAGGCATTTCTCAAAGATTCCTGCTGGCGGCTAACGCTCGCCCGAAATGGATTGGAAGCAGTGGAACACCTTCAGGTGCAACCCTTTGATTTGATTTTAATGGATATGCAAATGCCCGTCATGGACGGATATACAGCAACCAAAACCATCCGACTGCGGGAGACCCATGAGAATCGACCCAGAGTCCCCATTATCGCGCTCACGGCTCATACCTTCAGAGAGGAAGTAGAGAAATGCTTAACCATTGGCTGTGATGCTCACCTCAGTAAACCCATCCGTAAGGAGAAATTGCTGACCACGATGATCCAACTCCTGGACACATTTTCAACTCGGACAGTACCCATTGCTCCAGACCAAGAGACCCTTACAACAAACTTTGAATTCGATCCGCTAACCGATGAGGAAAAAGAGCTGGAGGATATTATTCCGGTCTCGGTGGATCCCGACCTGATTGAGCTGATTCCGGATTTCCTTCAAAGCATCCGGGACGAGATACCGCGTCTGTCAACGCTGTTGGATGAAAGTAATTATGCCGATATCCAAAGAATAGGCCACTCCCTCAAAGGTGTCGGGGGCGGATACGGCTTTCAGAGAATTACCGATCTGGGGGCGCAAATCGAGCAGGCAGCCCGGAGCAGTCAGCATGATGGCATTGAACTGGGAATCGCCGATCTTCGGGACTACCTGGCACGGGTTCAAATTATAACCAAGAACTTATAGTCGTTTCGATAGACAGATCCGGTTGATATGGGTCGATTTTGCGGGGAGAACATAAATGGAAACAACACCGTTAATTCTAATAACCGACGATAACCTTTGGCAGCTAAAATTGATTGAAGTCACCCTGAGCGGCATGGGGTATCGGATTATTACTGCCGCTGATGGGGAACAAGCCCTGTCCCTGGTAATCCAATACATGCCCGATGTCATTTTGCTCGATATCCAGATGCCCAAAAAAAATGGATTTGAAGTTCTATCCGAGGTGAAACAAAACGAGATAACCCGGGGTATTCAGGTGGTAATGGTCACCGGATCAGAGGAAAA
>CAIVVZ010000421.1 GCA_903909505.1 uncultured Desulfobacteraceae bacterium
ACAAGCCGGTATGGATTGCCAGTCAATTTTCATGGAGTGTCCGTTTGACATATGCAAGAATTTCATTGCGAAAAGACTCGAAATCCACCAGCCGACGATTCACCATATCCACCAGTATCACATTATCAACCTGTTCATACCGATGAACAACAAAATTTCGAAATTGAACCATTTTGGAATAGGCATCCAGTTGTCCCAAAATCCCCAAAGCGATAACTCGATCCACTGCATCCCTGCCGGTTGTTGCCGGCGATTGCCCCAACCGTGAAAGAATTCTTTGACAAACGTCTATCACAATTTCCACCAGGATTTGCAGGCTTCGCTCCACAGCCCTTTTGGTGCGCCAGTCCTTTTCCAGATCCTGAACCGTCAGGAACCCCAGTGACCGCAACTCGGTCAATACGGTATCGATATGTTGAAGTTTTTGAGCAATCACACCGTTGATCATGTTAATGAATCCTGATGCACTCTGGCGGAGTTTTGAGTAGCCAACAATTCTATCGTAAATTTCTTAAGATATCTTTCAACCAGGTCCATTCGGGTTTCCTGAGTGGGGTAAATCTTTATATTGACACAACCTTTCCATTTAGGTCCCGTCCCAGTCCATGCTGAACTGCTTAAGCCGCTTTGTTAAGCAATGCTTTTTCGAGTATTAAATTTTCAGTTGAAATATTGAAAATATCCGCCATGGAATATTTTTCTGCGGCGTCCAACACCTCTAAGCCGATTACCTTTCCGGATGTATCAAAATCAACATTAAAACCTTCAGCGATTTCCACTGTTCGATCCACATGTTTTTCCTGTAACCGAATATACAGGGCGTCAATCTCATTGTCGTATTCAATTTTCATATTACTTTCCTTTTACCATCGCTGTTATGATGGTCAGACTCCCATTTTCCGGCTTGTATGTTATCTTTAAATTCCTGTTCCCTATGATTTTAAAGGCATTTTTTCTATCTTTTACCGTGTCCACCAATGAGTCAGGATCATCTATAACCGACTCCACTTCAATTTCGGTTATTTTTCTCCATTTCATCTGTCTTTTGGCATGTCTGCTGAAAATGATGTCCATTTATAACCAATCCAATTCACTGGGTATGAAAAACTTGTGATATTTCACCGGTCACGTTGATCTTTTCCCTTTGAGCTCATATTCTCACGCTGCTCATCACGGACAGCACCCGGCAGATAGCCGCCAGCCAACACGAAAATGGCAACTGGCGGGGTAGTGCTTTTTTCTGTGGGGTGAATCGCCCTCAAATCGGACTTTGCAGGGTCGGCCCAGATTACCACGATTCGATTTCCAGCGTTAGATCTTCCGCGGATATCGTCTCGCCTTTTTCAATGGCTTGCCTTCCTTTCATAACCTTATCTATCACATAGAGCCTGTACATAATCGTATCTACATCTGCTGTCTCCGGAAGTTGTGTGATCGCCGTCAATGCTTCCTGCTTCAAGGTATTCATTTTTCAACCTCCTTTTGGGGGCTTTCAGGACCTGCGCGACGTGGGGCGAAGCCGAGCTCAAACCGGCAAAGTGGTTGTTGTTCTTTAAGTTGATTCGGTTGAAGCGGATGACAGGTGGTGGAGATATAGCTCCGCAGCGTGGATTACATCATACATTTTGATATAAATACATGATATTAAAAGAAATAAAACAGTTTCAGGCGCGATTCGGCGGTTCGGTTGTGTTGTGTGGGCCCAGCTCCTGAGTGAGCTGGGCGATTTCCTGCTCCAGCAGTTGGTATTCTTTTTCCTTGCGCCGTAGAAACTGCATCAGCAGGTGCAGTTTCTCATCGATTCCCTGTGGGGTCAGCACATAGGCATAGGCTGCCTTGTTGCGGGAATTCTTGAACCGGGTGGCCTTGATATGGCCTTTTCTTATCAGCTCGGTCAGGCAGTAATGCGTCTTTCCCAGACTGAGCCCCAGATAACCGGCAAAATCCCGCTGGGTAAGGTGGCTGCTTGAGGCGCTGATATGCTTCAGCAACCGAAGCCGGATATCATCTTCAACAAATTCCCTGTTCATGGTCTGAACTCATAATATGGAAAGGCACTGCCGTCAAGAATAAAATGGAGGGAGTCTTCCATGACTTAAGGAAAATGTTTATTTTCTCTGTTTCCGCCTGCTTTAGCGGCGGTGCCACATTATCTCTTCCATATCACAGTTGAACTCCTCACAGGAATACAAATCACGCCTCGCGCAATACTGATAGTCTACGTTCGATGGTTTGAATTCCACTGATAGCTGTCTCCCAATCCATGGCATCGGTTTCGACTTCCCAACAATAATGTTTTTTTCTACGACCCGTTGCCCCACGAACTGACGGAAATCCATCCCATACTTGCGTGAAAGTACCATATCTGCTCGGTGAAATTGCCCAAGCTTGCGCAGATACTCCGCTTGCAAGAGCTGCCGAACTTTATCATCCAGAGTTTGCCCGCTGATGGGGCTTCCTCCAGCCATTGCACAGTTTGGTCCAACAAAGCGATTTCACTCATCTTGACCTTCCTTGGAACGAAAACATGGGGGGACTTCTGTTTCTTCAGATTATCCGTAATCACATCCCCGGCCGGCACCCCGCCAATGGCCGTCTGCCAGGAACCACGATAGCCGGAGCCGGAGCCGACAACCAAATCGGGCGCCTTGCTGCTCTGATCTGTCCCCCAGTCGTGCGGGCAAATGATTTTCATATCATACTTATGCCGCGAGCGCCATGCGCCATTGCGCCATTTCATCTTCATATTCGCGTGCAGTCAGTGAGACAAAGGCGGCCCGGAGCTCCAAATCATTCACATACACCGGACGACCGGAAACTGCCTCAAAGCGCAGGATGGGGGATGCATCATTCAGTACAACAAGGTCAATATCGTCAAATGCAAATACCTGCTGCAGGCAGCTCCGGAGCATAGCTAATTCGTCCAGAAAAGGTTTCCTGCCAAACAGCACCCCGATATCGATGTCTCCTCCGGGACGGACTGCTTCACCCTGAGCCGAACCAAAAATCCAGGCCGCCACCACATTTCTGTCCCGGGACATACAAGCCGGTATGGATTGCCAGTCAATTTTCATGGAGTGTCCGTTTGACATATGCAAGAATTTCATTGCGAAAAGACTCGAAATCCACCAGCCGACGATTCACCATATCCACCAGTATCACATTATCAACCTGTTCATACC
>CAIVVZ010000422.1 GCA_903909505.1 uncultured Desulfobacteraceae bacterium
CAACCGATACTGCCTTTCATCTAAAACTGAGACTAACAGGTCGCTCCGTATCTTGATTTGCTCTAATATGATTGACATAGATACAGCATATCTCTATAATAGAGAAATAGTCAAGTTGTTTTGTAATGCATCCTAAGCATATTCAACAGCCAATTCATTATCTACCATCCATACACCGGGCGCCTTCCATGCTGTTTTTTCAGCTTCATCTTTTTGATACCATGACTTAACCGTACCGGTCAGAGTTACTTTATGGTCTGAAGCTTTAACCATAATATCTTTAGGATCTATAGACCAGTTGCGTTTAAGTGCACTTTCTATGTCCTTTTTTTCAATCTGGTCTAGTGTTTCATGCTTAATTGTGATGTTGTTTGATACTCTCACCACACCCAGGAGATTATTTACTGCGTCTTTTGCAGCTTGCTTTTGATAATACCACTGTACTTCTCCTTCCAGGCTAACCCATCCTTTTTCAACTTTTACTTTTATTTTGTCGTTAGGAATTCGCCCATTCCAATTCAAGGCATTAACTACTTCCGTAGCGATTTCGTTGTCATCCTTTTCAGCCCAACCGCTACCATACTTAACTTCAATTTTCTCAACCACAGCCTTTACGCCGGCCACGTTTTTTGCAGCATCTTCAGCCTCTGTCTTTTTGAAGTAATCGTCTACTGTTCCTGTTAAGGTAACAATACCATCTTTAACAGTTACACCGATTTCGGCTGCGTTCAATAACGGTTCCCATTTAATTGCATCTTGAACGTCTTTTTGTAATTCTGAATTATTTTTCATGTTATTTATCCTTTTTCGGTAGTTGTTTAATTTGATTAATAGGACATGTAATTTTTCTGTTTCGTCTCCACTGATCTCGCGAGGCAGCGCTATAGGAGCGTAGCTCTACGGTGGATAAATGTTTTCGATCATGGGCTTGATACATTTGCTCATGATGATGTCTCCTTTTCAATAGAGTAGAAGATTGCTGAGGTTCCTTCACCTGCTGGATTCCTGGAGTTCGGTCCGATGACGTTCGGAGTTCGGACGGCATCTCATAACATGCTAAAATCTCCTTATTGCGTTATTGCATTCATTCACAAATTGCATTCTTTGTGCCAGGTTTCCAACACTCAGCATTGCGTTACCCATCAGTCTGATTATTAAGAATAATTTGTTATTAAGGCATTCTCATTGGTGTCATCAATCGTCGTATTAATAAGGTCATATTTAATCGATGGCCATATATGAACTTTTATTCGCTCAGGTGAGGCGCTTCCGCTGCTTTGAGTTTGTCATTTTTCCTCGAAATCATAATGGGTTCCTGCTTGTCATCCGATCTTAATTGCAGCAGGCCTCCGTCATCGTCATGCTTGGACTCGGAATATCATTATTGCAATAATTTCTTTAAACATAAGCAGTTTCGTCAATTGCAATCTGAATAAATGTCGTGACAATAAAGTTAACGTGGTCTATTCTATGATTTTCGAATTGATGAAGATGCATATAAAGGGGATATTATGAATAGGACATTAATACGGATGATAGGGGTTGAATCAAGGGCAGCCTTGGGCGCTCCAGTCCGGTTATCCAACTTACGGCAAAGACTCCCGGGGATAAGCAAGACTGATTTTGAGCAGGATGTTTTAGATTTGGTGAAGTCCAAGAAGTACTTTCTAATCCGGCATTTTTTCCCGGAAAGTTTGACTGACCAAGAAAAGGAGATGATGATTTCGGCTGGTGAAGACAATTTCTATTATAAAATCGATCGCTGTTCAGGAACCAAGCCGAAATCGTCCAGGCCTGGCCGGCCACTTATTTCTGAACTGCTGAGAAGGGAACTGTTCGGAAGATCGATTAGGCTACCCAAATGGATTATTGAATGGTTGAGGGCTGAAGGAAATGCCGGAAAGAAGATAGAGGTGGCTCTAATCGAGCATTACGGACTGATTGCGCCACCGGCGGGCACAACACCATAAGGATCTGACAGTAATCGGTGCACTTGTAGGCGAAGACCGGGTTCATGAAAATCTATCTGTCATATGAGAACCACTTTTTTCGCTTCGATCACTAGTTCTTCTCGAAATGAGGGATGGGCGATGCCGATGAGAGCGAGCGCCCGTTCCTGCGTGGATTTTCCTTTTAGGTTCACCGTTCCGTATTCCGTCACGACATATTCCACATCCGCGCGCGGGTCGGTGACCAGGCTGGTGATTCGGGGAACAATGCGCGACACAGCACCGTTCCTGGCCGAGGAGTAGAAAGCCAGGATGGACTTGCCACCAGGGGCGTCGAAGGCTCCTCGCATGAAGTCGAGGGCTCCCCCTGTTCCGCTGAACTCGTGCCATCCCATGGATTCCGCACTTACTTGCCCATACAGATCGATTTCGATGGCGGAATTGACTGAAACCATATTGCTGTTCTGAGCAATGACAGCGGGGTGATTCACATGGGAGGCGGGATAGCTTTCCATGGAAGGGTTGTTGTTCATGAGATCGTAGAGAGACCGGTCTCCCAAGCACATTGTGAAGACGTGCTTCCAGCGGTGGAGGGACTTGCGACCCCCCGTCACCACACCGGCCCGGATGAGGTCCCCCATGCCAGGGCTGAGCAACTCCGTGTGGATGCCGAGATCCTTGTGGCCGGACAGGAAGCGGCATACTGCGTTGGGAACGCCGCCGATACCGAGCTGGATGGTGGCTCCGTCGGGAATCAATTCCACAACCTGTTTGCCGATGGTTTCGTCCTCAGGCCGTGCCGGCAGGCTTCCCGATTCCAGCAGCGTGACATGATTCTCAACGATTCTATCCACCTCGGAAACGTGGACCAGGGATTCGCCAAAAACGCGGGGCATGTTACGGTTGACTTCAACGACCACTGTCCGGCAGTTGCGGATCACCGCAGAGGAATAGTCGTTGTTTGTTCCAAGGCTGAAATAACCGTGTTCGTCCATGGGAGATACGGTGGTAATGAACGTATCGATGTGAATGTAATCCTCGAACAAACGGGACATCTGGTAGAAATAGGCTGGAACATAGCTCATTACCTTGTGGCCCGTCTGGATCTGTTTCTTGTCGATTTCCCGGTCCACTTCCGTCATGAAAAGAGGATATAGGTGCACGGCATGCAACACATCGTCGGCAAGGACGGTTTCCTGAGCGTGCTTCATGGCGATTGTGTAATAGATCCGCAGGTCCGCAAGATCTCCAGTCCTGAGGCGTCGGGCGACAGCCTCCAGCAAGGCTGGCGGTTGAGCGATGCCAATGCCGAATCCCATGCAATTGCCGCTCTGAATGTGGCAGACGGCTTCATCAGGGGTGCACAGTTTCGCCTCGTAGTCTTTCATTGAATTAGTCATTCAGGTCCTTCTTCTTTTGGCAGTCGATTCCGGCTTTTATTCAAAGGTGTTTGAAAGAAATCATAAATGATAGCTTTTCAAGGCCTTCACAATTTCATTGATCGCCTCATGTACCCCCTCGGCGCTGGAACTTATTTCCGGTATTCCTTTGTTTTCGATCTTGCTCATAACCTCGGTCTTGATCTTTTTTAAATTTTGAGCATGATTTTCAAACTGCTGGCGATGCTCTTCTTTCATGTCTATGATGGCATCTGAATCAATTTGTTGGACGAGTTCATCGGCTTCAGCCAATAATTGTTCGATATTCTTTGGTTCCAAGTTTTTTGTCATGGTATTTCCTTTCCGTTGTGATTCTCGTCTATATTTTCATGGGGTTTACACTCGCATCAAGGACACGTTTATAATGGCTTAGACCCTAAAATCGCATTCTTTGTGCCAGGTTTCACACACCCAGCGTCACGTCATCTATCTTACAGATTTAACCAGAAGTAAATCTCCTTACCGTGACCGAAAGGAAATTCATTATCGGCCGGCATTTTTGCCAGCCGCAATCCGAACAGCAGCAGAATCTCGTTGCCCGTATCGGCGCCCGAGTGGACCGCTTCCGACAGCATGGCCGTACTTCCGGTCATAAAGGCCACAACAACTTTGGTCATCGCTATCAGGCAATTCCCGGCCAGCGCCGCATAGATAACCTTTCGAGAAGACGCGGCCATGTGTTAGGTCTCATAATAACAAACATCATGTCTCAAATCCCGGGTGTTCCGCAACGGTGTTCCGGATAAGCATTCATCGCTCCTCAAAGAAGCGGACAGCATTCAATGGACCTTGCTCGACATTTTGATATCGGCGCAAGATTCTTGCGTACAACCAGTTTTTCAAGCTTCCCTTTCCAGAATTTGATCGTTTAATGATTGGAAAACGGTTCATCCCCATGAGCGTTGATGGATATGGTTTCTTCGCTACATTTCAGTTCGTTGCAGCCATCTGTCAAATGTTTTTCCAAGAAAAACGAAAACACGCAGGGCTATTCACCGCGAGTTGCTGAACTTTGAACTGGCTTAATCGGCTAATCACTCTCGGTCGTTGTCATGGTGCTGTGCCACTTCTCTTTGATCCCGGGCCTTTCAGTCGTTATAGAGGTTTTCAGAATCACTTCTCCCTTGCATTCTTGTTTGGGTGCCGATGAACATGCCGCTATGGAGGTGATCAACACAAGAAGGAACGGATAGGGGATAAAGATATGTCACTATTTCATGACGGTTATCCTCTCTACAAGCTAAAATGAAAATATTGAATTAAGAATCAAGTGAAACGATACGCTCGTCTGTTGCCTTGACAGATACTTCCTGTTCAGCACAATTGATACTTCAATTTTTGTGCCAGGTCTCCAATACCCTGTGTCACATCACATATCATGCTGATTTTAGGCTTAATTAGGTAGAATTGCATTGAAATTGCTGTCACTTACAGACCTTTAAAAAGGATCATATTTAACCAATGGTCATATATGACTTGTTACTGTCTTATTTAGTGTATTGGGGGGCCTACGATAAGAACGGGGGAAACTTGAATGTTCGGAGAGGTTTGATGAGATAAGAATTTATGGTTTTTGGATGCCAAGTTTAAGCATGCGTGCGCGCAAGGTGCTTCGATTGAGCCCAAGGATTTCAGTAGCACTGTTTTTCCCGCCGATTTTCCAATGGGCCTGTTCAAGTATCTGGATAATGTGTTCACGCTCAACCGCTTCCAGGGTTTTTGGGCTTGTGATAGAACCCTTGGACGGCTTCTTGAGTTCATCAACCAGGCGCAGCTTGGGACCCGACGAGTTGATCACCGCACGTTCAAGGACGTTCTCCAACTCCCGAACATTTCCAGGCCAGTGATAATCTTGTAAAACATTCATTACGCTCGTCGGAATGATTTCAATGGTCTTGCCCATCCGTTTGGAAATCTTTTTGACGTAAAAATCGACAAGAAGCGGGATGTCTTCCAAGCGATCCCGGAGCGGCGGCATGGTTATTGGAAAAATATTTAACCGGTACCAGAGATCTTCACGGAAACGGCCATTGTGGACTTCCTCTTCCAGATTACGATTTGTGGCGGCAACAATCCGCACATCGACTTTGACGGTGTGAGAGCTGCCCAACCGTTCAAACTCTCCATCCTGGAGCACTCTGAGCAGCTTTGGTTGCAGTTCCAAAGGCAATTCGCCGATTTCATCCAGAAAAAGGGTTGCACCGTTTGCAACCTCAAATCGCCCAAGATGCCTGAATTGAGCGCCGGTGTACGCACCTTTCTCATGACCGAACAATTCGCTTTCGATCAGGTTTGAGGGCAGTGCGGCGCAATTGATTTTCACCAGAGACCGGTTTTTGCGTGAGCTCAATCCATGAATAGCCCGTGCGACCAATTCCTTGCCGGTTCCCGTCTCGCCAAGAACCAAAACGGTGGTATCCCTGCAGGCAATTTGTTCTACTTTATTGAGCACATATTTAAGCCCGTCACTTTGCCCGATAATGTTCTCATGGTTGTTTTTCAGTTTAATTTCTTCTTGAAGATACGCCTTTTCAGCTTCAAGCCGGTTTTTTAACTCTTTTATTTCAAATAGGGCATTCTGAAGCTTTTGAACTGCCTCCATGCGCTCGGTAATATCTTGAAGCGACCCAGACATACGCATGGCGTTTCCATTGTCATCCCAGATTGCCTGACCGCGTGCCAGAAACCACCGATATTCACCAGATTTTGTTTTCATCCGGTATTCGATGTTATACGAAACGCGTTCTTTGAGATGGCTTTCCACAGCAGCCCAGACGTTATCGGCATCCTCAGGATGCAAACGGCTCCGGAAAGCATCAATGGTATCAGGAAACTCCTCGGAAGCGTAGCCCAGAATTTCTTTGAAACGATCGGAGTAAAAGACGATGTTCGACAAGATGTCCCAGTCCCAAATACCGTCGGAAGAGCCTGCGATGGCCACTGCGTATCTTTCTGCACTTTTAAGGGCCATTTTTTCCGCCTGCTTTCGCTCTTTAATTTCCTGGGTCAGCTCCTCGTTGGTTTCCGCCAATTCGGCAGTTCGCTCCGCGACCTGCTGTTCAAGCGTGTCATGGGCTTTATGGAGAGCCACATCCAACTTCTTGCGCTCGGTAATGTCGTGGATAATAGTATAAAGAAGGTTTTTTCTATTGATCTCGATCTTGTTGCAGAACACTTCCACATCCCGGATGGAGCCGTCCGCCCTTCGGTGGCGAAATTCTAACCTGGCAGACTCCTGTGATACGATTTTCTTCATTGCAGCCTTCACGTCCTCAGGGGGCAGCAGGTTGATTTGCTGAATCCGCTTCTGTGTAAGTTCTTCAACCGGCCAACCATAAAATTGCGCAGACGCTTCATTGGCGTCAATGATAACCCCTGTTTCCGGATCAATGAGCAGTTTGACTGCGGAATGTCCGCTAAACATCTTCCGAAATCTTTCCTCGCTCTCACGTAGCGCATCCTCTGCCAGCTTGCGCTCAGTGATGTCGCTCATCACGATGCGGCCTACAGGCGCGCCATCGGCATCCTGCGCGACGGTTGCTGTCAGATGTTCCCAATGCATCGTTCCATCATTTTCCAACATCCGAATATCGCACTCCTGCGGCATACCGGTTTCAATGAGCTGCTTGCGATGCAGGTAGTAGATGTCCTGGTCTTCTTTGAGGATGAACCGGGTGATCGGCCGTTTAACCAGTGCATTCCGGGTGCTGCCCAGCAGCATCGCGGCGGTAAGGTTGGCCTCCAGGATAAGCCCTTTTTCGCTGACGGTGAAATAACCAACCGGTGCCAGGTCGTAGAGGTCGAAATAGCGCGCCCGCGCGGCGTCCAGTTCCGCCTGCGCCGTGCGCAATTCCTCGTTTTGCATCTCTAATTCAATCTGATGCACACGCAGGTCGTGGAGCATCTGCCGGGTTTCTTCGGGCGACAGGGCTTCCTGGTTTTCAGTCATCTTGGCGGCTTTTTCCTGGACGATCTCTTCGGCCTTCCGGCGCAGCTCGGCGGCTTGTTCGGGTCGGTTATCCTTGTTTTTCACTGTGGGCCTCCTTCGTTTTACGACTGCTCATCGGATTCCGCAAAATTGTGCCCCCCCGCCGAAAAGGACATTGGGCATGGTAAGTAATGAGAATATTGATGTTATCCTTTATGAATTTGAGCACTTTTAGTCAAGAAAAAATCTTCAGCCGGAAAAGATATGCAACCGAAACGCACTACAGGCGATTGCATTCGATAAACACATATCGGAAGGAGTATTCAGGAATCCGTGGATATTGCCGGGAACATATCTGGAAACATTCGGAGAGCCCTCGAAGAATCCTCGAGGAAGTATCAGCACTTTGCACTCGAACATTCAAGAATTTTCGCAAGAAACCGGGTCCTTTCTCGTTTGGGGAGCCGGATTCAATTCATATTTCATTCATGCGCAGGGAAGAAGACCATACAACAGGGCCATATCCGGATGATCGACTGTCCTGAACGATCACAAAAGGCCGTGACATATCTTTTAAATGGGATATTCTGTCCTGCTATCCCACATCACTTTCGGACCCGAACCGCCAATATCTTAATGTTAGCTAACGGTTGTCTTCACTAATGTCCGGAACGATTTTTAGTTCCAGTGCCGTCACCCCGACGAGATCGACGGGTAAGACATTCGCAGAGCTTTCATTGATCGTCGTATAAAAAAGGTTATATTTAACCAATAGTCATATGTGACTTTTTCATTTGCTTGGCACTGAATCGGCCGAGAAGAAACTTGAACGTTCGAAGATGGTTGATGAGATCCGATTACCGGGATGACTCACCCTTTTGGATTGCTTCCGCGATCTCACGGCTGAAAGTATCCAGAATGCGGCTCTGGGCTTGCACGAAAGCGCTGTAGGTGTTCCCCTTTACGGATTCGGAAAACTTCGACCTTTTCGATCGCAGTAAAATATTCCCGACTCCTCCCGAGACTGTCCACCACACATCAAGCACGGCATCTTTCCC
>CAIVVZ010000423.1 GCA_903909505.1 uncultured Desulfobacteraceae bacterium
ACTGGAAGTAATCCCGCATAGTGTTTTCAGATACTCCGCCCAGTTTTGCAATTTGAGCATGCGGCAAATTGTGGCTTTTAAGCCACAAAACCTCCATACGACGCTGTACCATTGGAACCAAATGGTGATATCGTTCGTAGATCAATGTATCGATAATTTCGGGTGTGAATTGAAGTTCTATTGTCATGAATCAATAATATCGCTTAACTGGCGTTCTCCTCCCAACATCTGGGCGGCAACTTGTCCGGCGATGGCGCGTGCAAATGACTGGCGGCGAATTCCGCTTTGTTCAAGGGTTTTTCAAAAGTCATTGTCCCGCCTGACAGGTTCCAAGCCGACTCGCCGGAAAAACCGCTACGGGGCGGTCTTAAATACGTCCGTGACAATGTAGCTGTCGGTGATGCCGCCACCTGCGGCGTTTGGCTGCTGGAGCCCTGATTTGGACAGCCCATACATGGCCTCGAGTGTGCGCAGGATGTTGACATGCGTGATGCCTTTGCCTTCCGGGTAATCACCGGGCTTGATATGCGCTCCCGCAAAGATCGTGACAATGCGGTTCTGCAAGTCGATACAGTACTCGTGATCGCGGCCCTCTCCGACACAGGACTTTGGATCCACCAACGGATTCGTCAGTCCCATATAGCCCCTCTGGTCATTGTTTTCATCGAAAGTGAGGACCAGCAGGCTGTTGTGATCCTTGGCCCATTGATAGTAGGAATCGATGTTTTTCCGCAGCCAGGAATCGCCAGCCGGGATGCTCTCGGTGATGAGGCCGTTGTGCATGTCGTTTTCCAGGTTGGGAATGACAAAAGCAACGGTGGGAAGGGAGTCATACCGGGAGGGATCGGCGGGAAAGTCCGCGAACCTGAGGTTGGACGATGTCGCCACCGTTGTGCCGTTGGGGACGTTGGCAAAGCTGATCCATGGGACATGTTTTCTGGCATAAAGGCCTGCCGATGCCTTATCGCCCGTGAAACCGATTTCAGGCAGGCTCTCCGAATAGCCCTTGAAGGACAGCCCTTTATTGATCAGTTGTTCACCCAGATTGCTTGTTTTAAACGGGTAGTTGGGATGATTCGTTTCGGACGGAACCTGGTCGATGAAGCCGATGGTCTGATTGCCGCCTGAAAACAACCAGTAGTAGTTTCCCTGGCTGAAGTGCTCCTCGCCGTACATCCGTGCGAAGCTGGCTCCCTCTTTTTTCAGCACATCATTGATGTATGGAGCGCTTGCGTTGCCGATGATCTCTTCGTAATCTTTGTTCTCCTCGACAACAATTACAATGTGATCATAGACCGGCAGACCGGCCGGCCAGATGACAGCGGAATTCTCTGAAGACGGTGTTTTATCGAATTTCGAGTGCACGGCAGGCGAGCAGGACACGAGAAAGAGGACAAAAATTAACGCAAGTCGTTTCATAACGGTCTCCTTTGTTGAAATATTCTTCATTTCGGAATTCAAGCAACAGTATTCCAGAAATGGGCATTTTTAACGTCAATATCGCTGTTTTCAGGGGTGAAATTGACCAGTTCGTCCCGCTCCGATTCTCGAAGCTTGCATATACACTGGGCGTCAATCACCTTCCGGTCCTTTGCCCTTGCCATCGGTGTTCCACAAAGCCCCTCTTTTTGCCATCGAAAAAGCGGTTATTGCGCTAAAAATCACTCCAATTTTCGATTAATTAGTTGCTATGTTAATGCGTTACCATGGTCCGACCCCGAACCCTTGCGCGCCACGCCGTAAGACCGGCGGTGGTCAAAGTCGCCGCTTCGGTATGGCTGTAATTCTTAGGCGCGCGAGTGAACCAATTCGCCGGCCGCACCACCCTCTCCCGTGCATAACCATCCAAGCCATCGGCGAGCTAACCGGACGCGCGACTTTTTCGCGCGTCCGGTTGAGTGTTTTGTTAGATCGCTTGTCTTTATAGCTTCATTGACCAACCGCAACTCAAGGCGACAACCTAGAGCATGAGCATACTTTTGCAATGTGGCCAGTGATTGAGAGTGCTTTCCGCTCCAGGATTCCAGGCGTGCAACCTCCGTCTGAGTAATGCCAGCAGCCGTACGCGCCTTCAGAAACTCATCAAGAAGGGCAAACTCCTCATCAAGCCGTGCATATTCGGCCTTAACGTTTGCACGATCGAGAGCGCGAGCCTTAAGTTCTTCATGTGTGAGCATTTTTTACCTCCCTCATCCGCCGTCGGGCTGTCTCAAGTTCTATGGGCGGGGTTTTATCTGTTTTCTTAATGAACTGGTGAAGCATTATGGTCTTTTTGCCAACCATGATCCCGGCGCTTTCGGTCCGACCCTGATTCAACTCAGAATCAATGTCAGCACGGAATTGAGTGTGGGTTTAAATGCACAAGTATTGTTGATAAATAGACAAAGAAACCTCCCTGAGTCATAATAGCTTTGTTAAAGAGCTGCTGGAATGACGATGTCATCCAGGATTATCCCTACAACGCAATTTGTCAAAGATAGCACCAGATATTGTGTCTTTAATGTATGAAAACCACAATACATAGTCTTTAAATTGTTAAATTGCGTTGTAGGGTTATTAACCACAAGGAGGTTCTAATGGAAAGTATGCACTATATTGGGTTGGATATCCATAAGAAAATCGTTGTGTTTTGTATCAAGACTTTCGGTGGTATACGGGTCGACCAGGGGACAATCAGAGCAACTCGAAAAGGAATATTGGGGACGCAGTAAGTTTGTTAAGTTCATATGCACCGTCCATCTTCCCCCTAAAATTCCGATTCCACCGGTAGAAAAAATTCTGCTTCACGTCCAAAATAATTGGACTCGACAACATACAATGTCCTCTGGAATCCAATAATTTTGGACAACCTTACTATCCGGCAACCTCGCATACTTCTCGATATAAGATAACTACCTGATATAACATCTATCAACCAGTATTCGATTTATTTCTCATATTTGGCATTTATCTTGCTTGTTGATTGCCAAGCATCGAGAGGATTCCAATGGATGAACCACTGAAAATAAAGATGTAGCGGTTTGGCTGGCGAAACCACGTCACAGGTTTCGTACAAAAAGAATAAGGCGTTTCAAAATGAATAGAATCATGGGGAATTTGAAAATGTTTTATAAGATGATGATTTCACCGCTGGTGGTTGTCTTCTTTTTAATTGTCTTGGCCTATTGATCATTCAATGCCTTTTCGAAACAAAAAGCTTCCACACACGACATTTTCAATAACCGCTTCAATAACTACCAGGAAGCAGCCGCGGTTATAATCGATTTGACGAATGTTCATGTTAATTTTTATAAGATTATCGGTTGGGCCAATGCCAATTATGATCAGAAGAGAATCGATGGCTTCGCCAAAGATCAATTGACGGTTTTGGAAAAAACCGTCGGATTCATAAAAGGGGTTATTGGTTCCCAGAAGATAAACGCTAAAGAAAAAGAATACTACGAACAGGCTTTGGCTGAGGCTGTGAAATACGACCAGTCCGTTCATCCGGTTATCGATTCGATAACCGCCGGAGATACGTCGACAGCCTCTATCTTGATGGGGCAAGCCGATGATAGTTTTCAGCTTCTGAATAAGAGCCTGTCGGAACTTATGGCGCTGGAGAAGATATTGAGCAAGGCGAAGTATGATGAATCCTTGGCCAATATCGATGCGGTCATTAAGCAGTTCGCCGCGCTATCGATTGTGGCCATCGTCATTTCCTTATTGTTGAACATCCTGATCGGCCGAATGATCGTCAAGCCGCTGCATGAAACGGTGTCCGCAATCGAAAAAATCGCTGAAGGGGATTTAACCCAGGAGATCGCCGTCACATCCATTGATGAAATCGGCGAACTGGCCCACTCGGTCAATCTGATGCGGGAGAAGATGGGAGAGGCAGTGGGACAGTCGGTGGCCACTTCCCAGATGCTGTCCGAGGCAGCTTCGGAGCAGGCGGCGGCACTGGAGGAGACATCGTCTTCCATGGAGGAGATGTCGGCCATGATCGGTAAGAATGCCGAAAACACAGGCCGGGCAAATGAACTGATGGTTAATGCCAAGCAGATGACGGAGAGTCTGAATGCGTCGATGGATGAGCTGACGCAGTCGATGACCGAAATCGGCCAGGCAAGTGAGCAGACCCAGAAGATCGTCAAGACGATCGATGAGATCGCTTTCCAGACAAACCTGCTGGTACTGAATGCAGCCGTGGAAGCGGCCAGGGCCGGAGAGGCTGGAGCGGGGTTTGCCGTGGTGGCCGATGAAGTCAGAAACCTGGCCATGAGAGCCGCGGAGGCAGCCAAGAACACCTCGGGATTGATGGGAGATATCGTCAGCAAAGTAAGGGCGGGAGAAAGATTGGTGGCGGTGACCAGTAGTTCCTTTAAGCAAGTGGGAGCTACATCGGCAAAGGTTGTAGATTTGATGGGGGAAATTGCCGCGGCATCTCAGGAGCAGTCTCAGGGGATCTCGCAAGTCAACAAGGCCGTGGTGGAGATGAGACGGTGACGCAGCAAAATGCCGCCAGTTCCGAACAGTTGGCGGCCACCATGGCGATGTTCAGGACAAACCATACGGGCATCAAAAATGCCTCCCGCCGGAAGGGTCCGATAAAAGTCGGCAAGTCCATTGCCGCACTTCCGGAGAAGACAGGGGCCGGCAACCGGTTTTTAACCGCCAAATGACAGTCGCCCGGAAATGATGACTGGCGGAGGCGTTTGAAACGACAGGACATCCCCAATATCGGGGGCGTTAACATTTAACAAACGGAGGTTCAAAATGAAAAAGTACTGGTAGGGATTTTGTTGGTAACTTGACTTATAACTTATTGAAGTAAGGGTATAAATATGGATGCATCCTAAAATATGCTACCCCGACTCACATCCAGAGTATAAACCATAAAAAAAGGAGATTAAAATGAAAAAGGTTGTAACATTTACATTGGTTGTGTTGTTTTTGTTCAGCGGTCTGACGTTTGCACAGGAGAAAGCTACTAAAGAGAGTTGTCAAGCCTTGGTTAATAAGGCTGTCGCTTTTTATAAAGAAGTCGGCAAGGAGAAAGCACTGGCCGCCTTTAGCGATCCCAAGGGCAAGTTCGTGGATGGCGAAGATTATCTTTCTGTTTACAGTATGGAGGGTACAACTATCGCACATGGTATCAATTCTGCCCTTATAGGGAAAAATTGGATCGGATTAAAAGATTCGAATGGAAAACTATTTATAAAAGAATTTGTCGATAGTGCAAATAAGCCGGGTGCTTCCGGCTGGGTTGAATATTCCTGGACTAACCCAGTTACCAAAAAAATTGCACCCAAAGAAGCCTATTTCGTCCGCGTAGACGATGTGATCATCCAGGCTGGTTATTATAAATAATGTGACTCAGGAAAATTTAATCACTGCTGTCCGAGATATCTTGCAATGTGGATTGCGCCTTCCATGAAATCGGATAGTTGGACAGCAGTGATTACGAACTTTACCTTCCACCGGCGACCCGGGGTGCCGCCCACCAAGAATCACGCGGAACAATGTCTGCGGCATCTGGTGATCTTCTGAAAAATATGTTTCGGAACCCGCTCCGATAATGGCCTGAAAACCCACTGCATCCTTCCCAGTTTGGTCCAAACCGCCAGAAGACAGGGCGTCCCTCCCAGGGAATTCCTCCAAACGCTCCTCACCGCTGATACTATTCAGAACAGCATCCCGTTTCAGTTGCAAGCAGATGGGGCGCTTTTGAGAAACAGGTCGGTTCCGACTGGCTTGTATCCGCTCTATAAAATATGGTTGCGCTTTTATCCGGATTTTTGCCGAAAATATCAGTTTCCAGAAACTGAACGAAAAAGTCTGGATCATTTTCTTCGGAAATCTTTATCGATGGAGGATGTCAAAGCGTTCCTGGCTTTTTGGGCCGTAACCAAAAACGTTTCCGCGTCAACCCAGAATCAGGTGTTCAATGCGCTGCTGTTATTTTATCGGCATGTTCTGAATCAGGAGTTTGGAAAGGTCCAGGGCATTGTCCGGGCCAAACGAAGACCTTACATTCCGGTAGTGCTGTCCGGGGATGGGGTTGATCAAATCGTAAAACATCTTGATCCGCGTTTTTCTCCTTTATCAGTCGACTATGAACAGCTTGGCTCCAACTTCTGTATTGGAGCGATGCGGTTCCGCGTTGTCCGCAACCTGATAGCTCATGCCCGGCTTCAGCGTGAACTTGCGGCCGTCTTTGAGTTCAGTGTGCAGTTCGCCCTCGGTACACAGGAGGATGTGGCCCTTGACACACCAGTGATCGGCCAGATAGCCCGGCGTGTACTCAACCATGCGAACGCGGATGTTCCCGAAGTGCTGGGTGCGCCAGTAGGCCAATCCGCTTTCGCCTTTGTGCTCGGTTCTTGGAACCTGCGACCATTCGGTGGTGCCGAATGGGATGTCCGACATTTGCATATTGACTCCTTTCCATCAGTGAATGAATAACATGGCTCATCATCCGCGCGGTTTTTGTGGGGGCAGAATCAGCCTCATGCGTGCCCAGTGCGGAACAAAGCGCTTTCTTGCAACGAGTACTGTTTCTATAATTCACATGAAATTTCCTGACAAGGCGTTTTTTTGATGTTTTATCCTGTTATATCTGTATAATGATTCCAACAGCATATTGACTCTATGACGAGGTAAATGATGACATCCTATATCGGCGCAGTGGATCAGGGAACGACCAGCACGCGGTTCAGCATCTTTGACAAGACCGGCCGGATCGTGGCCTGGGATCAGAAAGAACACCGTCAGATATTTCCCAAACCGGGCTGGGTCGAGCATGATCCGGAAGAAATCTGGCGGAACACGCAGGATGTGATTAAAGGTGCGCTGGCAAAAGGCGGGATCAGCGGAAGGGATATCGCGGCCATCGGCATTACCAATCAGCGGGAAACCACGGTGGTTTGGGATAAGCGGACGGGAAAGCCGTTTTATAATGCCATCGTCTGGCAGTGTACCCGTACCCATGAGATCTGCCGGAAACTGATCGCAGACGGGGGAACGGACCGGTTCCGGGAGAAGACCGGCCTTCCCGTGGCCATCTATTTTTCCGGACCTAAAATATCCTGGATACTGGATCAGGTTCCGGAGGCTCGAAAAGCGGCCCTTGAAGGAAACGCGCTTTTTGGGACCATGGATTCCTGGATCATCTGGCAATTGACCGGCGGCCCGGATGGGGGCGCTCACGTGACCGATGTCACCAATGCCAGCCGTACCCTGCTGATGGATCTGAAAACCTTGAGCTGGGACCCCGGAATGCTGGCCGTGCTGAATATTCCGCATCCGATGCTGCCGAAAATCGTCCCATCCAGCGATGAACATTACTGGGGACTCACCGATCCTTTGGGGCCGCTGTCCGCGGCGGTTCCGGTCTGTGCGGCCCTCGGGGATCAGCAGGCCGCCCTGGTGGGGCAGACTTGTTTTACGCCCGGAGAAGCCAAAAACACCTATGGCACCGGCGCGTTTCTGCTGATGAATACCGGCGAATTTCCCATCGTGTCCCGGCACGGACTCATTACCACGGTGGCCTACCAGTTGGGTTCCGAAAAGCCCTGCTACTGTCTGGAAGGCTCGATTTCCATATCCGGAGCCCTGGTGCAGTGGATGCGGGACAATCTGGGGCTGATTTCCACGTCGGCGGAGATCGAAGATCTGGCCGGAACGGTTGCGGATTGCGGAGGGGTCTATTTCGTGCCGGCGTTTTCCGGACTCTTTGCGCCGTACTGGCGCTCCGATGCCCGCGGCGTCATTGCCGGCCTGACCCAGTATGCCCACAAGGGACATCTGGCCAGAGCCGTGCTGGAGGCGGCCGCCTATCAGGTCCGCGATATTGTCGAGGCCATGGAAAAGGATTCCGGGGTTAAGCTCACCCAGCTCAAAGTGGATGGCGGCATGACGGCCAATGCGCTCTTGATGCAGATTCAGGCCGATATCCTGAATGTTCCGGTAATTCGGCCCGCGGTGACCGAAACCACTATTCTGGGGGCTGCCTATGCCGCGGGTCTTGCGGTCGGATTCTGGAATGGAAAGAATGAGCTTTGTCAGTACTGGAGCGTTGACCGGGTCTGGAATTCAAAAAAGGCGGAAAGCGAGAGGGAATCCGGGTATCTGCAATGGAAGAAGGCGGTCAGCCGGACCCTGGACTGGGTGGATTAGCGTCCGACGGCGTGATCCAGATCGGCCACTTGCTGATGATATAGGTAGGCCGCCTGTACCAGGTTGCTCTTGGCCTGTGTCAGGGCCAGTTCCGCGTCACTATATTCTATTGCGTTTCCAACCCCGTTCCGGTACCTGCCATCAGCCAGTTCCATGTTTTCCTGAGCTTGTTTCACTGCGAATTCCGAGGTTACAATGGCTTCAATGGAGGCATTCAGCCCCAGGTAAGACACTGAAACCTCGTTTAAGACCTGAAGCTCGAGTTGCCTGCGGCTGGCTTCCAGTTTGTCGATTTCAGCCCGGGATTCCGCGATTTTCCCCTGGGTTCTGAAACCCGTAAAAAGAGGCCAAGAGATATTTACTCCCACCTGCCAGTAGTCCTCAAGGGGATACTCTTTGTTTTCCCATCCACCGGCGGCGTTTGCGGTAATCGATGGCCAGTTGCCTGCCTGTGAGGATTTGAGCAGGGCCTGCGCGGCCTTGATCCGGTCTTTGATCTGGTCAATTTCCGGCCGGTGGTTGCCGGCTTCCTGAACCAGCGATTCAACAGACAAGGGTTCTGCTGAAAGCGAAGTCGGAACATCTGCCAGTGTATATTTACCTTCCACCGGAGGTCCGCCCAGTAAGGTTTCCATATCCAGTCTGGATGACTGATATGCATAATCCGCGCGAATCAGGTTCAACTTGCTGTTGGCATATTCTGTTTCGCTCTTGGTCACATCGATTTTAGGTCGGATGCCCGCCTGATAAAACGCCTTGGCCTGATTGAGGTGTTCTTCCTGAATTCGAATGGATTCCTGGTTGACTTTGACCAGGTTTTGTCTTTTCAGAACTTCATAATAACTTTTTTTAATATCCCGTACCGTATCGGCAATGGTTTTGGTCACGCCTTTTTGGCTGGCCGAAAGGCTGTACCGGCTTTGCTCCACTCTGCCGCTGGTCTGGCCGAAATCATACAGGTACTGGGATACGGAAACACCTCCTTGATAGTCATTGTATTGACCGCGAAAGTCTTTTCCGGTAAATACGTCGGTGTTCCATTGGTTCAAGCGGGTATAGCCGGTAGTGGCCGTCACCTGGGGCAGGTAGGCGGATGTGGTTTGCGTCACCCGGGCCTGGGATGCAGCGACTTCCTGCTGCGAGAAGGTAATTCCCGGATTTTTGCGAATGGCGGTTTCAACGATCCGATCCAGCGTTAAAATATTCTCCTCCGCGTAGGCGGCTGAGTTTACAGGCCCCATCAGCATCAAAATCATCAGACCAAAGGCCGCACGGATGGGCCAAACATTCATTGGGTATGTCCTCCTTAACGACAATTAAATCAATTGTTCTTTTCGATCAAAACCAAATTATTATCTTACGGTACCGTGGACTGTGTCAATAGGGTTTTCAGCAATGCCGGCCCCAAAGATTCAACTGGTTTCATCCCCCAGACAACCATTGATTGACTAAAACCGCTTTTTCCTTTGCGCGGGACAGGATATTCTCCAGGTTCAATGTCAACAGGCGCCGATCTTCCATGACCAGCCTGCCGCCTATGATCGAATGGCTGACATCGGCCCCGCCGGCTGAATACACCAGTTGGGAATATGGGTTATACAGGGGCGTCAGATGCGGCTTTCGGGTGTCCACGATGATGATGTCGGCTTTTTTGCCGAGTTCAAGAGACCCGGTTAAGTCCCCGAAGCCCAGGGCTTTCGCGCCTTCGCATGTGGCCATTTTCAGGACGGCGACGGCATTCAGGGCGGTCGGATCCATCAAGGCGATCTTCTGAAGCTTGGCTGCCGTATCCATTTCCAGAAACATGTCCAGATCGTTGTTGGAGGCGCATCCATCGGTTCCCAGGCCGACCGTCAAACCGGCGGCAATCAGACGGGTGACCGGGGCGATTCCGGATGCCAGTTTCATGTTGCTTTCGGGATTGGTGATCACATTGATGCGATGGCGAATCATGCGCTCAATCTCGGAATCATCCAGGTGAACGCAGTGGTCGGCAATGATGTGGGGTCCGAGAATGCCAAGGGATTCCAAATGCTCAAAGGGCTTTTTCCCGTATTTTGCCTGGATTTCGGCCAGCTCGGCAAGGGTTTCGGCAACATGGATGACCAGCGGAACCCCATGTTTTTGGGCGATGGCATGACCGGTTTTCAGCAGCTCCGGGCTGCACGTATACAGTGCATGGGCTTCGACGGCGATCGAAACCAGGGGGTCGTTTTTCCATTTTTGAATGAGGTGTTCGGTGTATTCAAATCCTTTTTCGATCGGCCCGTAATTGGGGGAAGGGAAATCATAGAGCACTTCACCGACCAGACTTCTCATCCCCGATTGCTTGGCTGCCTTTGCCACCTCATCTTCAAACAGATACATGTCGCAGAAGGTCGTGGTGCCGGACAGAATCATTTCCGCGCAGGCCAGAAGTGATCCGGTGTAGACAAAATCAGCATCCATCCGGCTTTCCGCGGGGAAAATATAGCCGGTAAGCCATTCCATGAGCGGAAGATCATCGGCAAGCCCTCTGAAAAGGGTCATTGCGGCATGGGTGTGGCCATTGACCAGACCGGGCAGAATGATACCGCCATGGGCGTCGATGATTTTCGAGGCGGACAGGGAAGGATTCATCCCAGAGCCGATGTAGACAATCTTATCCCCTCTAATGGCGATGGATCCGTTTTCGATTACCGTCAGCCGGGGGTCCAGGGTCAAGATCATGCCGTTTTGAATCAGGATGTCGTAAGTCTGCATGTCGATCGCGTTTACCGAATTTTCTTTTCCGCCCATACGGCCAGCCGTTCCCGGTAGATTTTGGCATTATGCCGAATATCCACCGGAAATTCCGTGTGAAACAAAATGGCATCGATATCCTTGGTCAGCGGGCTTTTAGCCGCCAGATCCAGAAGCTCCTGCCGCAGATCATTGCCGTGAAGCGACGAACCCGCCTGCCGGGTCTGAATGATGATCACGGGCTTTTGATTGGGAGGCTTGCCGACGCCCACCAGGGCGCTTCGCAGCACATCAGGATGGTTGTTGAAAATGGCTTCGCAGGGAATGGTGTACAAGGTCCCCGACGGGGTCTGGACCCGATGGCTTTTCCTGCCGCAAAACCAGATCCGTCCTTTGGTGTCGGCCCATCCCAGATCCCCCATCCGGTGCCATGTGTCTTTGCCGTCGCGAATTTTGGCCAGGCTGTCCGCCTCACGATTTTCAAAATAATTGCAGGTGACCAGATCGCCTTTGACAGCAATCTCACCGATTTCCGCGGGAGGCAGAACGATTTCATCGCTCCATCTGGCAATCGGCGTGTCCGTGATTTTGATGATGCGGACCTGAAGGTCATCAATGGGCCGACCCACACAGATCCCATACCCTTTTTCAGTAAGTTTTCGGGTGTCACAGAGGATTTCCCCGCTGGCAATGGACAGAATCGGGACAGCTTCGGTCGCCCCATAAGGGGTGTGGACTTCGGCGGCGTCGCAGAGCAGATGGCAGAACTGCTCGATATTGGCGGGAGATACCGGAGCGCCGGCTGAAACCACCCGTTTCAGTGAAGGAAGCTTGATGTTGTTCTGTTTGCCGAAGCTTCCCACCCGGTCCAGAAGCGCGGGAGAGGCAAACATGTTGGTAACGCCCTGATTGATAATGGCTTCAATGATTTGTTCGGGATCCACTTTGGCGGGCTGTGTGGGATCCATATCCGGAATAATGGCTGTCATGCCGAGCGCCGGGTCAAACAGCGCAAACAGGGGAAATGTCGGCAGGTCGATTTCATCGCCGGATATCTGAAAGTGAGACTGAATATGCCGGATCTGGGCGTCAAAATTCCCATGCGTGTAAACAGCGCCTTTGGCGGGTCCGGTGCTGCCGGTGGTAAACAGAATGGCGGCGGTTTCATCTTTCTGTGTTGCGGCCGTGGGAAAAGGCTGCCATCGCTTCTGCTGGAGGTTTTTCAGGGAGAGACCTCTCCAGAACCAGCGGGGGCCCACGGTAATGCAGGTTCTGACGGTTCGAAAACCGGCAGGATGCAGTATCCTGAAAGCGTGGGCTTTCGAAATGCCGATAAAAGCCTCGGGCTTGCTGTCTTTCAGGCACGAAAGCATTCGCTGCATTCCCATGCCCGGGTCCACGACAACCGGAATGGCGCCGGTTTTGAACAAGGCAAAGGTCAGGGTAAAAAAATTCAGGCTTGGCGGAACCATCAGAACCGTGCGGGTTCCCCGGGTGATGCCGACGGAGTCCAGGCCATGGGCCAGACAGTCGGATTCCATATCCAGTTGCCGGAATGTCAATTGAGAATAGGTGACTCTGCCATCCTCATCCCTTCCGGAGGGAAAGACCACAGCGCGTTTATAAGGCTGATGTCTTGCCATCTGGGTCAGGTGGGAAGCAATGTTCATCTGTTTCGAATCGGATTTGGGTTGAAGAGATTGTGTCATCCTGTAAATCCGTTATGTTGGTTAAAATGAACTCGTGAAAAGTCAAAAATGAGATGGCAAGGTAAAAAGTTCAAGATCAAGGCGAGCGAGTCCTGAGGATCGGCGTTCCGCCTGCCGTACGACCAGTACGCCGCAATGACCAAGGATGAAGCTCAACGCAGATATTGGGCTTTTTACGAAGCCATCAAAGGGTTGAAAGGTTACAACATGACACCGGACATTTCAAGAAGTTTAAAATATCCATGCATGTTCTTTCCGGCTCATCCTCCAGAAGGTAATGGCCGGCCTGCGGATAACGGCGAATCCGGGCCTGTGGGAATCGGTGCTGCCATTCCGTTAAATAATCCGGATCAAAAACAAAATCGTGCATGCCCCACAGAATCAGCATCGGAATCGGTGATAACCGATAAAGATGATGATCCAGCCACTGCAGCAATGAATAGCTGGGATCGGACGGGACCAGCGGAATATCTTCCACGAATTTCAAGGTGGCCATCCGATTGTTCCAGGAATTGTAGGGCGCGCAAAGTCCCTTCTTCACGTCACGGTCAAGTGCTTTTCTTGGAGCCATGACAAGGGCTGCGCGGGAAAAAAGATTTCCTCCCAGAACGGCTATTCTGGCCATGGCGCGGAACCGTTTAAGCATTAAAAGCCTTAAGGGAAGTTTTTTTCCTTTTGGCGGAAAAAAAGCAGCCGTGTTCATCAGGATGATCCTTGAAATGCGATCCGGATGGCGCAGGGCATACCCCAGACCGATGGCGCCGCCCCAGTCGTGAAGGATGAGGGTGATGGGTTTGTTCAACCCAAGCCTATCCAGCAGGAACTCAAGATCGTGAATCCGGCTGGACAGCAGAAAGTCATATTGATCTTCATTCGGTTTATCCGACAGTCCGCAGCCCATATGGTCGGGCACGATGGTCCGGTAATTCGGGGAAAGCCCCTGGACCAGATTTCGAAAATAAAAAGACCAGGTGGGATTCCCGTGGACCATGACAACAGGATCTCCCCGGCCTTCATCCAGATAGTGATAGTTCAGCCCGTTTATTTTCAAAAAATGGGATGAAAATGGATACAGGTGATGCAGGCCGGTCATGTCGATTGAGGGCTTTGAAGCCAATATATCTTTTGGCATGGGGGGTTACCACTCCAGGCCCAGCATCATACAGTTCAGGCCGCTGCCGATGCCGAAAAAACCGACCCGATCGGCTTTCTCCAGAAATCCGCGTTCCGATGCAATGGCCGCGGTAACGGGAAGGGAAACGGTTCCGATATTGCCCAGAAAGGGATAGGTGACAAAGTCTTTTTCTTTTGAAATTTCCAGGGCGTCCAGTATGGTTTTCTGGTGCGTCGAACCCACCTGGTGACAGATAATTTTGTCGGGTTTGTCCGCCGGCCACTTCATCTCTTGCCTGAATAGGCGATAGGTTTCAACTCCCAGCGCAACGCCGTGCTGAAGGACGCCGGCGGAATCGGTTTCCATGACCTGGGGCATGGTGGCCGGAATGCCGGTATCCGGCCCCCAGTAGCAGAGACCATGATGCCGGGCGGCGTTTCGTATGGTTCCGCCTAAAAGTCGGTGTCCTTTTCCGGAAATGGAAGCGTGAGTGAGAATGACGGCTACGGCTCCGGATCCGCCGGTCAGGGTGGCAACGGTTTTTCGAAAAACCGTCATGTCTTGTGTTTCCAGCATGCGCTGAATGCTCAGATCCATGATCTGACGGCTGGATTCACACGACACCACCATTCCCGCTTGAATTTGACCCAGTTCAATCGCGCCGGCGACTTGAATCATCCCGTTCAGGACGCCCAGACAGGCGTTGGAAACATCATGGATCTGGGTTTGCGGTCCCAGTCCCAGTTCATGACAAACGGCGCAGGCTGTTGCGGGCTCGATCTGATCCCGGCAGACCCCGCCGTAAACCAGCATGCCGATCAGCTCCGGGGAAATGCCGGATGATACAAGCGCCTTTTTGCCGGCCCGTGCGGCGCCTTCATACATGCGAAACCCCGGATCCCAGTATCTGCGCTCGCGAATACCGGTAATCATTTCGAGCTGGCCTTTTTGAAAATGAAGCGCCTGGTAAAGCGGCTCCAGGCGTTTTTCAATATCATCGGAAGTCAGCACGTTCGGGGCCAGTTCATAGCCCATGCTGTCCAGATAAACCGTATTAAATATCATATAAATTAGCTTTTAAAATTTTAAACGAATAATTTTCGTGGATATGGTTGTTTTTTTCACGGCAAAGGTATCAGCCGGATGCCGAACTGTTTCATTTCGTAAATCGCCAGTCCGTCCACGCTGAGAAACCCGTCCGCAACGATAAGGGGATAGAGTGACTCATCGATTTGGGTAACGATCGCCTCTACGATCACTTTGTGATTTGCGGGAATCACCTGGCCCCGGTAGGTCCAGGCGTGCCGGGCTCCGGTAACCAGAGAAAACCGGCACCGGGAAGCAAGATCGGGCCATCTGTCCAGCGCGATGAACTTCAAGAGTTGCATAAACGCTTCGATTCCTAGAGAACCGGGCCAGACCGGGTCCTGATAGAAATGCGCCTTGAAAAACCATTCTTCGGGATCGACATTTTTGGATCCCTGAATATAGCCCAGCCCGGCGGGACCGCCGGCAGGGACATAGCGTTCGACGACATCCATCATGCGAATAGCCCGGCCCGGCATTGTCATCTGCCGGAACGGCAACTCCCCGGAGCCCGGTTCCGGGAAAAGCGGCGGCACATCCGGAAGCGGATATCGCTGGTAGGCGGCGCCTTCATTCGCGTCCGGCCGATACCGTCTGTCATCGGCGTTGGGCAGGCCTTTTTGCTGAGTGAGGGCCGATTCGGTAAAAAATCCGAATGTGGTTTCGCCGTCATAGATCATTTTATCCGCGGAGGACACGCGAAAATCAAAGGATTCGATGATCATGTCGCTGGCAGCGGATACCTGGGTCATTCGGCACCGCATGGTCAGGGTTCCGGTTTCCGGGAAAATGTCCTTATGGATACGGCCGGTGCCACCCAGATTTCGAAACCGCAGATCCTTTGGGCTGGTCAGGGCAGAGCCAGCATAGGCGGCAAGCCATCCGCAGGGCTGAAGCGCGATTTCCAGAAGCACGGCATAGGGCATGATCCCGGACCGGTCCGCCGAAAAATACCAGTCTGAAGGCGATACGGCGTATTCAGCCTCGATCCATCCGCCGGGCTTCAGAACAAATGGCGGCGGTTCCGATTTGACGATACGATCGACAAACAGGTACGGGGGGCCTGGCAGTCTTGCCAGAAAACGGTCCACGTCAAAGGCGCGGAAGGTCTCGCCAAAGGCATCCGACGGCTTGCCAATGGACAAAGCCAGAATTTGCTCGTAGTCAAAGCAGCCATTTTGGCCAACAGGCTGGGAAGTCTGACAGATGACGGATGACTGCTGAGAGAACTGCGCGCTGTCGTCTGCGCGCTGTCGTCTGTCATCTGTCGTCTGTCGTCTTATGTTTTTAGTTGCCGGCTGAGGGCGGTTCAGCCAGAAGGATTCAATATCCCGGCGCGTGATGCCCGTCATTTTAAGAGATAGGTTCCGGAACATGACGATGTGTTGGCCGTCCGCGAACATGTGGGCATCAGCGATCACATAAGGCTCGGGTGCGTAACCCAGTTCGCGGATTTCGACCTGGTACACCACATGCCGGGTTAGGGGAGTCACCGGTCCCCGGCATTTCAGGATGCTTTCAACCCCCACGACCGGTTCGTAGCAGACGCCGGGCGTCTCGCTCACCCAACCCATGCGCTGAATGAATACGCGAAGGGTGTGAGCGCAGCATTCATACATCAGGGTCCCGGGCATGACCGGGTCATCCATGAAATGACAGGTTAAAAACCAGTCATCCGGGTGGATATCGGCCTGGGCCTGAATCATTCCCAGTCCGTAGCGTCCACCGCTCGGATCAAGGGTCAGCACCCGGTCGATCAGGCGCATTCTGCCGCCGGGAAGACAAAGGGATTCTGAAAGGGAAATGCCGCTAAAATGCGTTCCAAAACACGCGGCAAGGTTTCCGGATCTCAAGGCGTCAATCTGGCTGTCCGAGAAGGCTTCCACCGACCAGGGAACCAGCGGCTTCCAGTCCAAAGGGATTGTTCCCAGTACGGGCTGAAGCTCCGGCTCCGTGAGAATAATGCCGCCTGAGTTCTTGACCTCCATTTCGGTAAAAAATCCGGCGCATCCATTTTCCATGGAGATTAAAAGCTCATTAGCGATAAAGCCCTTGAAATGAAAAAAGAAGAGCCAGGTTTGCCCTTGACGGACAAAGCGCTCGATTTCGATCTCATAGCGGATGACATCTCCCGGCAGGGGAAGTCCGCGATGAAACTGAACTGTGGCATCCAGCAGTCGGTAGGTCCGCAAACCCCTGACCTGAAGATCGATGCCCAGATAGGCGCACAAGAAAAGATCCGCCTGGCCCGCCTCGACCGAGATGCACACGGGGGCATGCCCCCCGTCCAGATACCAGGCCCCGGGAACCACGTCATGCTCGGTAACCACGCGTCCCGGGCCAAGGGAACCTTTTTGGCCGTCAACGCTCAGGATACGGTCCACCAGCATCAGGGGCTCATCGGGAAGCCTGACCCTGGCGGGATAGGTGTCTGCTTCGGCAAACTCCGGTCCCAGAACCCTTGCCGCGGATCCGATGGCAAATTCCAGGCAGAGGGATCGGGGATAGGCGATGACTGTTGATCCGGTAGATGGGGGAATGGGTGAGTGGATGAATGCGTGAATGAGCGGATCAGGGCTATTGGTTGTCTGTTGATCGTCATCCGTTAATGGATGCGCAAGCTGGTGCTGCAGAAGACGGGCCTGCAGCGCGAATCCATCGGCAAAGTCCCGGCTCAGCTCGTTTGAAAATTTCAGAAATGAGGCGTGGGCATCGGCAGTGGCGCTCGCATTCCGGACAACGGCATGCATCATATCCGATGAATACAAGGCCGGGGCTGCGATGTTTCTTGTTTCGGGTTTCAAAAAGGCCGAATCGCTGATGCTGGCCCTTCCCGGGTCTTTGCCTCCATTAAGGAATCCATCCGAATCAAGGGGCGCTGTCGACGGGATTTCGGGCGTTTGCGGAAAGGTTGGACTGAAAGGGTTGCCTCCGGTCTTTATAATCTGTTGACGGTCGCCCTTCAGGAGAGAATCCGGACAAACCGTCTCGCCGTAAAGGGGCTCCAGATCAATGAAAATCCGTTCCGCGGCCAGGGTTCCCAGCAGTTTCAGGATGGAGACAACCTCGTCTTCCCCGCGGGAGCTGGCGGAAATTGCCAGATGCGGGCGATCCTCCAGGATGCGGGTGATCATCCGGGTGCAGCTTGAATGGGGTCCCATCTCCAGAAAAATGCGAACGCCGTCCGCATAGGCCTGGTGAATGGTTGCGGTAAAATCAAACCCCGACATGGCCTGCCGGGTGATGGAATCGGCTGCGCTTTCCGTATTCAGGGTATACGCACGGTTCAGCGCACAACTGTAAAACCGGATACTCGGGGGTTGAACGGTTGGAAACCGGTGAAGTGCGCGGTAGGCTTTCCGCACAGGGATGGCCGCATCACAGTGAACCGTCACAACGCCATCCAGGTAGACGGCTTCGCATTTTAATGCAGCGATGACGCCTTCAACATCCGGCCGGTTGCCGCCGATCACGCATTCCTCCGGCGAATTGACGATCAGCAGCCGGGCAAGGGGAAACAAGGGCAAGACGCTTTTTACAGCGTCTGAAGGCCGGTTTATTGCCGCGACCTTCCAGGCAAAAGGCGCTGAAGGGGCGATATTCCATGCTTTTCTGGCGGCGTTGCAGGGGCCGGCCAACTCCGTGTGAAACAAGGAACTTTTGGCCAGCCGGGACAGCATTTCTCCGCGATCCGGCCATGCACCCAGGGCAAAGAGGCCCGAGGTTTCTCCCAGACTATAACCGATCACCGCCTGAGGGAAGATTCCAAAGGTTTTGATCAGACGGGTCATGACGCTGCCGTGAACCACCTGGCCGAAGATCGGAATCAGGGGGTCTGCCGAAATGGCGCTCATGGCCTCGGTTTCCCACCCGGAAGCCCAGGACTTTCGAAAGGGAACGTAGGCGGCGGGAACCATCTGTGTTTTCAGCTCGGGGGTTTCCGCATCCATTTCACGAAGAAGCTCGGGCCAGGTTACGGCCAGGGTTCTTCCCATGCCCACATAATGATTTCCGGAGCCGGGAAAAACAAAGGCGATGTCCCCTGATGTCCCCGTGGGTTGGGGCGAATAAACGATTCCGGATCGGCCGTTGATGCGCCGGAAGGCTCCGGATAACACCGCTTCCCGTGCGTCTGCAATCAGGGCTTTGAGCTGTTCGGACGTTTCCGCGATCAGGCTGACGGCATAAGGGTTTTTGCGAGACAATGGATGCAGTCGGTACCACGAACTGGCTGCCTGCTCAAGCGGAGATCGCTGCTGAATGTGCCGGTCCAGCAGGTTCAGGCCGCTGATCAGCGCATCCCTGTCAGGACCTTCGACGATGAACAGCCCGCTGATGGTGTGACCAAGGGGCCTTCTTCGCTCCAGGTCGGCAGGTGTCGCGATTTTTGCGGGTAAAAAAGCTTCATGACCTTCCAGAACCACGTGGCCGCAGGTTCCATTCGCTGTCAGGGCAGCGCAGCAGGCCCTTCGCGGTCCATCTTTTCGGTTTCTTGACCAGTACTGGGAAAATGCCGGGAAATGAAAATGTTCACTGCGCCACAGGTCGTCGGGTGCCTGGGTATAGCCGACTAGTGGCGGAAGGATTTCCTGATACAGGCACAAGCAGGTCTTGATCAGAGATGCCATGCCGGCGGCGGCGCCCGCATGTCCGATGACGGATTTGACGGAGCCGATGGCAACGCACGCCGAATCCTCCTGAAACAGGGTATTCAGCGCTCTTGCTTCAAGCTGATCTTCAACAGGTTGGCCGCTGCCGTGGGCTTCAAAAAAACTGATGGCGGAAGGCGGTATGCCGGCTTCATCCAGGCTTTGCTGGAGCGATCTGGAATAGGCTGCCGGGTCATTCGCAGCCCCGGTGCAGGCAGACCCCATGCCCTTGATGACGCCATAGATGCGGCTGCCGTCCGCCATGGCCCGATCCAGTCGTTTGAGTACCACTGCTGCCGAGCCTTCGCCCGGAAGGGTTCCGTCGGCGGATCTGTCAAACGGGCGAATGTTGCCGGATGGCGAGAAGGGGTTGATGCCGTGGGCGATCAGGATGCTGCGCACATCACCGGCCATGTCCACGGCGCCGACCAGCATGGCGTCGGCTTCGTTTTTCTGAAGCAGACGTGCGGCAATGTCGAGGGCGGTAAAACCCGAGGCGCTATCTGCGGAAACCGTGAAGCTGGGAGCGCCCATGCCGAATTCCCGTGCAACCCGGCTGGCGACAACGCCGGCCAGGGCCCCAAGGGTCCGGGAGGCATTCAGGGCCGGGCCGAAATCATCTTTCAGGGATTTCAGCCAAACGGCTTTCTGGTCGTCATCCAGGGAAAAACCGGCCTGCTTCAGCCAGTTTGCATGCGTATTGCCGAGGCTCCATCTGACATGGTAATCCGTTGCCTCCATGTCAAAGCCCATGCCGATGATAGCCCCCATGCGGGGCCGAAGCTTTCGGGACGTATATCCGGCATCGGCCATTGCCCTGTGGGACACTTTCAGCATGAGAAGGTGCTGAAGCAGAATATCGGGAATTTCATTGGGAGGAATATGCAAATCACTCAGTTCGAGCGTAATCTCCTCAATGTATCCGCCGGGAAGATCCGGAAAATCCAGAAGAGTGCCTGCAATTGCATCGCAGCCTTTCCAGCGGCATCCGGGGCGTTTCAGGATGCCGGATTTGCCGGACAGGACCGCTTCCTGAAAGTCTCTTAGGGTTTGAAACCTTCCAAAACAGGCATCCATGCCGACAATGGCGATATCCAGTGACGGATGACGGA
>CAIVVZ010000424.1 GCA_903909505.1 uncultured Desulfobacteraceae bacterium
CAAAATTGAACAGATCAAGCGCGACGCCTTTGGCTTCCGCAGCCGCGACAAGTTCCGCACCGCCATCCTGTTTCATTGCGGCGGGCTTGACCTGTATCCAAAAGCCCCCTGAAGTTTACCCACACAAAACCCGGAACCGCCGTTTTTTTCTCTCAGCTTGACCGCCGTAAGGCTGAAACCGGGGGGAAGCCGGTGTTTGCCTTGCTGGCGACGATTGCAAATCACATGCGGTTTGACCATCTCCCGGACAATAAAAAAATGCTGTACCCCCATCCGGTCAGTATTGAACAGAATTATGCCAATTCAATTCATCTGAGCGATTCCCAACTTAACGATCTGTTCAGATTGATCGGGTCCCGGCATTATCTTTCGAACACGATTGTCATCATCACTGGAGATCACAGTTTTCCGATGAACGAACATGGCTACACGCATTCAGAGAACGGGTATTTTGATGAATCCTTCCGTATCCCTTTTCTCATCTTGTGGGATGGAAAACTCGCCTCGCGGCGGGTTCGCGACCGGGCCTACTCGCAAGTTGACCTTGCGCCGACCATCCTTGATCTTGCGGGTATTCATGCGGGTGTCAACAGCTTTACGGGGCGGTCACTTTTCCTGAAAAACCAGGCCGAGCAACCACCGGTTTATCTGGTTCAGCCTTATCGTGGTTGTTATCTGCAAAGCATCCGTTATCCTTATAAATTTATATATCATAAAAAATCGGGCACTGAGTATCTGTTCAATCTGGCGTCCGATCCAAAGGAAACAACGGATATTCTTCAGCAAGTTCCGGCCGAACTGATAGCCCGGATGCGAAGCGACATTGACGCCATTTTTTTTAACCAATGCATCCTTGACGCGAATGCGTTGTATGAAAAAGGAGGAGAGTAAAAAAACGGAATTATAATTCGATCAGCATGTCTCGCACCCGCCGCACGGTCTGCCGCCAACTCAGCCGATCGGTGTAATCGTCGAAGGCGTTCATCGCCAGTACCCGGTACTGGTCCGGATTGCTGAAGAGCCTGCCGATGCACTCCGCATAACCACTCACGGATTCCGGGTCCACACAGTACCCGTTAATTCCCTCATGAACCGCCGTTGGAATGCCGCCGGTATTTGAGGTAATGGCGGGCAGGGCAAAACTATTGGCTTCCGGAAAAATATGTCCGAAGCACTCGGCGCGGGAGGGCTGAATTAGAAAATGGGCATTGCGGTAGAGTTGTTCCATCCGGCTCCGCTCATCGGGTTTTGCCAGCGAAAGAAAACCTGTGCGTTTAACAAAGTCCGGAACGTGTGTCAGGTGTCTTGCCGGATCGGTTCCCAGAAAGGTGATTTCGGTGCGGATTCCCTTTTTGTTCAGAACCTCCACGGTTTTGACGGCGGTATCTCCGCCTTTGCGTTTCCACTCCAGGCCGGTGAACGTCTGGTAGTAGTCGAAAAGCCCGCCGTAGAGTGAATCGGTCCAAACGGCGACCGGACGGTCGGTTTTCAGAAACGCCGCGTGTTTGACTTCTGTGCAGAGCACCGCCTGCGCGGAGCAGTTCCGCATTTTGTGTGAAAGCTGTCTTCCATAAGAACGGCTCAGCGAGGGCTCCGCCCAAACGTAATATTTTTGTTACTATTCAGGTAGCTCTTTGAGCTTACGTTTGGTCGCGCCAGCCATCGTGCCCACGATTTTAGCTCATTTCACACCCAGCCATCGTCCCACTCATCCGTCACCGGCTCTTTGTCGGCGTGGTTCAGATGCGGAGC
>CAIVVZ010000425.1 GCA_903909505.1 uncultured Desulfobacteraceae bacterium
AGCCGCCAACATCGCTAAGCAGATTCAGCGTGCCGACGGGATTATCCGGAATATGAACCGTTTTGCCCACAGCGCCGATGAACCGGTTAAACGCATCGATCTGGGAGAAACTCTGGCACTGACCGTTGCGCTGTCTTCCCGGCTTGCTGCCATGAAGAGCGTCACGTTGAATTTCATACCGCCCCCTCAACCGATTTGCGTGACAACCCGGCTGTTTTACCTTCAAAATCTCATCTGGTTGTGCCTGAAGGAAATCTTTGAAAGAGCCGGCGCGGAAAAAGAAATTAGCCTTTCCCTTCGACCGCAGCCGCAAGGTGCGGCCGTTATTTTTTCACCCGTCGATGCGCCGGTTACAAATGCCAGTGCCATTGATCTTCTGAGCTACCTGAAAGCCGTTCAGTCCGCCGATTCGCAATCCCGGGAGCTGCTTATCACACTCCCGGTTGACTTGACAGCCTGCTGAATAATCGTCTGACATCAACCGAATCCATCATTTTATCATGCCACCTCTGGAGGCTCTTATGACAGAAAAAATATTGCTTGTTGATGATGAAAAGGATTTTCTGAGCATCATGTCAGAACGGATGCAGGCCCGGGGTATGGACGTGTCCACCGCAGCTTCCGCCAAAGAAGCAATTCAACTGGCCGAAGTAGAATCTTTCGATGCCATTATCCTGGATTTACAAATGCCGGGAATGGATGGGCTGGAAGCGCTGAAAATTCTGAAGGCTAAAAAACCGGAGATTCAGGTTATTCTTCTGACCGGCCATGCAACGATTGAAAAAGGCGTTGAGGCCATGAAGCTGGGGGCCATGGACTTGATGGAAAAGCCGGCGGATTTGAAAACACTGACTGAGAAAATTAAAAAAGCTCAGACAAAGAAAATGATTCTAGTTGAAAAGCAGACCGAGGAAAAGATGAAAGAGCAGGAGATCGAAGCCGGAAAACTAACATCCGTGGGAGAACTTGCTTCGGGCATTGCTCATGAAATCAACAATCCCATTGCCATCATGGTTGAAGAAGCCGGATGGCTCAGCGACTTGCTGAATGATGAAGACCTCGCAAATCCCCAGAATCTGGAAGAATTCCGCCGGGCGCTGAATCAAATAAAAGCCCAGGGCGGAAGATGCAAGGATATCACGCACAAACTGCTTTTTTTCGCCAAAAAAACTGATTCCAGGGTGCGTGAAGTTCTGATTAACGATATTATCGAGGAGATTGTCAGCATTTCGGAAGAGCGAACAAAAGACAGCAAGGTCAAAATCGTCACGCATTTGGATCCGGAACTTCCGAAGGTAGCCGCATCGCCTTCAGAAATGCAGCAGGTGTTGCTGAATCTCATCAACAACGCTATTGACGCCATTGGAACCGGAGGGGGAAGCATAGAAATTACCAGCAGACTCGATGGCGAGCATGTGATAATTGATGTGGCCGATACCGGGCAGGGGATTCCGAATGAGTTGATGAATCGCATTTTTGACCCTTTCTTTACCACCAAACCCGTGGGAAAGGGAACGGGCCTGGGGTTGTCGATCTGTTACGGAATCATCAAAAAAATGGGCGGCGATATCACCCTTAACAGTAGCGTGGGAATAGGCACCACTTTTCATGTTCATCTGCCGGCGCCAAAGAGCGAAAACCAAAGTCATCAATAATATATACAAATATCAGGCGCGTTCCGAATGAAAACAATTTTCATGTTAGGGGATGATAAAGTTCATTTTGTGGAAATAATCTCCAAAAGACCGGGCGGTCATCGCCACTTATCTGATCGTGGCATCCCGCGTCGTTTGCTTCGCCTCCCTGACCACCGCCTGCATGTCCTTCAACATTCCGATCGGCGCGGCATCCAACGCCATCGCTTATGAAAGCAAACCGTTCACCGCTGGAGAGTTTTTCCTCTACGGCGGTATCCCCAGTGCGATCCTCATGACCTTTGCTGGCGCTCTTCCGCTGACTTCATCTGGCCGCTCATGGGCATGCCTGTCCTGCTCAAGTAAGACCGGGCGTTTTAAGGCGGGGAAAGCGCCTCGACAAGCGTTCCCCCTTGACAATAAGTAAAATTTCAACCGGAAATTTAGAGGATCGGCAATATGCATCAAATAAAACGATTTTCGCTGTTTTTTCTGACAACAGTGTTGGCTGTGTTTTTCTCCCTTTCTTCCCTTGCCCTATCGGCTCCCGCGGACCGGCTCACCGTATCCGGGACATTTGTCAACCCCCAGAACAAACCGGTAAAGGAAGTAGAAATCGAAGTCTTGGTAAACGGCCAGGCCGTCAGACCCATGGGCAAGGATGCGGAGATCGGCTCCGGCAGCAAAGGTGCGTTTTCGGCGCAGTTTCAGTTGCCCCCAGAAACGCTTCCATCGGCCAAAGTGGAGGTCAAGGCATTTAAGCCTTCCTGGGAGCCATTTCCTCCCACCGCGCTAAAAATTGTGGGAGCAGGAACTGACGAAGCGGGAAACCGCCTTTTCGAGACCGCTCGCACGTTTACCCTGACACGGGCTGTCACTCCAGCCTTCTGGATCGCCACCTTGATTCTTCTGGGGGTGTATCTGATCATCAGCTTCGAATGGATGCACCGCACCCTGGCGGCCCTTCTGGCTGCGGCCCTCATCCTGTTTATCACCTATACCCTGGGAAGCTTTGATAAATCCTTTTACATTCTCTCCTTTGAAGATGCCATGGGGGCCATCGACCTGAACGTCATCTTCCTGCTGATGGGAATGATGATTTTCGTGGGAGTGATGAAAAAGACCGGCTTGTTCCAGTTTCTGGCTTACAAGTCCTACGCCTGGGCCAAGGGGAATATCTTTGTCCTTGCTTTTGTCCTCCAGTTCCTTACCGCTGTGATTTCTGCTTTTCTAGACAACGTCACCACCATGCTTCTGGTCATCCCGGTAACCATCGAGATCGCCCTGACCCTGAAAGTCCATCCTTTGACCCTTCTCATCCCCGAAGCGTTTGCCTCCAACATCGGCGGAACCGCCACCCTGATCGGCGATCCGCCCAATATCCTCATCGGCTCTTACGCCGGCCTCACCTTCGGCCAGTTTGTCACCAATCTTACCTTTATCTGTTTTCTCTGTCTGGTCGTTTCCTGTATTTACTTTTTGTGGTGGCACAAGGATGAATACCTGAAAGCGGAGGTTAAAGATGTTGAAAAGACCATCGCCCATTTACGGGAAGAATACCAGATCACAGACCGGAAGCTGATGATCCAGGGCCTCATTCTCCTGGGCTTCACCATCCTGCTGTTTACCCTGCATGGCCTCATGCACATGCAGGTATCCGTGGCGGCCTTGATCGGGTCCCTGCTCCTTTTGGCCATTTCCAAGGTGGACATCGTCGAGATGCTGGAGAAAGAGGTGGAATGGGCTTCCCTGATGTTTTTCATCGGCCTATTCGTGGTCATTGCCGGCGCGGAATCCACCGGTATGATCCAGCAGATCGCCAACGTGGTGCTCAAGGCTTCCCAGGGCAATTTAACCATCGCCGTCATCATGATCCTCTGGGTCTCGGCCATTGCCTCCGCATTCATCGACAACATCCCCTTTACAGCCACCATGCTGCCTGTCGTGCTGTTCCTGAGCGAAAGTTTCGGCCTGCCCAGAGACAACGTGCTCTGGTGGTCCCTGTCCCTGGGAGCATGTCTGGGCGGAAACGGCACCATGATCGGAGCCAGCGCCAATGTGGTCACCGTGGGCATGGCGGAAAAAGCAGGCTTTAAAATTTCCTTTCTGGAGTACATGAAGATGTGCTGGTGGCCCATGATCATCACCGTAACCATGTGCATGATTTACCTGCTTATAGCCTATTAATTGAACGCGCGGGGTGCAACTTCCACCCTGGCCTGGCGACCCCATGATCGTTATCGTCCGATTGTTCCGGACGATAACGATCATAATAGTGAACATAACAAGGGGATAACTTTTCTGGAGAGATTATGAAATATACAAGCATCGTCTGTGGCGTAACAGGATCCTCCCATTCTCAGAAAGCAGCCCTGGAAGCGGCTGCTCTGGCAAAACAGCACAACAGCAGGCTGACATACGTCTATGCAGTGGATATCGCTTTTCTTAAGGCCGGCATCGGAGGGCTCTCGACAAGCCTGGCGGAAGGCGGACTCGAACATCTCGGCAGCCATATCCTGGACTACGCCGAACAACTCGCGCAACCCCACGGAGTGGCTCCGAAAAAAATCGTCCGCCGGGGGAATGTCCTGGAGGTTCTCAAACAAGTCCTTCTGGAAGAGAAGGCCGATCTTCTGGTATTGGGTCATGAAGACCGGACATTTTTCGAAAAAACCCTCTTCAAGGGAAGCGTCGAAGATCATGTGGAAGAATTGAAAAAGCAAACCGGCGCCGAAGTGACGGTTATCCGCTGAATCAGATTAAAACCCAGGGCGGAGGATGCAAGGAAATCACGCACAAACTGCTCAGTTTTGCCAGAAAAACCGACACCAAAGAACGAAAACCAAAGTCATCAATAATTATTTAAAGAACAAGAGCGAAGGAATGGGAAAGGCCCATTAATTGACGAGTGATCCTGTATGATACTTCAGGATCACTCGTCAAATTTTATTACTGGAATAAAACAGCAGGAATCAACAATCCGGAATGAAATACCGAATCTGGCGTTGACTGCAGGTCGGCAAGATGCAGCAGAACTGCATGAAGCGCGGGAAGATCTATGAAGCCTTTACGGACGGTATCGCTGCAAATAGGCTTTGAGCTTCAGTTTTCGGCGGGTGTTCTCGGAGCTCATGTAGCGGATCTTGCCGAAGATCGGTCTGGCAGGGCCCCAGGGCCGGTCGTAGCGGCCCAGTATCCAGAAAATCCCGGAGTAGGAATTGGGATCGCGGCCATCCAATGCATAGGTGTTGTTCAGGCGAATCATTGTCTCCATCGCCTCCTGAGGGCTGGAAGACCATTCCAAGATCTTTTTTCCCCAGAGCATCCGCAGATAATTGTGCATCCTGCCTTCACGCACCAGTTGAATCTGCGCGGCATTCCACAGGGGGTCATGGGTTGCGGCGTTCTCAAGGGCTTCGGCTGAATAGAGATAAGGGCGCGGATCGCCCGCGTGCTGGTTCAGCTCCTTTTGAGCCCAGCCGGGAAGGGAACTGAACTCATCATAATCGTCCGGCGTCTGGAAACACATGTTGAATCCCAGCTCGCGCCAGGTGATGATCTGATCGAAAAAGGCCTCTGCGGAAGTACTGAGTTGCCACCATCCGGTCCGCTGCCCCAGCGCCGGGTCCTTCAGTCGTTCCAGAGTCCAATTTTCCATTTTCAGGATCTCGGACACAACCTGATGGCTGGAGATATGCCCAAAATGCAGAAAGGGCCCCAGCCCGCTGGTGGCATTTGCGTCCGGATGGTTTCTTAAATCATTATAAGACTTGAAATCTTGCGATAAAAAAGCCTTCAGCACCAGCCCGCCGGCTGTCTGGCCCCCGAAAAAACCGGGAACCGGCCCCGGATGATGGGAAATGGGCAGGGATTTTAAAATTTCAGGGCCTGCAGCGAGAATATCGGGTGAGGCCATGGGCCATTTAAGCAGGATATCCGCGGGCAGCGCCGATAACACGGGCAGCAGAATCCCGGATAACGGGTCCGGCTCCGGAAATGCCCGAAGACACTGGGTCATGTTTTTTTGAAGGAATCGCCTGAAGCTGTGAGCCGATGTAAATACCCGGTCGACGGCCGCAAGGGGCATCAGGCCGTTTGAATCCACGGATTCCAGTTTGACCCGGCACTGACCGGCTGCCGCTTGCAACATTCGCGGCAGGAAAAAACAGGGGTACGCATCGGTAACCACGACACAGGCGCGGGTGCTTAAGGCAGAAATCAGGCCCTTGCCTTGCCCTGCCCGCTCCTCCACGAATGGATAATAGCGCACCGGTTTTCCTTCAAACGCTTTCCGGTTGTCGTTCATGCCACTTAAGATAACAGCGTGAAACCGGTCGCAGGCATGAGGATAGTCGCATCGGATCGCCTCAAGGACGACAAGTGGTTTTTGAAGTTTTACAGCCCATTCAACGGCCCGTTGCAGGCTGAAATTCCAGCCCGTTCTGCGAAAAGCGGTCATCCAGTAAAGTACATAATCGCCGTCCGCCTGAACGGGGACGTCATTGACGGAAACGATACGAAGATCGGGTGTGGGGTTCATAGGGAGCTGATTTACCCTTTATGCGGATGGAGCGCAACCCTTTTATCGGAAAAAATCATTTCGCCCCGCATTACCGGTCATTCTTACCCGAATCGAGGCAGTCCGTATTTGGTATTTGCATTTGATGAAAATGATATGATATATAATACGCTTAAAATATTTTGAATAAATGGTCCGGGCAGAGAAGATTTTACGGCATTTGGCTTTAATATAAACATGGCAAAAGAAACCGACACCAACGCAACGCACCTGACTTTGCCGGACATTCATCTGGCCAGACAGCTTTTTGGGGAACATAACTCCCACCTGAATAAAATTGCAGAATCCCTGGATGTGGCAATCCACACCCGTGGCAATACGGTCATGATTCAGGGAGAATCCTATGCGGAAGAACTTGCCAGAAATATTCTCAATCAGCTTTATGACCTGCTGAAAAGCGGCTATTCCATTTATCCCACGGACATTGATTATGCCATTCGGGTTCTCAGTTCCGATGATGGCGCCAAGCTGAAAGATCTCTTTCTGGACACGGTCTTTATGACCTCCAAGAAAACCCCCATCTCCCCCAAGAGCCGATCCCAGAAAGATTACATCGACGCCATGAGGACCCATGACATCGTCTTCGGCATCGGCCCGGCGGGAACCGGCAAAACCTATCTGGCCATGGCCATGGCGGTATCCGAGCTTTCCAAGGGAACGGTCCGGCGTATTATTTTGACCCGGCCGGCTGTCGAGGCCGGCGAAGCCCTGGGATTTTTGCCCGGGGATTTGTCGGAAAAGGTAGACCCCTATCTCAGACCCCTTTATGACGCCCTTCACGATATGATGCGCTTTGAAAAAGCAGCCAGTCTGATTCAGCAGGGGGCCATCGAAGTGGCACCCATTGCTTTCATGAGGGGCCGGACATTAAATGATGCCTTCATCATTCTGGATGAAGCCCAGAACACCACTTCGGAGCAGATGAAAATGTTTCTGACCCGGATCGGCTTCAACGCCAAGGCCGTGATTACCGGCGACATCACTCAGATCGATCTGCCTTCTCAAAAGCCATCCGGCCTGATTGAAGCCAAAAAAATCCTTCAGGACATTCCCGGCATTCAATTTGTCTTTTTTTCCAAGGAAGATGTGGTCCGGCACCGCTTGGTTCAGGACATCATCAAAGCTTATGAAGACCTTGAAATCAGCAGGGCAAAATGATTATGAGAAAAATCAAGCCGTCGCTCACTTTATTTATCAACTCCAGCCCTTATCTGCGATGGGTCCTGCTTTTCGGAATAACACTTGTCTTTCTGTCCCTGCTTTACCCGAACCTGATCCATAACCCGATTTCATACAGCCTGGGAGATGTGGTTGAAAGGGATGTCAAATCCCCCAAGGATTTTTTGATTGAAGATCCCGATGCCACGGAAACCAACCGCCGCAAAGCCATAGAAGAGGTTCTGGCGGTTTATGATCTGGACTCCCCCCTTTCGCCCGCTTTGTCCCAAGGCGTGGGGCAAGCCTTTGAACTGGTTCGGCGGGTCATTGAAAACGAAAAATCCGCTGAAACCGCAAAAGTCCCCGCCAGCGCGGGAACGGTTGCCCTGTCCCAACGCAAACCCAATCTCCACGACCGCATCTGGGAACAAAAACCCAAATTTGAAGAGACAATCGGTTTTTCAGTCAGCGACGGGGCTTATGCCATCCTGGAAAAAGAAGAATTTTCCAAACCCATCGCCGATCTGATTGTCCGTATTTTAACCACGATTCTTGAAAACGGGGTGGTATCCAATAAAGACGTCCTGCTCAAGGAAATGGACAAGGGGATTATCCTCAGAGATATCGCAAGCCTTTCCGAAACCATCATTATCCGCCTGAAATCGTTTTACGGGCTGGATCAGGCCAAGACCATGGTCCGGGTGGTCGGGGCCCCGCTTCTGAATGACTTCAATTACAATCTCAGGAACCTGGTTGTGGATTTTGTTCAGCAAATGGTTCAACCCAATATCACTTTTAACCGCAAAGAAACCGAAGAGCGGAAAAAGAAGGCTTCCGACAGCATCAAACCCGTTCTATACAAGATCAAGGCCGGAGAAATGCTGCTGCGGGAAGGCGAGCGGGTGACTCCGGTACATCTTTTTAAAATCAATGCCTTTCAGGCACATGAAAAACAACATCTGAAGCTTTCCATCGGCGTCGGCGCCGCCATGATGATGGTCTGCCTGCTGATCATCATCTTTGTTCTGCTCCAATACCACAAACATCCGCTCAACCGGAATCTCAACAAAAATCTGCTGTTTCTGTCCTGCATGCTGATTGTGTTTTTTCTGGTTGCGCGGATATCAGTCACCCTGTCCGAAACCCTGGCTCAGAAAACGTCATCCGGCATTTCCTTGTCCGCCTTGCTGCTGGGCGTTCCCATGGCATCCGGCGCCATGACGGTCTGTCTGTTCATGGGGCTGAATGTGGCGGCGGCGTTTGCCCTGATCCTTTCCGTTGCTACGGCGTTTATTTTTCAAAACCGATTCGATATTTTCGTTTATTTTCTTCTGAGCAGTCTGACGGCCGCTTACTGCATGCAGCACTGCCGAGAGCGAAAAGTATTTATCAAGGCTGGAATTCGAATCGGCTTGCTCAATGCCGTCCTGGCCTCGGCCATGACCTTTCTCAGCGCGGATTTTTATGTGATCGAGCTGCTGTGGAACCTGGCATTTGCATTTTTGGGCGGAATCGGGTCCGGCATTGTCGCCGCGGGCCTTGCCCCGCTGGTCGAAATCATTTTCGAGTACACGACTGACATTAAACTCCTGGAGCTATCCAATCTGGACTGCCCCATTCTGCGAAAACTGATGATCGAAGCACCGGGCACCTATCATCATTCGGTGATCGTGGGGTCCATGGTGGAAGCCGCTGCATCGGAAATCGGCGCCAACCCCTTGATGGCCAAGGTCTGCGGATATTACCATGACATTGGAAAAGTCAAAAAACCCCTGTATTTCATAGAAAACCAAATTAACGGCAAGAACAAACACGATAAGCTGGCACCTTCCATGTCCCGAAGAATCCTGATCGCCCATGTCAAGGACGGCGTGGAAATTGCCAGGGAGCATAAGCTGGGGCAGAAAATCGTGGATACCATTCAGCAGTCTCACGGCACCAGCCTGATAAGTTTTTTTTATGAAAAAGCCAAACAGCTTAAAGGCGACAAGGAAATCAATGCGGATGAATACCGGTATCCCGGGCCCAAGCCGCAGACGCGCGAAGCCGGCCTGCTGATGCTGGCCGACGTGGTGGAGGCAGCCTCCCGAACCCTTGACAATCCCACCTCGGCCAGGATTCAGGGGCTGGTTCAGAATCTGATCAACAAGGTGTTTTCAGACGGACAGTTGAATAACTGCGAGTTGACCCTCAAAGATCTGAACAGCATTGCCAAAACCTTTAACAAGATTCTAAACGGCATTCACCATCACCGGATTGAATATAGCGAAACGCTGGTACTGGTTGGCGGAAAGGCTAAGGATGGGCATTCTGATAAGCAACCGGCAAAACCGGAAAAAGATCCCTCGAAAGATCCTCGAACAGACGGCACGGGCCATCTTAAACGACTTGGGCTATCCTGACCATGAGCTGTCCCTTCTAATCGTCGATGACCCCCAGATTGAAACCATCAACCGGGAATACCTGCATCATGAAGGCCCGACCAATGTGATTTCCTTTGCCATGCGGGAAGGCGAGTTTTCACAGGTCTCGCCTTTTTTGCTGGGAGATGTGGTCATTTCGGCGGATACAGCGGAAAACGAAGCGAATCAATCCGGCACCTCGTTTCGACAGCGCCTGATCGAGCTTCTGATTCACGGCATGCTGCATCTGGTCGGATTTGACCATGAACAGGATGAAGCCGAAGCACAAATCATGGAAACAAAATCCAGAAAACTGCTGGAACTGATCCAGGTCACGGTTCCGAAATCCGGCATTCATTTCTTGTGGGAACCGGAAAATGTCCCTTAAGACCCACTCCTTTATACATATCGTAACCGCATCCGAGATGCGGCAAATGGACCGGGAAACCATCGAATCCTTTGGCCTTCCGAGCAGGGTGCTGATGGAAAATGCAGGCAGGGGCGTTGTCGATGTTCTGGTCAAAACATTCCCGGCCATCCAATCTTTCGGCAGGAATCAACGCATCGGTATCGCCGCCGGAAGGGGAAACAACGGCGGAGACGGGTTTGTCATCGCCCGCTATCTGTCCGGCATGGGCGCGTCCGTAAGCGTGTATCTCTTTTCCGATCGCGCTGCCGTTAAAGGCGATGCCGTCGCCAATCTAAAGCTGCTGGACGCGCTGCAAGTTCCGGTTGTCGAAATCACGGACGCGGCTTTACTGGCGCAACATCAATCGGCCATGCGTCAGCAAGAGATCTGGGTGGATGCGCTTCTGGGAACCGGGCTCAATGCCGAGGTGAAAGGGCTTTTCAGGGCGGTCATTG
>CAIVVZ010000426.1 GCA_903909505.1 uncultured Desulfobacteraceae bacterium
CCCGGTTTCGATCCGGGCCGGAATTCCCGCGGCCCTTGCAAAGGCCGCAAACAGGACCGCATGTTCATTGCAGTCCCCCATGCGATTTTCAAGGGTCTCCAGGGCATTGGGCACTGAAAGCACCGGGCGTTTCTCGATATTCTGAAAAATCCATCCGGAAATTTTTTGAATCCGAACCAGAGGAATGTCCGTTTCGGAGATGATTTGCCATAACTGTTCCAGAATTAAGGGATGATCGGACTGAATGAGCACTGCCGGCTCTAGAAAAACGGCTGGTTCGGCAAAATAACTATCCGAAAGCCCGGAAAGTGATTCCCTGGAAAGGGTCAATATGCCGCCGTCAAAGCGCTGCCTTTCGGTTCCGGTGATTTCAAAACCGGTGATCCTAAGGACCAGGCGGCTCAGCTTTTCGGCATCCGCAATCAACTGGTCCGCCGGAACGGAAACCGCAAGGGTCAGATCCTCTCCGGCAACCAGACCCGAGTCCCCGGCTTCTTCAGCCGATATTTTCCCGAGGGTAATTCCCATAACGCCTTCTTCCCGAAGCACACTGCCGTCCGTGTCGATCCAGGCGATCTGACGGCTTCCCATGGCCTCAATCGATAGCTTGCGGGCCGCCTGCCATGCCCCCATGATTTCAATCCGCTCCATTCCTAATGCCGTAATTTTGACCGGCTGCGGGGACATTGTCAAGGGGTCGAACATCGAAAGCGTCAGGGACTGGTTTTCGGAAAGACCGGCTCTGCCCGCGGCATCCCATAGGACCGCGGGCAGATGGATCGGGGAGTGTAATGACAGAGTAAGCGGCCGGCCATTGGCGTCAAGCACCAGGGAGTCCCCCTGAACCTGACCCGTAACGGCAAACCGGAAGAACCCGGATGTTATTTCAGCCTGAAACGACGCCAGGGAAAAATCCGGGTTCAGAACTCCCTGCGTCTGAAGGTGAATGTCCTGAACCATTCCCATGGTGTTCAGCCTCATCACCGTGGTCTCGAAAATCGCAACCCCTTCGGCCATTGGTGAGATTTTCCGGTGAGACACCCCGATTTTCAAGGATTTCCGGTAGATTCCCATCCAGGTTTCGGATTTTGAAATCGTGCCTTTCGGCGCGCTGACCGGCACATCACCTGTTTGAAACCAATCCATGCGAACGGCCAGAAGCGCCAAGAAGATCACGCCGCTCACAACCGTTGCCATGGCCGGTAACGATATGGTTTTGAAGACGGATTTCATGATAGTCGCTTTGAAGGTGCCCTGTGCACCAGCTCCAGTAGCCGCTTAAGGCGCCTTGGGCTGGGCCAGGGACTTTACGCCCATCGTGTTGATGAGCTGATTGATATCCGTGGTTTTTAAATTCATGCCGCCTTCGGATACCGGCAGGAGCGCAATCCGTTTTCCCAGAAGGGATTCGGCGATTTTCAGCTTAACCAGGGCCGCGCCGCCGGAGGCGGCCATGGCGCGATTCATTTCCTGAATGCCCTTGGCTTCGGTGATGCCTTCGGTTTTGATGGCTTCAGCCAGCAGGCCTTGCTTTTCAAAATACACATCCGCCTCGATCTTGGCTTTCAGATACTCGCCGTCGGCATCGGCGATCAGTTTGTTCACCTCGCCCCTGGCCTCTTCGAGTTTTCGTTTGTATTCCTCGGCTGTTGCGCGCTGTGCGGATTTATGTCTTTCAACGCGCTGATCCGCTATTTTCTTATCTTCAATGGCTTTCTGGTATTCAGGATTAAAGCGATAGTCTTTGGTCAGGACTTTTTCAACGACAATCCCCATGGGCCCCAGCATGGACTGCAGGATATCCTTGGCTTTCTGGGCCTGATGCTCCCTGCGCTCCGCGATATAAAATTCTTCGGTTTTCAGCTCTCCGAAAATGTCCCGGGGTTTGCTTCTGGCAATGGTTCGAACGATTTTGTCCCGAAGGGTGGCATTGTCCGGCGCCACAAACTGAAGGATATAGGATGCTTTTTCCGGATCGATCCGGAAGGCCACAATGACATCCAGACTGATATCATTGCCGTCCACGGTTTTAAACAGCAGGTCATCCCGGGTTTTCCGGTCTCCCGTGGTTTTATCAAACGTCATTTCCAGATTCTGGAGTTTGATGTCAAAGGTGCTCCAGTCATTGATAAAGGGAAGAAAAAAATAAGTGGATCCCGGCGCATAGACCTTGTCTTCCACGCCTTTGGGCTGCCAGAGCCCAAGCTTGACGGTTCGGACGCCGACTTCGGTTTCACCGGTCGTATGCGGAATACACCCGCCGAAACACAGAACCCCCATAAATAGCAGCGTAATCGAGCGAATAATCTTCATTCCGAACCTCCTTTGGGGACATCGAACAGCTTTAACGACTTGTTCAAATCCAGCGGATTAAAGCCCGATGGGCCGTCGCTGGGCAAAACAATCATATCCAGGCCGCTCAGCACTTCGGCCATCTTCAGGCCCACCATGCGTTCCGCTCCCACTCCCTTCATGGCATCGTTTTTCAGACGAATCTTTTCAGCTTCGGCCATTTTGACCAGAAGGTTGGCCTCTGCATTTTTTTTCCGCGCATACAGATCCCTTTCCGCCAGCTTCAGTGTCACATAAGCCTTGCCTTTTTCCATTTCAACATCCACCATAACCCGGCCTTCCTGCTCGACTTTTTTAAGTCCGGCTTCCTCGGTCGCTGCCCGTGCTTCCGCCTGGTTCTTAAAGACGAGCTGATCCTTGAGCTTTTTTTCTTCGATATTTTTTTGAATCTCCGGGCTGTAATTAAAATACCGCACCATCACATGTTCGATCTGAATCCCTTTCTGATTGATTTCCTGATTCAGCATGGCTCTGGCGGCATCGGCTTTTTTGGCCCGAAGCGGGCTGTTGTAAAATTCCTCGGTGGTCAGCTCGCCAAGCGTCGCTTTTAAAATGGGTTCGGCCTTGGGGATGATGCCGTTGTCTTCGAACAGAATTCCGGGACCAATCTGGGTAAATACCTGATAGGGATCTACAATCCGGTACAATATGGACACATCCACATCCACGAAAAATCCATCCGAAGTCTGAATATGAACCGCCTTCAGGTGTCTGGAAGATTGGGCCGCGGTCTGGGGAGAGTTGGTCAGCTCCAGGACCTGAATGTCCTTGGGCAGAACGTACATCTGCTGAAAACCGAACGGAAGGATGAAATTCAGCCCCGATGGATAAATATCCTTGTGAACCCCGCGGTCCATGCCGATCCTGACCACCTTGATGCCGAACTCGTTGGGTTTGATGTAAACAAAAAACAGTTGAAAAGCGATATAAAGCCCGATCAGCAGCCCGACGGCATATTTATACTTTTTGAGACCGGACAAATCGGGCTGAATTCGCGCGCTTTTCAGGCGGTTGACAAGATCAATGATATTGGCCGGAGGGGATGTATCCATACCGGTAAACTCCTTAATTAGTCAGATGCCTCCAGCAAAGCCGAAGGATGGAAACCTGATGACTTCGTTTTTAATAACGGTTTTCCATGTCACGTCCTCCTTGAGTGATGATGCAAGGAATGTTATAGGTAACAGCTCAAGCTGAAAGCAAAATCGACAAATAATGTCCTGTATGCATAATCCGTATGGCCCGCATGAGTTAACAGGATTTACTATTCACACCCGGGGTAATGAACATGATTGGAATTATCGGTTCTGGATTAGACAGTATGATCGTGACGCGAGCGGTTCGGGAGAAAATACCCGGCATTGATGTATTGTGTTTCGGCGACAACCTGCACATTTTTCCGGCAGCCGCCTTCAATCCGGATGAAATGATACAAAACGCCGTTCAAGGCACGGCATTTCTGGTCGGGCTCGGGGCAAGACTGATCCTGATCGCCTCCCATACGCTTTCCTGCATTGCCGGAGCCGAAATGGCGGGAAGCGCCGGCGTTCCGGTTCAGGATATCATCACCCCATCGGTGAACCGGGCAGTCTTCAAATCACGGCATCGCCGCATCGGCATTATCGGCAGCCGTGCGGTGATCGAAAGTCCCCTCTACCCGGAGAAAATCCGGAAACAATGCCCCGAAGCCGGCATTGTTTCCGCGTCCTGTCCGCTGCTGATTCCCCTTATCGAAGAAGGCTGGCTGAAAAAACCGGTAACCGCCATGATCGTCAAAAAATACCTGATTCCCTTGAAGACCCGCCAGATCGACACGCTCATTCTGGCCAGCGCCCCATATATCCTCCTGTCGCCCGTGATACAGCGAAAAATCGGTAGACAAGTTCAGGTGATTGACGGGGCCGATGCACTGGCGGAAACGGTGGCAGCATATCTGAATGCGCATTCGGATGTTGCGGCGCAAATGCCGCGAACCGGTAGGCTGCAAGTGATGCTGTCAGGGCCTTCAATCGTTCTGGAAAAG
>CAIVVZ010000427.1 GCA_903909505.1 uncultured Desulfobacteraceae bacterium
AGGATATGACCCCCAGTATGGCGCCAGACCCTTATCTCGCCTGATCCAGAATCAAATCAAGGATGAACTCTCCGACCGCATTCTCTTCGGCAATCTTGAAAAGGGCGGAACCGTGCGGGTCGGGCTGGATGGCGACCATCTTACTTTTGAGACAAAACCGCCGAGTCGGTAAGCATGCCGGTATTCCGATTGCCAGACCAAATCATTTTCCCGGAACCGGAATTATCCCGGAAAGACGGACTTCTGGCAGTGGGGGGAGATCTGTGTATCGAACGCCTCATTCTGGCTTACCAGATGGGGATTTTTCCCTGGTTTTCCCGCGGAGATCCCATTCTCTGGTGGTCGCCGGATCCCAGGCTCGTGCTGTATCCCGACGCGCTTCATGTTTCCCGAAGCCTGCTGAAAACACTCAAACAGGGCCATTTTGTCGTCACCCTGGATCGGGATTTCAGCCAGGTGATCGCGGCATGCGCCGGAGTGCCCCGGGATAAACAGCCGGGAACCTGGATCACCGCCGATATGATGGATGCCTATTGTCGCCTGCATGAGGCCGGCTTTGCCCATTCGGTAGAAGTCTGGAACCAGGGGGAGCTGGCAGGCGGCCTGTATGGCGTCTCGTTGGGAAAATGTTTTTTCGGAGAATCCATGTTTGCCCGCAAGAACAATGCCTCCAAAGTCGGGCTGGTGACTCTGGTGCATCTTCTTCGAAAATGGTCTTTCAACCTCATCGACTGTCAGGTGACCACGCAGCATCTGGTCCGGCTGGGTGCCAGGGAAATTCCCAGAAAGCAGTTTATGGCTGAATTGAAGCTGGCATTAAAATCGCCCACCCATAAAGGCAAATGGGATGCTGGGTAATATATTTTTAACGCTCTCATACACAAACGGGGGAATTTTTATGGAGACCGGTTGTATTTTCTGCAGCATTGCCCAGGAAAAAACGGCTACGGAACTGCTTTACAAGAACCATAACCTGGTGGTTTTTAAAGACATCAAGCCCCATGCGCCGGTGCATCTGCTGATTGTCCCCAAACAGCATATCCGCAGCATTAATGACCTGACGGCAGACGATCTGCCGCTGGTATCGGAGCTGATTGTAGCTGCCAAAAACATGGCAATCGAAGTTGGGGTCAAAGAAACGGGTTACAAGCTTCTTTTCAATGTCGAGCGCGGCGGCGGCCAGATGGTGTTTCATCTGCATCTGCATTTGATCGGCGGATGGATTCGATAGGGGATACAATATGAAAATTGTGGTGATCATCCCTTCCCGATATGGATCGACCCGCTTTGAGGGAAAACCCCTGGCCCGGATTTCCGGAAAGCCCATGATTCAATGTGTTTATGAACGCGCAGCCAGCGCCGGGATCGTGGATCATGTGGTGGTGGCAACCGATGACGAGCGGATTTTTTCTGCCGTGACCGGCTTTGGTGGCAAAGCGATCATGACGGGTGCTGAAAACCGATCGGGTACGGACCGGGTTGCCGAAGCCGCTGAAAAACTGAACCTGTCAGCCGATGATATCGTCGTCAATATTCAGGGGGATCAGCCCCGCATCCACCCGTCCTGCATTCAAGAGGTTGCGGCCCCGCTGATCGAAAATCCGGATATCCAGATGAGCACGCTCGCCTTTAGGATCATCAATTCCGAAGAAATTACCAACCCCAAGGATGTGAAGGTGACCTTTGATGTCCTGGGAAACGCCCTCTATTTTTCACGCGCCGCCATTCCGTTTGGCCGGGATGCCTCCACGGTTTTTAGTACTTATAAGCATCTGGGTATTTACGCTTATACCCGGCGCTTTCTGGATATCTTCCGAAATCTTCCGGATGGCAGGCTGGAGAATATCGAAAAACTCGAACAGCTCCGCGCCATGGAATACGGACATCGAATCCGCGTGATGGTAACGGATCATGACTCGCCCGAGGTGGATGTTCCGGAGGACATCCAGAGGATCTCAAAAGCTGCAAATCCCCTCATGGATTAATCCGGGTTAGTGGAAGGTGATCCAGCCTGTGATTTTCTGGGCGCAGGCAACGATGAATTTTTTTCTATGGCGGATTTGATTTTTTCCAATTCCTTGATGCCGGCATTAAGGGATTCCATTTTGCTTTCCAGGTTTCGAAGCAGTTGACTTGTCTGATCCTGAAGATGTTTTTCCTGATTTTTCAGAGCAGCTTCAGTGAGCTTTTTGTCCGCTTTTTCAGCCGAAAGCAGGTTGATATCCGCCTGACATTCAGCAATCCGGGTGGTCACATTATTGACGGTTTCGAATGACTTGGCGAATTCATCCGACATTTTTTTTTCAATGGTTTTGATGTCACCATGCATTTTCTCAAGGCCGGCCTTCAGGTCTTTCTGCACCACAGCCAGTTTATTGTCCATGCCGGAGACCTCCCCTGCAACGTCTTTCTTGTCCGCCTTTGCGGCTTGAATTTCAGCCAGGGATGTTTCGGTTTTATTGAAGCTGTTCTGAACCGTTGTTTCCACTTTCTTGATACTGTCGTGAACAGTTGCTTCAATTTTTTTGATGCTGGCATGAACCGCTGCTTCCACTTTTTCCTGGTCAGCGAGCTTGCCGGCCAATGTCTCCTCCAGCTTGGCCTGTTTAATCGACAGATTGGAAATCGTTGACTCCAGGTTCTGGGCCAAGCTGGTCAGCTCCTTTGCCCCGGTGTCCTGGGTCTGACTGACCATTTCCTTGATACTCCGGTATCCGATAAATATCATGATACCGATTAAAATCGGGATAAGAAGGGTAATGATCGTTACCCGCTGGTTCAGTTTCTCAAATCGCTGGTACTCAATCTGATCCGTAAGCAGTAAATCCGGATGATCATCATCCGCAGCCCGGATTTTAAATTTTGAAGAGTTCCGATATGTCATTGATCTGTTATTCCCATTCGATCGTACCCGGCGGTTTTGAGCTGATGTCATAGACCACCCGGTTTACCCCTTTGACCTGATTGATGATTCTATTGGATATGGTTCCCAGAAGCTGATGGGGAAGCTTTGCCCAGTCCGCGGTCATGGCATCCTGACTGGTCACCGCCCGGATCGCCACGATGTTTTCATAAGTGCGCATATCTCCCATCACCCCGACGCTTTTGATCGGCAGCAATACGGCAAATGACTGCCATAACTTTTTATAATAGCCAGCTTTCTTAATTTCTTCAAGCAAAAGATCATCGGCTTCCCGCAGAATCAAAAGCCGCTTGGGGGTGATTTGCCCGATAACCCGGATCGCAAGCCCAGGCCCCGGAAAGGGCTGGCGCCAGATCATCTCTTCTGGCAAACCGATTTCAGCACCCAACGCACGGACTTCATCCTTGAACAGATATCGCAGTGGCTCAACCAGTTTCAATTTCATGTTTTTGGGAAGCCCCCCGACATTATGATGGGACTTGATGACGGATGAGGGGCCGCCAAAGGCGGACTGAGATTCAATCACATCGGGATACAGGGTTCCTTGTGCCAGAAATTCGGCGCCCTTGATCCTGGCCGCCTCGGCTTCAAAGACATCCATAAAGACTTTCCCGATGATTTTCCGTTTTTTCTCGGGGTCGGTAATCCCGGCAAGCGGGGTTAAAAATTTGCTTTTTGCATGGATGAAACGGATATTGATATCCAGATTCTGTTTTAAAATGACTTTGAGTTTTTCCCCTTCGTTTTTTCTCAGCAATCCGTTATCCACAAAAATACATGTCAGGTTTTTTCCGATGGCCTTGTGGATCAACAAGGCGGTGACGGATGAATCCACGCCCCCGCTGAGGCCCAGGATTACTCTTTTGTTCTGAACCGTCTCCCGGATCTGCTCAACGGCTTCCCTGGCAAACGATTTCATGGTCCAGCTTTTTTTACAGCCGCATATCTTGAACAAAAAATTAGCGAGCATGGTTTTGCCCATGGGGGTATGCTCGACTTCGGGATGAAACTGTAAACCGTAAAAACGCTTTTCGCGTTGCACCATAGCCGCAATGGGCGTGTTGGGGGTAGAGGCGGTAATTTCAAATCCGTCCGGAAGGCTGACAATGGAATCCCCATGGCTCATCCAGCACCGGGTATGGGCTTCAACATCATTAAAGAGTCCATCAGAGGCTTTAATACTCAGTTCCGCAAAACCGTATTCCCGCTTTTCAGCGTGAGCCACTTTTCCGCCCAAGGCATGCACCATGAACTGCATGCCATAACAGATCCCCAGAACCGGAATCCCCAGGGAGAGGATGGCGGCATCCACCACCGGGCTTCCCTTTTCGTAAATGCTGGAAGGCCCGCCGGACAGAATAATGCCTTCCGGTTTCAGCGAGCGAATGCGATCGATATCCATTGTCGGGGGTTCAACCCGGCAATAAACATGACATTCCCGAACACGCCGGGCAATGAGCTGATTATACTGAGAGCCAAAATCAATAATGAGTATCATGGACGTTCCTTATGAGGGATTATTGGATTAAGAATTTGCGAATCATTTCTGAATATGTTAGACACAGGTAAAAAAGTCAATGGTATTTTACCGCGTTAGCCGTTTCAAGCGCTTGGCCAAACATTTATTTCGCTTATTCAGAGATAGCCTGGTTACTTATGATCATTCAGGTGTATGAAGTTCAAACACAAAATGAAGCTGAACAGTTAATATCGATGGGGGTCGATCATATCGGCAGCGTCATCCTCGGCGCGGACAACTGGAAGAACCCTGTCTTAAAGGATACGATTCGAACTGTTGCCGAGCTGGGCGCTCGCAGCAGCCTGATTCCGCTGTTCAACGATTTAAATGTCATCAAACGGGCTCTTGAATATTATCAACCGGATATGATTCATTTTTGCGAAATACTTCCCGATCGAATCCGTCAACCGGACGAATTAGAAAGGATTCTTCACCAGCAGCAGCGCATCAAGGAAGCCTATCCACAAACCGATGTGATGCGGACCCTTCCGATTCCCCAAATGCCTCACTCAAACGGATCTTCGGTGCTGGATTATGCCCGGTTGTTTGAACCCATCAGCGATTATTTTCTGACAGATACCCTGATGGTCTCAAAAGATCTTCCGGCGCTCGGTCAGCCATCCGAACCGCAGCCGGTCAGCGGGTTTGTCGGCATTACGGGAGTGACCTGCGACTGGGGCCTTGCAAAGGAACTGGTTGCCGCCACCCGCATTCCGGTCATACTGGCGGGCGGCATTACACCGGATAATGTTGCGGAAGGAATACTGCGGGTTCACCCTGCCGGCGTGGACAGTTGCACCGGCACCAATGCCCGTGATCATCAGGGCCGGCCAATCCGATTTCAGAAAGATATGAACAAGGTCAAACGCCTTGTTGCGGCAGCCAGACAGGCTGCGACCACTTAACCAGGAGGATTTTTTAACCCATGCTTGATAGTGCAGACCTGAGAAAAGGTCTTAAAATTGAGATTGACGGAGCCCCCTATATTTTGACGCAGTTTGAATTCGTCAAGCCCGGCAAGGGACAGGCCCTGTACAAGTGCCGGCTGAAAAACATGCTGACCGGCTCGCAGTTTGACCGGACGTACCGATCCGGAGAAAAATTCAACGAAGCGCAGATGGAAGAGATTGAAATGGAATACCTGTATGCGGAAGGCGACCGGTATTGTTTCATGAACACCAAGAATTATGAGCAGGAGTATTTGATTGCCGAGCAAGTTGGCGAGGGCATCCATTTATTAAAGGAAAATACCTTGTGTAACGTTTTGTTTTTTCAGGATAAAGCCATTGGCGTGACCTTGCCCATTTTTGTGGAGCTGAAGATCGTCAAGGCGGACCCGTGGGCAAAAGGGGATACGGCCGCCGGCGACAGCAAGCCGGCTACCCTTGAAACCGGTTATGTGCTTCAGATTCCGCCATTTGTCGATGAAGGCGAAATCATTCGAATTGATACGCGAACCGGTCAATATGTGGAACGGGTCAAATAGACCCTATTCTTATTCATGGCATCATTCATACCGTCGAAATCAGGATCCCGGAGGAGAGCACGGAACCGTCTCTGCGGCTTTATTGATCCCTGGATCACACTAAACCTTAATAAAACAGGAGGGTATATGAAAAAAATTTCTTTTCTTTTGACCTTGGGTTTAATGGTTTCCTTTTTCTCCTTGAGCATGGCCGCTGAAAAACCCAGGCTCGGTGTCCTTCGATTCACCAATCATACTTCGGCGGGATGGTGGAGCGGCAGCATGGGCTCCGAGCTTCAGGATATGCTGGCGGCTGAATTGTCGAGTATCGGCGCGTTTCAAGTACTGGAAAGAAAAGAGATCGATGCGGTTCTGGGTGAGCAGGATTTGGGCGCTTCCGGAAGAATCGATTCCCAGACCAAGGCAAAAATGGGGAAAATCAAAGGCGCCAAATACCTGGTTGCCGGAACGGTTTCGGCATTTGAAGAACAAACCAGCGGCAGCGGCGGCGGCGTTTCGGTCATGGGTTTTTCAGTCGGCGGCAAAAGCGACAAGGCGTATATGGCGGTTGACCTGAAGGTTATCGATACCACGACCGGGGAAATCGTCGACGCCCGAACTGTGGAAGCCAGTTCGTCCTCCTCTGGCCTGGCGCTGGGCGCAAACCTCGGCATTGTTTCCGGAAATCTTGGCAAATATGAAAAAACGCCCACGGGAAAAGCCATCCGGGCCTGCATCATGGAAATCGCCGAATACCTGGAATGTTCTCTGGTTAAAGGCAGAAACGACCCCTGCATGAGCGAATATACCGCCAAGGAATCCACGAGAAGAGAGAAAACCAAAAAATCCATCAATTTAGAGTAACAAACAGGTGCGGATCACCGTGAACGTTCGGTTTGTGCCCACTTCAATGCTCCGACTGATCGGTCCATGTCTCCGTACCATTTGATGACAATTTCAGGTCGGGCGTACACCCGGCCTGATTTTATTTTCAGGCTCAAACACCTTCATTCCCCAGCAGAAACCCCGATGGCGATGCATCGATCCAACTGCATATAATGCATTGATATTGCACACAAGAAAATACCCAAAAAGATAATTTTCAAATCCGGAATATTTTTGTTGCACTTATACTCTTTTTCGCTATAGTGCTCCACAAAATACATTGAAAAATCTTTAAGTATGTACTGGCCTAACTCATTTGTTTTCCAGCGGTTTCAAACAGCCGTGTAAAATATTTTCGGCGGATCTTTTTTTTGCAATGAGTGTTTTTTTTAAAGCGTGATGACGGCTCTGTCACCCCCCGTTTTATCGTCTCAGGGAATCTCAACATGATACATCCGGTTTTTGTCCCACTGGAATCTCTTGAAGCTGAAGAAGACAATGAGCCCCCAAGCCTTGAAAAGAGGCATGACCTTATTGCCTGCCCATGCCTTGGCATGGATTCTCCCTCCTTTGGCCTCACAGGCAAGCCCAAATTCATCCGGCGCAATCCGTTTTATTCTGGTACCGAAATCCGTTAAATCCAATTGGTTTTTCAAGGAAACCACCCAATGAGAATTGCTGTTTTATATGGCGACATGTCCGAGAATACTTCAAAAGATGAGCAGGATGGACTGGTGCAGGTTGAATCGGTCTGCCAGGCATTGTCAGAGCTGAATCATGACCCGGTTCCGGTCAGTTTTTCCCTGGACGTTAAAGAGACCCTGAAGAAAATCGCCGAAATCAACCCGGCACTGGTATTCAATCTCGTGGAGTCCATTGATGGGCAGGGGCGACTGATTCACCTGGCTCCGTCCATACTGGATGCCATGAACATGGCCTATACCGGCGCCGGCACCGATGCCATTTACACCACATCCAACAAAATTCTGGCCAAACAGATGCTGAAGGGTGCCAGAATCCCGACTCCTTTTTTTGTGACCCCGGAAAAAGCCAGGCTGCGCAAATCGCCAATCTGCAACCCCGGGATCATCAAGTCCGTATGGGAACACGGTTCCGTGGGGATTGGTTATGATTCCGTGGTGTTTCCAAAGACATATGAAGAGCTCCTTCAGGAGATGGACCGCCGCAAAGACCAACTGGGCGGAGCGTGTTTTGCGGAAGCATTCATTGAAGGCCGGGAATTCAACCTTTCGCTGCTGGCCAAAAACGGCAATGGCATTCCCCAGGTGCTGCCGCCGGCTGAAATTTGTTTTGAAAACTACCCCAAGGACAGGCATAAAATTGTGGATTACAAGGCCAAGTGGGAATCGGAATCTTTTGAGTATCAGAATACCGTCCGCTCATTTGACTTTCCGGATCAGGATAGGCCGCTTCTGGACAGGATCGATAAAATTGCCAGGGAATGCTGGAAACTGTTTAATTTGAAAGGATATGCCCGCGTGGATTTCCGGGTGGATGAAAACGGCAATCCCTGGGTTCTGGAAGTCAACACCAATCCCTGCATTGCACCGGACAGCGGATTTGTGGCCGCTGCCGGCAAAGCGGATTTGACATTCAAGCATATTATCGAGCGCATTATTCACGAACCGATGGTCCGGATCGCCGACCGGCACCCCGCTGAATCCGACGAACCGTCATGGAAAATCGCCGTCAATGCCTAAGCAGGTCCTGAATGTTATCTTTCGGGACACCGTTCACCCCTCGGACCCTGAAGTCATTTTCCGTCTGACCGAATCCTGCGAACTTTTTTATCCCGAAGAAACGGCTGTTGCACGGGAACTGGCTGAAGAAAGACTGGCCAGGGGACCCTCCAGCGGGTACGAATTCCTGTTTGCGGAAACAGATGGCATCGTGATAGGATATACTTGTTTTGGCCCCATTCCGTTCACTCAGGGACGGTTTGACCTTTACTGGATTGCCGTTCGAAAAGACCTTCAGGGAACGGGTATCGGCAGGCGTCTGCTGCAACTGACGGAAGTGCGGATTCAGGAAATGAAAGGCCGGCGGGTTTACGTCGAAACTTCCTCTCGAAAAATCTATGAACCCACCCACCGGTTTTATCATGCCTGCGCGTATCGGACAGAGACCGTCCTGAAAGATTTTTACGCAGATGGTGATGATAAAGTCATTTATTTGAAAGACCTTATATGCCGTTAAAAGACATTCAGTTTAATCTTCAGACCGTTGATCCCTGCGGAGCCAGGCGAGCCGAGTTTACCACCGATCATGGAACGGTTCAGACTCCCGCATTCATGCCGGTGGGCACGGCCGGTTTCGTGCGGTCCACCATGCCAAAAGATGTCGCCGAAACCGGGGCTCAGGTGGTGCTGGCCAACACCTACCATTTATCGCTCAGCGAACGCCTGGCAACGGTTCAGCGCATGGGCGGGCTGCATCGTTTCATGGGATGGAATCAGACCATTCTGACCGACTCCGGCGGTTTTCAGGTATTTTCCCTGCCCCAGAAGGAGATTACCGAAGAAGGCGTCAGCTTTGCCTACGAGGAGAACGGAGAACGGCTTTTCCTGGGTCCGGAGCGATCCATGGAAATCCAGCGGGATCTGGGGGCCGACATCGTCATGGCCTTTGACGAATGCGTGGAATACCCGTCTCCCGAAGCGTATGTGCAAGAATCCTTAAAGCGCACCACGCGATGGGCCGCCCGGTGCCGGGAAGTCGCCCTTCAGCCCCATCAGTTTCTGTTCGGCATCATCCAGGGCGGGGTGTATCCGCATCTTCGGGAACAGAGCGCCAGGGAGATCACCGCCATTCCATTTGACGGATTCGCCATTGGCGGGGTCAGCGTCGGAGAAGGATTCGATCTGATGCAGACCGTTGTAAGGCACGCGGCCCCGTTTTTGCCGGAGCATCTTCCCCGGTATCTGATGGGCGTTGGCCTTCCGGAAGACCTTCTGGCCGCGGTGTCGCTGGGCATGGATATGTTCGACTGCGTGATTCCCACCCGGTATGCCAGACAGGGAACGTTTTTCACCCGCCTGGGAAAAATCCGGATCATGGACAAGACCTACCGCAAGGATAAATATCCGATCGACACCCACTGTTCGTGTTATACCTGTCAGACTTATTCCCGCACGGTGCTCCGGTATCTGTTTTTTACCCGCGATCCCCTGGCCGAAACCCTGGCCACCATCCACAACCTGACGCTGTATCAGGATCTGATGAAGGACATGCGGCAGGCGATTGCAGACCATCGCTTCGAGACATTCCGGAAGGAGTGGCTGGCGAGGTATAATAAAACAGGCTGATGACTTCGTAAAAAGTCCATCTGCTTCGTTGCGCGGCATCCTTCGTCATTGCGGCGTACCCAAAAGTACGGCAGGCGGAACGCCGGTCCTCAGGATTTGCGCGCCTCGCATCTGGAGCTTTTTACAAAGTCATCTCAACTTTAACTTTTTACGAGTCCATCAAAAGTAGCCCCTGATTTTTTCGGAGATCCGGCGGGCCACCCGCTGGCCATCAAGGGCTGCGGACACAATCCCGCCGGCATATCCAGCCCCTTCCGAGCAAGGGTACAACTGCTCGACCTGCGGGTGCATCAGGGTGTTTTCATCCCGCGGAATCCTTACCGGAGAGCTGGTCCGGGATTCGATTGCAAGCACCAGCGCTTCCCCGGTGAAATACCCCTTCATTTTTCTGTCAAAGACCTGAAAAGCCACCTGTAAACGCCGGCAGATGCCTTCTGGAAGCAGTTCATGCACCGGCACGGAGATTATGCCGGGTTTATACGAGGATTTCGGCAGGACCGACGACAGCTTGCCTGCTGCAAAATCCGTCATGCGCTGGGCCGGAGCCAGCAGCCCACTGCCGCCAGCCTGAAAAGCCCGCTGCTCCAGCTTTTTCTGAAAATCCATTGCCGCCAGTGGCCCCTTTTCCGAAGCCGCATCAATGTCCTCAAGGCGGACTTCCACCACAACGCCTGAATTGGAAAACGGGGCGTCCCGGCCTGCCAGGCTCATCCCGTTGATGACCAGCTCGCCCGGGGCCGTGGCCGCCGGCACGATGAAACCGCCCGGACACATGCAAAATGAAAACACGCCCCTGCCATCAATCTGTTCGACCAGCCGGTAACTGGCAGCAGGCAGATTCGGGTGTCTCGGGCTGTGATGGTACTGAATACGGTCAATCAGGGACTGGGGGTGTTCCACCCGAACGCCCAGGGCAAAGGGCTTGGGTTCAATCAGGATATTTTTTCGGTCAAGCAGTTCAAAGATATCGCGCGCGGAATGGCCGGTTGCCAGAATCACGGCATCCGCCGGAATTTTTCCTTTACCTTCCACCCCTACGCCCGTAACCCTGCCTCCTTCTATCATCAAATCCGTTACCCAGGATTCAAAATGGATTTCGCCGCCATGAGACAGGATGCTTTCCCGAATGGATTTGACCACGCGCGGCAGCCGGTTGGATCCGATATGGGGATGGGCATCGATCAGAATATTCTCCGGAGCGCCATGGAAAACCAGCAGGGACAGTACGTTGCCGATGTCGCCCCGTTTATGGGAACGGGTATAGAGTTTGCCATCCGAATAGGCCCCGGCCCCGCCTTCGCCAAAACAGTAATTGGAATGCGGATTGACTATGCCCTTGCTGTGAAGCTGCTGAATGTCCTTGCGACGAGACGTGACATCTTTTCCCCTTTCCAGTATAATCGGATAGATGCCCTGCTCCAGTAGTTCCAGGGCCGCAAAATACCCGGCAGGCCCGGCCCCGACGATCACCACTCGATGATCCGGGGACAGGGGCTTGAAAATTTCCTGAAAAGGCGTTTTTTTCTGTAACGTTTCCGGAGAAAACACCTCAATATCCAGTAAAAACCGGGGCCGCTTTTTTCTGGCGTCAATGGATTTCCGGCGGATCACATACTCCAGATCTGTATCGGCAGGCAGGTCAAGCTGTTTTCGAATGAGGTCGGGAATAACCTGGAGAGAATCAATATGATCCGGGTCAACATAAAGGGACAGCTTGGTGTTCATAAGGTCTTTCCAGGGGATGCGGAAGGAGGAGGTTATTGGTGGATACGTGTATCAATCATTCAGGCAAAGAAACCCGTTACCGGTGCATGAAACATGAAATCGCTTTGTGCGAAGAGTGTCTGCAGTGTCAGGATACGGAGATTTACTGCAAATTCCGGTCCGCCTGCCCGATCTGGTTCCTCCAGAAAAAAGAAAACAGGGACTGGCTCGCCTCTTGAGCCAACCGCCGGATTCTCTCAAAAAGCTGCAACCGCAAAGACAATATACATGCCATTGGCTCAGAGCCACAAATCCCCCTCTTTTGATTTAAGGCACCCAATTCACCCCTTTGGGAAAGGGAGGTCAGGGGGGATTTCAAACAGATAGCCTGCTGAAAAATCCCCCTCGTTCCCCCTTTTCCAAAGGGGGAAGCTTTTAATTTCTTACGCGTGGGGGAATGCCCGAATAATTAACTCAGGGCTGCCATTCTATCGGCAATCTTGTTAAATGCCAGAGTTACCGGCGAATCCTTATACGTTTCCTGAAAGGCGCAGCCGGAATCACCACAGGCCACCACTTTCTGATCAAACGGAATCTTTCCCAAAAACAGAATGCCGGCTTCATCCGCGGTTCTTTCCCCGCCGCCGGATCCGAACAGGTCGATGTGCTCCCCACAGTGCGGACATGAATACCCGCTCATGTTTTCAATCAGCCCGAAAATATCCATTTTAACGGTTTTACAGAAGCTGATGGATTTTCGAACATCGGCCAGCGACACTTCCTGAGGCGTGGTGACGATAATGGCCTGGGCATCCGAAATGGTCTGGGCAATGGTCAAGGGTTCATCGCCCGTGCCCGGAGGCGAATCGATGATCAAATAATCCAGCTCCCCCCAGTCCACATCTCCGATAAACTGCTTGATGGCGGAATATTTGACCGGACCTCGCCAGATAATGGCTTCATCCTTTCCGGACATCAGGGATTCAATGGAAACCACTTTCAGGTTATTCGAGTATTTCATGGGGCTGAGTTTTTGATTCTCCGTCATCCCCAGCATCCCCTTGATGCCCAGCATGCGGGGAATATCCGGGCCATGCAGATCCACATCCATGAGACCGACCTGATAGCCCTTGCCGGCCAGAGCAACCGCCAGGTTAACGGATGTGCTCGATTTACCGACCCCGCCCTTGCCGCTCATGACAATGAATTTATGTTTGATCTTGCCCAAAGCCCCTTTGACGGAAGCATCCTGTTCAGCATGCTGATCTTTTTTTTTAGCGGATGATGGACACCCGCCTCCTGAAATATAATCCATGGTGCGTTCCTCCATAACAACAAATAAACGGTTTAAACACTATTTACGATTCGAATCGCTTCGGATTCGGTTTCCATGCGTCGAAATTGTAATGCCATGGAAAATATGGCTATGAAACAGGGGATGTCAATAGGAAAAAGACAGGCAGGCAGGTTATTCAATGATCTGAAAACCTTCGTTCTCAGATCATTGAATACAGCAAAAAATGATTCCCATGAATGGGAGAAAATACATTACGACTTATAACGATTTATCCGATTTTCAGAACCATCGCGGCCCCGGTATCCCCCGCGGCGCAACCGCCCCAGAGCAGATACCCGCCGCCGGACATGACGACTTCCTCGATGCCTTCGATGATGCACCGACCGGCTGTCGGGGCCTGGGGATGGCCGTAAATCAGGGAGCTTCCATAATTATTGAAACTCATGACATCGATTCCCATCTGATTGGCCATATGGATGTCATTGGCGGCAAACGGGTTATGGGTTTTGATGGCTTTGACGTCCTTGATGCCGATGCCGGCTTTTTCAAGAGCCATTTTGACAGCCGGGGTAACAGCCATTGCCATAAACCCTTTTTTGGCCCTTGAGAATCCGTAAGAAACCACCTGAATTTCAACGCCGGCTTCCGCGCTCAATTCTCTGGCTTTTTCGCGGCTGGTCACGGTTACGGCGCAGTGACCGTCCGCGGGATGGGTTTGCGCGCCAAAAGTATGGCTTCCATCCGGCAGGACGGGCCTTAATGCCATAAGCCCTTCTTTTGTTGTGGGAGTGATGCCTTCATCATCTTCAACCAGAAGGGTTTTTTTCTTGGAAAGCTTGACCTCGACCGGAAACATGTAGCGTTTTTTAAACGCATTGTCATTTGCCGATGCGTCCATGTACTGTTCATAGCGTCTCAGAGCCACGGCATCGCACTGCTCGCGGGTGATCCCGACTTCCTTGGCCACATTTTCCGCAGTCTGGATCATGGCCCCCTTTGCCCAGGGATCTTTGCCGAAATTGTCCATCATCCAGTTTTCGGAAATAACTTCGCCGCCGGGACCATTGGGGTTCGGCCAGATGGTATGGGGGCCATTGGAGCACCGGTCCGTCATCAGGCAGTAAACGTTTTGATACAGCCCGGTTTCGATGCCGGAAGCCGCCTGAAAAATACAGGTGGTGGAAGTGGTGCAGGCCTGGCTGATCAGCATTCCCGGCGTGCTGACGGCGCCGATCATGGCCGCGGCCCAGGGGCTGCCATAAAACCACTGGGGTTGCCCGATGGTAATTCCCAAAAACAAGTAATCAAACATCGTGGGATCCCATTTTTTTTCAGCCAGCCATCGTTTGGAAGTATCCGCCGCAAGAACAATGGAATGTTCATTGGCCATGCTCCCCTGCCATCTGGCAAACGGAGAGCTGTAATAGCCCTTGTACGGGATATACGCTTTGCTTAACATGGATTTTCTGCCTCCTTCTGTAAGTTATGTGTAATCTTGTCGTTAAGTCTTTCTGTTCAGTTTAAATAATTTTATGCAGAGTAACGTTCCCTGAGAACCCGGTGAAGTATTTTCCCCGTTCCGGTTCGGGGCATGTCTTCCGGTATGATGAAAACGATTTTTTTGGGACGTTTATAGCCGGCCATTTTGTCCTTGCACCAGTCCATGATCGTTTTTTCATCCACCGGGTTTCGGGGAATCACCACGGCCATAACCAGCTCTCCCCATTTTTCATCCGGCACGCTGATGACCGCCACATCAAACACATCCGGATGGTTGCCGATCACTTCCTCGACCTCGCTGGGGTAAACGTGCTCGCCGCCTGTAATGATCATGTTGTCTTTGCGGTCCACGATCTCATAAAAGCCGTCTTCATCCCTTCTAGCCATGTCGCCCGCACTGAACCATCCATTATTAAAGGCGCTGGCGGTTTTTTCCGGAAGTTTGTAATATCGGTCAAAAAGCATGGGGCCTTTCGAGTAAAGTTCGCCGACTTGCCCCTGCGCCACTTCGTGCCCGTTTTCATCCAGAATCCGGATAAAATCCGTTCCCAGGGACTCGTATCCGATGGAGCCCAGCTTCCGGAGCTGGTCTTCGGGCTTCAGCACCGTTACGATGCCGGCTTCGGTGGACCCATAGCCCTCATAAAGCTCGACTCCGGGGAAAAACTCCATGATGGCTTTTTTCACGCTTTTTCGGACCGGCGCCGAAGAGCACAGCAGTTTTTTGATGGAGCTGACATCACAGGTTCCGGCAGATTCACAGACGCTAAGGATCAGATTGTAATGCGTGGGAATCAGGGAGATAAAGGATATTTTTTCCCTTTCAATGATTTGCAGGATTTCTTCGCCCCGAAATGATCTGGCCGGATGGATATAGACCGATCCGCCGATATAGAGAAACGTGAAGGTAAAATATGTGGAATTGATATGACAAAGCGGCATGACATTCATGCAGATATCATGATGGCTAAACCCGAAATCAATGGCATTGATCAGGTAAAACGCAATATGGGATTCGTGGGAGCGAATCACCCCTTTGGGTTTGCCGGTTGTTCCGGAAGTATAGATCAGAATCCAGGTGTCTTCGGGATTCACCACGGCATCCGGTTCGTGGCCGGAAGCCGATGCCATCACCTGATCGTAGGATCTGAAACCGGATATCTCTTTGCCGACAACCATATAGTTTTCAGCCGGAATCTGCTTGAGATCAACCTTGATATCCTGAATGACCGGCGCGAATTCGTCATCCACGATCAGGGCCTTGGCGTCGGAATTGTCGACGATATAGGCCACATCCTTTCCAAGGAGTCGGAAATTGATGGGCACCATCACAATGCCGGTTTTGGCCGTTGCCAGAAAAATTTCGACGATTTCGATGCTGTTCTCCATAAAAACAGCCACCTTGTCGCCCTTGTTCAGGCCAAGGGACACCAGGCCATTGGCCAGCCGGTTGACCCGCTGGTTCAGTTCCGGATAGGTAAAGCTTCTGCTGCTGTCTTTAAGCGCAACGGTGTTGGGAAACTTTCCGGCATTTATTTTAAGATTCTGTCCAAGATTCATCCAGCAGGCCATCACTCCCTCCCTTATCAAATCGGTTTGTGTAATACTATTCAGAATTCAGCAGGATTCTAAAACAGATCGGGCCTGTTTTCTGTTCTCTGTCATCCGTCATCTGCCTTCTGACTTACAGATACGATCTTGCGCCGACATATCGCTGATTGTAATACCGGGCGGAAAGCGAATCCGTGCGGATCTTTTTCCCCCTGCCCGGCGCATGAATAAACTGGTTATTGCCGGCATAAACGCCTACATGGGTAACTGTTCCCCATTTATTGCTCGAGAAAAAAACAAGATCTCCTTTCAGCAGGTTGTCGCGGTGAACCGAATACCCCGTTTCAAACTGGCGTTTAGAGTTTCGGGGAAGGTTCAGACCGTTCAGTTGATAAACCGTCATGGTAAGCCCGCTGCAGTCAAATCCGGTATCGGCCGAGCTCCCTCCCCACAGATACGGCGTGTCAATGAACCGCATCGTGGTTTTCACCAGTTCATCCCGCAGATAAGCGTCTCCCAGGCGGGATTGCCGATCCACGGCATATTCGCTGGGGCTGACAATATAAAATACTTCTATAATTCCGGATGCCTTTAATCGTTCAGCCTCTTTCCGGGCCTCTTCTTTGGCGGCAAAGTCCCCGAATCGCACCTTGAACAGGCCATCCTCGGCCCTGAAATAGGTGGCGTCCAGCCCCTTCCCGGAAAGCATGTCGGAGAGCTTGGCTGCGTTTTCCGCAACGGCAAACGCACCGACCTGGATGGTATAGCCCATTCGCTGCAACCGTTTTTCAGGCGGCAGCGAAGCCGGAGTAGGCCGCATCGGCGCATACCCGCCGCCGCATCCGGACAGAAAGACCGCCAGCACCACCGCAACCCCGGACCGGTACCAATATAATGCGAATACCCTGTCCCGAAGTTTTATGTGGTCACGCATGCTTAATCCCGGAATCCCTTCCGCCTTTCGTCATCTGTCATCCGTCATCTGCCTGACTCCTGTTGACTTTTATCCGCCGGTTCCGTAATGATCAATGAAACATTTCAGATCGGCGAATCATCCCATGTGCAGCGACATCTATAAAGTTCAATTGGAAAATATTTTTGAAGGTCCGATGGATCTTCTCATCTATCTGATTCGAAAAAATGAAGTCAATATCTACGACATCCCGATTTCGCTGATAACCGATCGTTATCTGGATTATATCGAATGGATGAAATCCATGAATGTCGATATTGCCGGAGATTTTCTGGTCATGGCCGCAACCCTTATCCAGATTAAATCCCGGATGCTGCTTCCGGTTCATGACGAGTCCGATGAAGAAGACCCCCGCCAGGAAATCGCCAGACCCCTTCTGGAATACCTTCAAATGAAATCAGCAGCCCTGCAACTAAACGACAGAGAACTGCTGGGGGAACATACATTTATCAGGCCCCCGCCGGAAACCTCCGATCCGGGGAATCTTCCGGATCGCGAAATCCGGGTGGATCTGTTTGACCTGATTCAGGCTTTTCAGCGAATCATCGACAACCTGTCCCCGGATCTTACCTTGGATGTGGTCGCCGACAAGCTATCCATTCAGGATCGCATGACAGAGCTCATCCAGATGCTGAAAGTCAGGGGCTCTCTGACTTTTCAGGAACTGGTCCTGAGCCCTGCCGGAAAGGCCGAGATCATCATTACCTTTCTGGCCATACTGGAAATGGTTAAACGCAATGTTGCCGGCGTCATCCAGCACGCCGATACCGGCAACATCACCTTGTATCTGAATGAAAGACCCCATGCCGGAATTGAAGTTTATCATTGAAAGTTTTCTCTTTGTATCCGAAGAGCCGCTGACCCTTGAGAAAATGAAGTCGGCCCTTCCATCAACCGACGTCAAGGCCATTAAAGAGGCCATTCAAACGCTTCAGGACGAATACGACCATCGGCCAGGCAGTATCTATCTGGTCGAAGTGGCCGGCGGATATCAGCTTCGAACCCGTCCGGAATATGCCGAATGGGTTCGGAAAATCATCCAGCCCTCCGCCCAGCGCCTGAGTCCGGCTGCCCTGGAAACCCTGGCAATCATTGCCTACAAGCAGCCGATCATGCGAAGCGATATCGAACACATTCGCGGGGTCGACGCCGGCGGCATTCTCCGCATGCTTCTGGACAGAAAACTGATCAAGATCCAGGGAAGAAAAGAAATTCCCGGACGGCCCCTGATTTATGCCACCACGCGGCATTTCCTGGAAATATTCGGTCTGAGAGATATCAAAGATCTTCCGGCGCCCAAAGAAATTGCGGATCTGGGCAAACCGGCCGGTGACGCCCCTGAAATGACGTTCCCCGATAATTTTATACCCGCTCCCGATGAAAACTCTTGACTTCAGGGGCACAATGTCGTTATTTAAGGGCCAACATCCGGGCGGTTAACTCAGCGGGAGAGTGCTACCTTCACACGGTAGAAGTCGAAGGTTCAAATCCTTTACCGCCCACCAAATATAACAACGGGTTACACGCAAATTGCTTGTAACCCGTTTTGATTATTTGGGGACATTCTATATCCCCAAGCCTCTTTTGCCCACAGAAAATCCCTTCGGTTACCATCTTTCGCTTACAAGCCTTTTATTCATTACAAGGCTACATTGTAGCTGTCAAGGTATTTATGCATCAAAAAAGGACAAAGCGAAAGCCGATGAGGCGTCACAAGGTGCATAGGTGAATCGAGTCACTGAAAATCGCAGGAATTACTTCTGAGGCGCAAGAGTGGGTTGTTAACGGTAGCTGAAGAGGCTCATGCCTCTTCAGCCATCATCCTAAAAGTCTATTTATTGGAATATTCCGTAGCCGATGTATGTATCCGTTCCCTCAATCCTTTGAATCCAGGACTTTTTATTCTGGGCCTTCTTGGTCGCAGGATTGGTCCAGGTATATTCAAGCCAGCCGCTCCCTTTCGACGGAATTTTTTCTACGGTTTTAACGCATGAGAGATGGTCTTATTATAATTTGTTGGAGAGTTAAATTATGAAATTAATTTCTTATTTCAAGTGGTTTTTGATGATATGCATGGTGGCCCTTCCCGTTGCATCCATCGCTGAGGACAAGGTAGATGAAAATCTTTCGTATGCCGTGCCGGAAACGCAGTTTTCCTTTCAGCCGGTTGTAGAGGGCACAGAAGTTGTCCATGATTTTGTCATCCTGAATAAAAGAACCGATGTGTTATCCGTTCTCAACGTCAAAACCGGCTGAGGATGCACGGCCGTCTCATATACGAGACAGATCCCCGCCGGCGGCGAGGGAAAGATTACCATCAAAATTAATACCAACGGATATGGCGGAACCTTACTGAAAAAAAGCGTCATGGTTGAGACCAGCGATGCAAAACAGCCCAATGTGTCGATTGAAATCGCCGGTAATGTTGAGAAATTTGCGAACATCACGCCAAATAAACTTTTTCTGAGCGGAAATGTGGGCGAACCCATTATCGGAACTGTAACCGTTTCACCTGATCCCAAGTATCCGTTCAGGATTATAGAAACCAAGTCGAAAAATGGAACCGATGTTCAGAGCCGCATCGAAGAAAAACAGGAAAACAATACAACGACTTACATTATTACTGTCGAAAACCTGAAAAAAGATCCCGGACGCTATTTCGATGTCATTACGCTAAAGACCAACAGCCCGATCAAACCGGAACTTCAGTTCAGTGTTATTGGACAGATCCTCGAAACTATCAAAAAAACACAGTAACGGGAAATAACTGATTGCCGTCACACCCGCGGGTATAATATCTTCAATGACAATGAGCGGCATCGTTTCAAAACCGGTCCTTCTGGGCAATCGTCTATTTGCCTCCGCTTCGCTTCCGTACCGGTCATTGATTCGGAGCGTAATCGCATTATCGTAACCACAACGGATTTCGGAAACAGCATGATGTCAGGACGTAATACGTACAACACGATGTATGGAAGCTACACCGCAAACACCGCGACGGCAAAGACTTACTTGTACATGATCAACTTTGACGGGACGTTCACAAAAATAACGATTCAATAATTCACTTTGGACCAAAGCCGGCCCCTCTGGGGGTCGGCTTTTTATTTTTCAACTCGCTTTGTTTGACTTCTTTGCCCCCCTTCCCATAAATTTGGGCCTTCAGCCAGAATTGCCGATATCACGATGTGCGTGTTGACCTTCATGGCTTTTTCCATTAAAGTAACACACTACTTATTACTGATAACGTGGTAAAGGATAGCCATGAAACTGCATTCACATGATTTTGTTGAAACGTACTCGGAGCTTGTCGGTTTTGGACTGGACAGGCAAACAGACGAAAATACGGTTATTTACTACCTTCAAAAGTTCTCGGACGACCACCTGATGAAACGGCTGATTCCCTCCCTGGCCGATGCGGATCTGGAAGAGATTTTCGGGCTGATCAACCGCCTGCTGAAAGCCCATCTTTCCGATTCGGAATATCACCGCCTTTTTTTGAAAGAAGATCACCCTTGATGGATATGAAATGCTAACAGATACTCATCTAAACCGATACGCCGATACGCTGATCTGGGGGCTGAAAACAGCCCGAACCAACCCATTCCGCAAACAGGACATGGTATTGATTCGCTACGATTCCCTGGCCCTGCCGCTTGCGGAGATTCTTTTTACCAGGCTTCTTGATATGGGGCTGAATCCTGTTCAACGGTGCACGCTGACATCCAGAATGGAAAAATCATTTTATCAGCTCTCCAACTCCAGACAACTGACCTTTCAGCCTCCCGGAGAACGTGAATTCTACAACAATCTGAGCGGCAGTATCTATCTGCATGCCCCGGATTCCATTACCCATCTGAGCGAGGCCGATCCTAAAAAAATCGGCAGGGCCGCGGTAGCCCGAAAGTTTATTCGGGATATCCTGAACAAACGCGAGGAAATGGGGGATTTCGGCTGGACCCTGTGCATGCTCCCCACGATTGAGCAGGCCAGACATGCCGATCTTTCCATCGACGAATATACCCGTCAGATTGTCAATGCCTGTTTTTTGGATCATGCTTCGCCGGTTTCCGAATGGCAGTCCATTTATGAAAAATCCCGGACCATCAAAACATGGCTGAACCGCCTGGATGTTCAGTATTTCCATGTTGAATCTTCCCATGTCGATCTAAAAATCACGCCGGGCGACCAGCGAAAATGGATCGGCATCACCGGGCACAACATCCCCAGTTTCGAGCTGTTTATCTCACCGGACTGGCGAGGAACCCAAGGCGTGTATTTTGCCAACCAGCCATCCTACCGAAACGGCAATTACGTGGAAAACGTCCGGCTGGAATTTAAAAACGGCGTTGCCATCAAGATTGGCGCCCGGAAAGGAGAATCCTTTGTAAAAAATCAGCTTTCCATGGACAAAGGAGCCAGCCGGTTAGGGGAATTTTCTTTGACCGACAAGCGTTTTTCAAAAATTGACCGGTTCATGGCCAATACCCTTTTTGACGAGAATTTCGGCGGGCCGCACGGCAATTGTCACGTGGCATTGGGTTCCTCTTACACCGATACCTACAGCGGAGATTCCGCCGAATTGACGGAAAAACTAAAGAAGAAGCTGGGATTCAACGATTCCGCCCTGCACTGGGATCTGGTTAACACCGAACAGAAAAAAGTTTCAGCACATTTAACAACCGGCGGACAGATAACCATCTATGAAGACGGCCGGTTTACCTGCTGATTTCATCCATGATCAAACCCTTCACAGGATAATTCCATGAAAATACTGATTACCGGAGGCGCCGGTTTTATCGGCTCTCATCTGGCTGAAGCCTACCTTGAAAAAGGAGATGATGTATATATTATCGACGACCTTTCAACCGGGTCCCTGGACAATCTTCAGACGATGACGAGCGACCCCCGTTTTAAAAACCGCCTGTTCGTTACAGTGGACACGATTTTGAATCATGAGAGTCTGCTGGAGCTGACCGGCATCTGTGATATCGTCTTTCATCTGGCAGCCGCGGTCGGCGTTCTCACGATTCTGGAAAAACCTCTGGAATCCATCCGCACCAATATTCAAGGAACCGAAAAAGTCCTTGAGCTGTGCAACAAATTCAAGAAAAAGGTCTTGATTGCCTCCACATCGGAAGTCTATGGCAAACACCTTCACGCCCCGCTGGTTGAAACCGATAACATCATCTACGGGCCGTCCAGCAAATTCAGGTGGAGTTATGCGGCATCCAAACTGATGGATGAATTTACCGCTCTGGCCTACTATCGCACCCATGGTCTAAAAACCATTATTGCCAGGCTGTTCAATACGGTCGGCCCCCGGCAGACCGGTGCATATGGCATGGTCATTCCCCGGTTTGTGGATCAGGCCCTGAGCGGCAAGCCGCTGACCATTTACGGAGACGGATCGCAAACCCGGACATTTACTTACGTGAAAGACGTGGTTCATGCGTTCATGGCATTAATGGAAGCCGATGACGCCGCGGGCCAGGTATTGAATGTCGGTGGAACCGAAGAAATATCCATCCGGAGCTTGGCTGAAAAGATCATCGGACTCACCGCATCCGGTTCCCGGATTGAATACATTCCCTATGAAAAGGCTTTTGGGAAAGATTTCGAGGATATGCAGCGAAGGGTTCCGGGAATCGAAAAGATACATAAGCTGATCGGCTTTGACCCCAAAACCTCCCTGGACGAGATTCTTCGCCAAATCATCGCTTCGAAGCAAGTCAGTTAGGGCATCATAGCCGGACAAATCGAAAAAGGAAAGCCCCGTTAAAATGTCCGGCTAGGGTGTGGATATTCACCTGGTTTCGGGTAAAGCTTCAAACCGATTCATCGCCACATTCTTTCTGGCCTTGTCCGGCTGAAAAATCCTGCCGTTCATGGCAATATACACGCCATCCGAAAGCAACTGAACGGCTGTGACCGCGCAGGCAATATTGAACACCGCATCGGTCATCCGAAACCGCGCCGGCTGCATGGCGCCTGTCAGCACAATCACTTTTCCCGAAATATCCTGAAGCGCCCGGGCCGTCCGGATCATCGTATCCGTACCATGGGTAATGACAAACAGACGACTGCTGTCCGCGCTAACCGTGTCATGAATCAGCTTGCGGTCCGCATCGGTCATATCCAGACTGTCTTTTCTCAATAAAGAGAAAACTTCATACTCCAGAGTGACGTTGGCGCCTTTCAGCACCTCGGCAATTTGCGGATCCCCAACCTGAAATTCGCTTTTCTGATCAAAATAGATTTTATCGATCGTTCCGCCGGTCGTAATGATTTTTATCTTCATGACTACTCTGAGCCTTATCTCC
>CAIVVZ010000428.1 GCA_903909505.1 uncultured Desulfobacteraceae bacterium
CCAGAGATGTTTTCGCCATAACGGTCAGTCAAAAGGTCCATATATCCATCTCCTATTTTTTTATGGAAACGTTAGAGTGGATATAAACAATTGATTATTTCTTTTCCAGTACTTTTTTGGTTCCGGCTATGCCGGGTTAGGGACGAAAATCAATGGCCGGCGGTTTCATCAGCCGAAACCGCTGCATTTTTTTCGATTATGCCCTACCCGTCTTGTACGTCAAGCGTTTTTTTGAAACCGGCGCATCTGATAAGTTACATATCTGTAACCACTATTCCCAAATATACGACAATATTGTATTTTTCAGAATTCTCATTGAAACTGTATATATCTATAACTATTTTAAATATTAGTTTATATTTTATATTCCGACAATGGCACACAAGTTGCTATATATTTCAATAAAATTAAATGCACGTTCAATCTGCCTTCAGGTGGTTATTCCAATGCCCGATACAGCCTCATTGATATTGAAACAAAAACGAGAACGACTGATCTCTGGTTTAAAGGGAAATTCCCAGAATTTCATGATCGAGCATACGGGTATGCTGGATAATTATTTTCAGACCTGTTATGAAACCAGCCTGGTCGGCCCGGGAATTCGCATCGAAAAAAATCCTTATGCCATTATCGCACTGGGCGGGTACGGCAGAAAAGAGCAATGCGTCCACTCGGATGTGGACCTGCTGTTTCTGTTTGAAAATACCGTTCCGGATACGGCAGAAGCATTGATTCAGGAAATGGTGTATCCGCTCTGGGACGTGGGCTTGGATGTGGGCCATGCCACCCGCTCGGTTGCGGAATGCGCCGAGATTTCCAGAACCGACATCGAAGCATTTACGGCGCATCTTGATGCCCGTTTTGTCTGCGGCATGTCTCCACTGTACACCCGACTGATGAGCCATCTTCGGGAAAACATCATTCACAGCCAATCTGCCGATCTGATTACCGTACTGATTCAGACCAATGCCCTCCGTCACAAACATTTCGGAGATTCGGCCTATCTGCTGGAACCCAATCTGAAAGAAGGAAGGGGGGGACTCAGAGATTATCACACCATTCGATGGATCGCCAAAATCAAATCCGATATTCGAACCCGGCGTGATCTGGAATATTACGGGTATTTTTCCAGCGATGAGTTTCTGTCGCTATCCCGGGCACTGACCTTTATCTGGCATGTCAGAAACCATCTTCACCGGCTAGCAGGCAGAAAATGCGACCAGCTTTATACGGAATATCAGCCCAGGCTGGCCAAGATACTGGATTTTCATTCAATTGAAGGACAGTCACCGGTCGAAAGCATGCTTGGGAAAATTCAGGGCGAAATGGAGTTTTTGAATCAACAACTGCGGATGTTTCTCTATGAACTGTCGCATGATGCCGGTTCACACCGGAAACGCAGACCTAACCAGCGAACGCGGAACCCGAATCTGGAAATCCGTAAAGGCGCCATTAATTTTGCTTCTTCCGAGGCCATTCCCGGCACGCCGCTATTGTTGATGCAGATTTTTGAGGAATGCGCCCGATTTCAACTCCCCCTTTCAGCCGAAGCCAAGCGGCTGGTTAAGGAATTCCAGTATCTGGCGGATGAGACATTCATCTCTTCGAAGCGGGTCGTCAAATTGTTTGAAAAGTTGTTGATGTCTCCGCCAGGAGGGGTCAATGCGCTGGATGAAATGCTGTCCTCGGGGTTCCTCGTCCGGATTCTCCCGGAATTCAAGGGAATTGTTCACCGGGTTCAGTATGATGACTATCATCTGTTTCCGGTAGACAAGCATTCCCTGCATGTGGTACAGACCTTGAAAAAATTCGTGCTTCCGGAAGATTCCAGTGAATGCCAGCTTTGCGGAAATATCTATCAGGAGCTTGCCACTCCCAAATGGCTGCTGTGGGCGGGCCTTCTGCATGATATCGGCAAGGGCGGGGCCGGAAACGACCATTCAAAACGGGGAGCGATCATTGCCGCCGTTCTTCTGGCCCAGAAGGGATATCGGCGCAAGGACATCGAAACCGTCTGTTTTTTAATCGAGGAACATCTGTTTCTCATCAAGCTCGCCACGCGCCGGGATATCAATGACGAGGAAACCGCTGTTTTTTGCGCCAGTAAAATCAAAGACGTTGCCCGGCTGAAAATGCTGTATCTGCTGACCGTGGCGGATTCCATTTCCACCGGGCCAAAGGCATGGAACGAATGGACAGCGGCCCTGCTGCGGGATTTATTTCTCAAGGTGTTGAATATTCTTGAAAGAGGTGAGCTTGCCAGCCACGAGGCGCTTGACTCCGTTGAAAAGAAAAAAGAACAGGTTGTGTATTCCGCCAAAACCCAGAAGGCCGCCAGAGAGCTGGATGCCCTGTTTAATGTCATGTCTCCGCGATACCTGCTCTATTCATCGGCACAGGACATTGTCAATCATGTCCAGCTTTACAAGCAGTTAAAAGATGGCGAATTTGTCTGGAAAATTGATGAAACCCCTGAAGTGGGAACCCGGATGGTCACCATCTGCGCCAAAGACCGCCCCGGCCTGTTTTCCAGAATCGCTGGGGTTTTTACCCTCAACGGCCTGGATATTCTGGATGCCCAGATATTTACCTGGCGCAATAACATTGCCCTGGATCTTTTTCATGTCAAGCCCCCGCTGGACCAGTTGTTTGAGGAGGAAAAATGGGAGCGCGCCAGGGAACACCTTCAGGCGGCACTGTCCGGAAATCTGGATCTGGCCCTGGCTCTAAAAGAGAAAATGCAAGCATACCGGATGGATAAACTTCGGGCCTCGGAAAGACCGCACCGCGTTGTCATCGACAATCTCGGTTCCAGCTTTTTCACCATTATCGAAGTCTTCTCCAGGGATTTTCCGGGTTTGCTGTTTGACATTACGGATGCCCTGTTCCGGTGTAAACTGGATGTGTGGGTTGCCAAGATCGCCACAAAGGTGGATCAGGTGGTGGATGTGTTTTACGTCAGGGATTTTGACGGGCAGAAAGTGGATTCCGCAGACCAGGTTTCGGCAATTCAGGCGGCCATCACGGATGTCCTTCAGGGATCGCAACATAAGGAGAATGCAGCATGAAAAAAATTGAAGCAATCATCAAACCGTTCAAACTGGACGATGTCAAGGAAGCCCTGAATGGAATCGGGATTCAGGGGATGACGATATCCGAAGTCAAAGGATATGGCCGCCAGAAAGGACACAAGGAAATCTACCGCGGAGCCGAATATGTCGTCGATTTCATTCCAAAAATTAAAATCGAAGTCATCGTCGAATCCGGCATGGTGGATCAGGTGGTGGAAAAGATCAGAACATCGGCCAATACCGGAAAACTTGGCGATGGGAAAATTTTTGTGCTTCCGGTGGAACAAGTCATTCGCGTGCGGACCGGAGAACGGGGAAAGGACGCGATTTAACACATGACGGCTTTCTCAGCCCCCATGATTTTTTAGCACAAGAATGCATGAAAGGCGTTTTCGCTGTAATCGATGTGACTTTCATATAGCAGTATCGTAAGGTTAATGCATAATCATCATAACTCATTTACTTTGGAGGCGTATTCACATGAAACCAAGTGACGTATTGGCAATGGCAAAGGAAAAAGGCGTAAAGGTCGTCGATCTGCGGTTTATGGATTTTCCCGGAGTCTGGCAGCATTTTACCGTGCCCCTCAGAGAACTGGAAGAATCCAGCTTTGAAGAAGGATTTGGATTTGACGGGTCCAGTATTCGGGGATGGCAGCCCATCAACGCCAGCGACATGCTGGTGATTCCCGATGCCTCCACCGCTAAAATAGACCCGTTTTTTGAAGTCCCGACCCTGGTGCTGATCTGCGACATCAAAGATCCGATCACCTTCGAATCCTATACCCGGGACCCCCGTTTCATTGCCCGAAAGGCCGAGAATTATCTCAAATCAACCGGCATCGGCGACACCGTTTATATCGGGCCGGAAGCCGAGTTTTTCATTTTTGATGACATCCGCTTTGAATCCGCGCAGAATCGGGCGTTTTATGAAATCGACTCCATTGAGGGCGCCTGGAACACCGGTAGAGACGAAGGCCCCAACCTGGGCTACAAACCCCGATACAAGGAAGCCTATTTCCCGGTTCCCCCCATGGATAAATTTCAGGATCTGAGAACGGAAATGCTCCTGGTGCTTGAAGGACTCGGAATCGAAATCGAAGCCCAGCATCACGAGGTGGCCTCCGGGGGTCAGGCCGAAATCGACATGCGGTTCAAACCCCTTCTGGAAATGGCCGATCAACTGGTATGGTTTAAATATGTTTTGAAGAATGTGGCAAACCGGGCCGGTCATACGGTAACCTTCATGCCCAAACCGCTCTACGGTGACAACGGCAGTGGCATGCACACCCACGTCAGTATCTGGAAAGAAGGAAAGCCGCTGTTTGCCGGCGATCAGTATGCAGGCGTTTCTCAGCAGGCGCTGTATGCCATCGGCGGCATCTTAAAGCATTGCAAAGCCCTGTGCGCATTCACCAACCCCACGACCAACTCCTATAAACGCCTGGTTCCGGGTTTTGAAGCGCCGGTGAACCTAGCCTATTCCAGCCGGAACCGAAGCGCGGCGATTCGAATCCCCATGTATTCATCCTCGCCAAAAGCCAAACGCATTGAATTCCGCACCCCAGATCCTTCCTGTAACGGATACCTGGCGTTTTCCGCAATTTTTATGGCGGTGATCGACGGCATTCAGAATAAAATGGATCCGGGTGATCCGCTGGATAAGAACATTTACGATCTGCCGCCCGAAGAAATGGCCAATGTGCCTTCTGCCCCAGGGTCCCTGGAAGAGTCTCTGGCCGCCTTAAAGGCGGATCATGAGTTTTTACTGAAAGGCGACGTATTCACCAAGGATGTCATCGATATGTGGATCGAATACAAAACCGATGCCGAGGTCAATCCGGTCAAGCTTCGGCCGCATCCTCATGAATTTTCTCTATATTACGACATTTAATTCTTTCGCAAAGTCAAATCCTTCCGTTTCCAAAGCCCCTCTCTGCGGGGGCTTTGGAAATCCCCCCTTTTTAAATCCTTTCTTGCAATTCCCTGCCGATCTGTATAATAATGACAAAATTGGATGACACCGCAATCGCGTCATCAGACGAGGGAAAAGAGATACGGATGGAAGTATATTTAAGAGAATTCGGATATTTAGCGCTTTTTATCGGAACTTTTCTAGAAGGCGAAACCATAGTGATCATCGCCGCGTGTCTGGCGAGCAAGGGAATGCTGAATATCTATTTGGTTACGCTGTCGGCGGTAGCCGGAACCGTATTGGGCGATCAAACCTATTTTTATATCGGCCGGATACAGGGAATATCATTTATAGAGAAAAGGCCCAATTTAAAGAAGAAATGGGTCAGAATCAGCGCGCTGATCGAAAGTCGGGAAAATATCATCATCATGGCATACCGATTCGTTTACGGATTCAGAAATATAACGCCATTTGCCCTGGGCATTTTAAATATCCATGCGATGAAGTTTTTAATACTGAATGTCATCGCCGCTACGATCTGGGCCATATCCTTCAGTGTCCTGGGATACACGTTCGGCACCATGATCAGAAACGATATTGAAACGTATGAAAAAGTATTTGCCCTGGGAATTTTATTTATTGCCGTATTGGCCGTTTTTATATATTGGCTGAAGAAGAGAATAAAAAACGAACCGATACTCCCCTTTTAAAGAGAATCTAAAAAAACCCCCCGCGGTGAAAGCTTTCCTCAGAACGGCCGAAACGATGGTCAATGCCCGAATTTTGATTTTTCATGGATAAAGGCATCAACTGTGTTTGGAACTCTTGTCAACACCCTGGCCATTGCAGCAGGAAGCCTTGTCGGACTGGCTTTCAGAGGCGGAATTCCGCTCCACTACCAGCAGACCGTGATTCAGGCCATCGGACTGGCCGTTGTTCTGCTCGGTATGACCGGCGCGCTGAAAACCCAGGATATTCTGGTGGTCATCTTCAGCCTGGCCATTGGAAGCCTTTTGGGAGAATGGCTCCGGATTGAAGCGCAGCTGAATCAGATGGGGAAGTGGCTGGAAAATAAATGTGCGCAATCCGAAGGGGGAATCGCCAAAGGATTTGTAACCGCCAGCCTGATCTATTGCATCGGCTCCATGGCCATTGTGGGTTCCATGGAAAGCGGACTTACCGGCAACCATCAAACCTTATATGCCAAGTCTGTCCTGGATGGTATATCCGCCATTATTTTTGCATCAAGTCTTGGCGCCGGCGTCTTGTTCTCTGCGATATCGGTGGGGATTTATCAGGGAATTCTCACCCTGTCGGCGGTCTTAATGAAACCGTACCTGATTCCGTTGGTTGTGGATCAGATGTCGGCGGTCGGCGGAATTCTCATCATGGCCATTGGGTTGAACCTGCTTGAAATCAAAAAAATGCGTGTCGGCAACATGCTTCCGGCTATCTTCATGCCCCTGGTCTATTACATGATTCAGCAGATGATCCGTTAACAACCCGGCCTTGATAATCGTTCCGGCCGGGAGAGCCCCCCACGTCGTTCTATCGTTCTGGTCTTATAAACACAGGGAGGGATGGAACTGATGACAAAGCTTGGAGACGGTCTGGCTGTGCCAGGCGCCCTTTCCTGAAAATGTGGGGATTCCCTGCGCCTCTAGCGTGCGGGCTATTTTTTCGTAACTCATCTGTTCTTTCCGCATGGCACCAATCATCTCAAGAACGCCTTCCCTGTCCATCCCGGGATTGATGACATCTGCTGCGCCAGCTATTTCTCCGGCTCCGTAAATGGCATCCGGTGTTACAGGTTGAGAAACGCGTACCGGTTTTGCGGTTTCCGGTATGATTCGGGAATCCAGGTCGATATTCTTTTCCGGCCCGGCGGCAGGAGTTGCCGGCTTTTTCTCAAAAAAACTTGAAGCGATTCTTTCCAGAGCCGATGCAATGCGTTCTTCCGCCGTTGCCCGGCGCTCATAAATGTCGGCCAGGCGCCGCTGACCTTCAGTGATATCTCCAAGTAGTATTTTGATGGCGGGAAAATGGTCTACTGGAGGCGTTCTCTGAAACGCGTCTTTTCGACGGTTGTCATTGGGGCCCTGTCTGTCCGGGTTTTTATATCCATTGTTATCGAATTGTTTCCGGGTTCTATCAAAGGGTTTGTTTTTTCCGGTCCGTAAATTATGAAGGAAATCATCCATCACGAGGGCTCCTTTAGGCAGGGATTGGGAAATGTTATTATAGGTTTTTCTGCAGAACAGATAACATGAAAAAGAAACGCTTCATCCTTAATAAATACACGACTACAGGTGGCCATAAAAAGGCTTTTTGGAGAAAACGGTGTTTTGAAGCTTCCCGAATGTGTCGGAATCGTCGTAAAAACAACGAAGATAAAATCATTATCTTGGCGTGGGTTTGGGACTAAACAGCAGCATCAGCCGTTATCTAATTCGCTTAATAATATTCGATGACAGGGCCTTCTGTCAATAACAGATTTGAGAAACCGGCTCCACCATACCGTACCGTCATTTTCCATGATGTAAAAAATACTGACAATTTCATGGCCGCCGGGATCTTCCTGGCTGCAAAAAAGCAGATATATTCAAAACAATACCGGATGGTTAAAATCTTTTTATTTTTTCCACATCCTTGGTATATGAATTGCTAATTCAGAATGCAGATCATTTCATTATTAACTTTGGTGAACTCGTATAAAATCAAAATAGGGCAATTCGTGAACAAACCGGTAATCCTGCTGATTGCAGATCGAAATCCCCATGTCCGGGAATTTTTAAAGCGTGAGATGATGGCCGAGGGCTACCAGATCCGGCTGGTCAAAAGCGGTCAGGAACTTATCGAAGATGTCCACAATCCCAATACCCCGCCGGACATGGTGATTCTAGACCCGGATCTACCGGATACAACCGACCTGTCCCTCGTTCACCATATACACCAGATCGTTCCGGGATTGCCGATCGTGATTCATACACTGCAAACCGAGATGATTCATAAATTGGATGCGGTGCATTCCGTCATTTTCGTCGAAAAAAAAGGAAGCAGCGTCGATCATTTAAAACAGGCCGTCAAAGACCTTCTGGACATGGAATGATTGCATGACGAATCCATCCGAGCAGCAGCCTTATTATCGAGCCCTGATCCGGAAGATGTTCGTCACCATCATCACGGTATCCTTTCTTCCCGTTTTTCTGGTCAGCGCGACAATTTTTTATCAATTCCGGACCTCTTACCGGGAAAAGATATTCGCCCATTTAAACGAGATGGTTCAAAAGCATACAACGAATATTGATAAGTTTCTGATGAACAAGCTCTCCGACATCCGCTACCTTTCAAGAAGCGCCGGGTTCAACAATCTGAGCAGCGAGGCATTTCTGCAGAAGACACTGACCATCATGCAGCAGGAGTACGGGGCGGTTTTTGTGGATCTCGGCGTCATTGACGAGCAGGGAAAGCAGGTTGCCTATGCCGGGCCCTATCCTCTGGGGAAGGCCGACTACGCGGACGCGGACTGGTTTCAAAAAGCCATGAACAGCCAGCACGTTATCAGCGAAGTCTTTCTGGGCTTAAGGGGCGTTCCCCACTTTATCATTGCCGTCCGCAACAGCCGAGACGGAAGGCCCTGGATTCTACGGGCCACCATCGATTTTGAAGCATTCAACTCTCTGGTCGCCAAAATCCGCGTGGGCGAGACGGGGTTTGCATTCATCATCAATCGGCAAGGCATTTTTCAAACCAATCCGATCTTTAACGTGATTCCCAATAAAGACTTGTATATGTCAATTTTCCAGCAGAAAACGGACTTTGGAAAACAGGATGAGGTGCGTATCACGGAACAGGTGGATGCATCCGGCAAGAAAAATATTTACGTGGGCTCACTACTGAAAAACGGGGACTGGCTGCTGATCTACCAGCAGAATTCTGCCGATGCCTTTTCAAAACTGAATCAGACCCAGGCGTTCTCGATTATTATTTTTATCCTGGGCGGTATCGGAATTGTGACCATGGCCTTTGTTCTGTCCGGAAGAATGGTCAATCGCATCGCGGTTACCGACAGTGAAAAGGAAATGCTGAATCAGCAGGTCATTGAAACCGGCAAGCTGGCCTCGGTCGGAGAGCTTACCGCCGGAATCGCCCATGAAATCAACAATCCGATTGCCATTATGGTGGAAGAGGCCGGATGGATGCAGGATCTGCTGGAAGAAGAGGAATTCCAGGCCTGCAAAAATTTTGCCGAATTCAAACGGGCGCTGGCCCAGATCAAGACCCAGGGCACCCGCTGCAAGGACATTACCTATAAACTCCTCAGTTTTGCCCGGAAAACGGATTCCCGGATTCAGGATATCCAGGCCAATGACCTGATAGCGGACCTGGTATCCTTATCGGATCAACGGGGAAAATACAGCATGGTGGAAATCCACAGCCAGATGGCCGAACACCTGCCGCTGCTGCGGTTGTCTGTTTCGGAGCTTCAGCAGGTGTTTCTAAACCTGATCAACAATGCCATCGACTCCATGGACAGAAAAGGCGGCAAATTGTTCATTTCCACCCGGCGGGAAGACCGGCACGTGGTTGTGGAAATGGCCGATACCGGATCCGGCATTTCCGAAGCCAACCTGCCCAGAATATTCGATCCGTTTTTTACCACCAAGCCCGTGGGCAAGGGCACCGGGCTCGGGCTGGCCATCTGCTATGGCATCATCCGGAAAATGGGCGGAGAAATCAAGGTTCACAGCACGTTGAACGTGGGCACGACATTTACCGTTTACCTGCCGATACCCGAAGAATCCTTGCCCCCGGAGCCTGCAGTGCCGGCAATTGATTCGTAAATGGGGATGGTGAAGGTTATGATCACCCATTATGATCCGGTTTTGATTCACGTTACCGATACCATTAAGATGAAGGAGAAAGCGGATGAGTCTGGCCAATATACTTTTAGTCGATGATGAAGTGCCTTTTGTGGAAACCATGACCAAGCGCCTGAACAAGCGCGGGTTTGATATTCTGTCCGCGCATACCGGGCAGGATGCCCTGGATCAGCTTTCCAGACATCGCGGCATCGAAGTGGTGATCCTGGATGTCAAAATGCCAGGAATGGACGGCATTCAGACCCTGGAGGAAATCAAACGCAGATTTCCCATCACCGAGGTCATTATGCTGACCGGCCATGCTACCGTCGAGTCTGCCATCGAGGGGATGAAACTGGGCGCTTTCGATTACCTGATGAAACCCTGCGACATGGAACAACTGGTTTCCAAGGTCGAAGCCGCTGCCCAGCGGCGGCGATCGCATGAAGAGAAAATCATCCAGGCGCGGATGCAGGAAATTACATCTCGGCACGCTTAAGGAGACCCATCATGGCCGAG
>CAIVVZ010000429.1 GCA_903909505.1 uncultured Desulfobacteraceae bacterium
CAGGCAAAGCAGTCCTGCACGAACAGGTCGCGGCCCTGCATATAGGCGCACATCCGCTTGTATAGCTCATCAAACTTTGCCGGATCGAAGGGATGATTGACCTTTCCCCAGGCAACGTTGTCGTGGCAGGTCGGCTCGTCGACGATGAATTTCTCGTTGGCGGCCCGACCGGTATAGTGTCCGGTTTTGACCGCAACAGCCCCCAAATGGGAAATCAGGCCTTCGCCGCGTTTCGCGACTTGCTCATAGAGTACCGATGTCGGCGGTGTCCAGTAAATAAGGTTGGCATTGTTGATTCCATGTGCTTCAAGCCCCGTACCTCTGGTAATATCATTCAGTTTCATTATCCTGTCTCCCTGTTAATGGAATTCTGCCTTCCGAGCAGCGTATCTTGTTTGCTGGACAACAAGAGATTCTATTGTGTGGATTATGTGCAAAATGAATTGACTTGGGTGACACTGGATAGATCTCCCGATGGTGGTTTTCGACGAAATCTATCCACTTCGCGACCCGGCGCGTTTGATCCATCCGCCCTGAAGCGGTTCCGCTCCTGGTATCCCAAGGGGCGGAACTTTCCAGTGAGCCTATCCGGAGTGCAGGCTTAAAGCAGACGTTACAGCGATCTGTAAGTAAGAATTTGCACTCCTTCGGAGCCTCAACATTTAGCTGAATAGTTACCTATTTATACTGAATTCTCAGATCTTTCTTGCTGATCTTTCCAACGCTGGTTTTGGCAATGGTGTCAACCAGAACAATCTTGCTGGGAACGCCGTATTTGGGAATGGATCCGTTATCCACAAACTTCATGTAGAAATTCTTTAGTTCGTCTTCCGTGATCTTGCCCTTATGTTCGGCTTTCAACACCACCAGGGCCATGGGTCTTTCTCCCCATTTTTCATCGGCCATACCAATCACGGCAGCCTCGCTGACCGCCGGATGCTGACTGATAATATCTTCCAGCTCAAGAGACGAAATCCACTCGCCGCCGGTCTTGATCACATCCTTCACCCGGTCCGTAATCTGCAGGTATCCTTCGGAATCAATGTTGCCGATATCTCCGGTATGGAGCCAGCCGTTTTCCCAAAGCTGCTCGCTGCGTTCCGGATCCTTCAGATATCCCTGCGTCAACCAGGGAGTCCGGACCACCACTTCACCGGTAGCTTTTCCGTCATGGGAAACGGGATTTCCTTCCGGATCCACAATTTCAAGATTGACCATCGGAAGCGGCAAACCGGTTTTACACCGCATTTCAACCTGTTTATCAATGTCCCAATCCAGCATAAATGGCTTCATGTTGGCAACAGTTAAAAGCGGACAGGTCTCGGACATGCCATAAGCAGTTGTCAGGTTAATGCCCAGAGACAAGGCAGCCTTGCAAAGGCCCTTGGGAAGGGCTGATCCGCCGATGATGACCTTCCATTTGGAAAGATCGAATTGCTTTACGACCGGGCTGCTGACAAGCATGTGAAGGATGGTGGGAACACAGTGCGAAAAAGTGACCTTTTCGGTTGCAATCAATTTGAGCAGCATCGCCGGTTCATATTTGCCGGGATAAACCTGCTTGGTCCCCAAAAGGGTGCACAGATAAGGAATCCCCCACGCATGGACATGGAACATCGGCGTTATGGGCATGTACACATCACCGGAGTTCAGATTGATCTGGGATTTGTAAACACTAAGGCCGGTCATGAGCCCGTAAGTATGAAGCACGATCTGCCGATGGCTGTAATACACCCCCTTGGGCATTCCGGTTGTGCCAGTGGTGTAAAACGTGGTGGCCATGGCGTCTTCGTCAAAATCCGGGAAATCATAATTCGTGCTACACGCGGAAAGCAGGGCTTCATATTCGCCGGAAAGACCAATGGATGATTGCAGTACCGGACCAGTATCTGTCAGGAGGACAAATTTCTTGACGGTCTTGATCTGATCCTTGATGGCTTCCAGCATGGGAATAAAATCGGAATTGACCAGAATAATATCATCTTCCGCATGATTGATGGTGTATGCAAGCTGATCCGGCGATAGCCGGATGTTAATGGTGTGAAGAACCGCCCCCATCATGGGAACGGCAAAGAAGCATTCCAGATACCGGTGGCTGTCCCAATCCATGACCGCAACGGTATTTCCAGAGGTAACCCCCAATTTTTCCAGCATATTTGCCAGTTGCGACACCCTGCTGTTCAGGGCTTCGTAATTATAGCGCATCTTGTCCCGATAAATGATTTCCTGCTTGGGCGCATACACCAGGGGCATGCGAAGGATGTTTTTGATCAGCAGGGGATAGGCATAGGCGGATGGGGTTCGTTCAATCTTTCTGATGGGCATGTTTCCTCCTTCAATAATGGAAATTAAATTAACCAATGAATAATATACATAAAACATGGCTTGCAAACAGGTTTTTCATTGACTGGCGGATCATTAGCACATATCCGGCGGTTGTCACAATAAAAATAGATGGCTTCGTAAAATACACTGGGAACGCAGGCATCGTGCCTGCCAATTGCCGGTTGGAAGCCCGCGCTCCCAGGAATTTCCACGTTCACAAATCAACTGTTTCATTGACGATCTGACCGTAGATCGCTTCCTGTTCATCCAGAATCTCGCGAAGCACATCAAGTGTTGTCATGGGATTCATGATCACGCAGCGAAAAACAACGATATCCTGTCCCGGGTATTGATGCACTCTCAGGGTGGTTCGGGATACAAAGCTTTTTCCGGCTTCACGCTGCAACTGTTGGACTTTTCGCGTAATGGTGTTAAGCTGGTCATTGATACCGATCGCTTCTTCGGCAGCTCCCTGTTCAAACCGGATTCTGCCAAGAGATCTTATGGCCGGCGGAACGAGTCTATAGGTGAGGATGTTGAGTTCAGGCGGCGTAATCATCTCGAAAAGCGGTCTGCTCTGAATTTCCGCCGCGAACTGCCTGGCGATTTCGATGCCATGCTCGATCAGCAAGGCATACCCCTGAGTGCCCATGATCTTCAGGGTGCTGTCGAGAATCAGCGAACTGGCTTCACGGGAGCCGGACAAGGATTTTCTTCCCAGATCCACGGACCCCGGTCGGTTGACATAGCCGGCATGATATTCGATGGCATCCAGTTTCTTCGGATCTTTGAAATACACCATTCCACACGTCATGGGCATGTAAAACTGCTTGTGACCATCTATGGTCACGCTGTCCGCCTGTTCGATTCCGGCAAGCAAATGCCGGTATTTTTCAGACATCAGGGTTGGGCCTCCCCAGGCCGCATCCACGTGAAAATGAATGCGGTGTTCGGCGCATATTGCCGCCAGTTGGCCCAGAGGGTCAACCGATCCGGTCTCCGTGGTTCCGGCAATTCCCACGACAGCCAGAATTCGGGTTTTTTCGCCGCTATCTTGAAGTTCGGCGATCTTTTGTCTCAGGCAATTCAAATCCATCCGGTTTTGTGCATCAACTTCAACCGCAATCACATTCCGATTTCCAATTCCCAGAACTCCGCCGGCTTTTTTAAGGGAATAATGACCCAATCTGGATACGAGCACAACCAGCCGTTCAATTCCATGTGCCCGGTAGGCTGCCGGAAGCCCTTCTTTCTCAATCCCCTCAAAACAATCTCTGGCACCCAGCAATGAATTGCGGGCAACCCAGAGCGCCGTGATATTGGCCAGAGTCCCGTCTTCTATAAAACACCCCAGCGAGGTTTGAGGATTCTGCACATGCTCCTGATAGAACGCCTCGTTTTCCCGGTATATCAGGCGATGAATCTTGGCCAGTACCTGTTTTTCAATAACGGAGACCACTTTAGAAGTCTCCAGTTTGATGACATTCTGATTCAGCGCCGTGACAATCGTTTTCAGGTGAACCATAAAAAAAGGAAGGGCCGAAGTCATGTGACCCACAAAATAGGGAGAGGCGACATTCACCGCATGGGGGGCAATATCTTCAATCAGGTCGATGATTACATCGGCCAGTTTTTTTTCTGGGTGCTTGCTGATAGTTGTACTGTTAAAGCGTTCCGCAAGTTCCTTCAAACTGATTTCCTGCGTGACACCGACATGCCGGGTTAAAAATTCATGAAGTCCGAACAGAATCTGTTCCATGTATTTCAGCAGTGTCAACCGCGCGGCATCACTTTCCGGCCGGATAAAGATTCGCATCAGGGCATCTTGGTCAGCAACCAGTTGCGTGGGTTTATGCCTGGAAACCGGATGCGTTGGGAGATTACAAATTGTCATAAATCATGGCCTCATAAAACGTCAAAGACAAATTGATCATAATCTTATTGATTTTATCATAAGGGTTATTATAGGAATTATCTAACGATTAATTTATAAATGTGCTAACCTTATAGCAAGTAATCAGGAGAATTTCATGGAAATCATTAAATCTGGAAAAGAAAACGATGCATTAATTGTCAAGATTAACGGAAGAATGGACGCCGTAACCGCTCCCGAATTTGAAAAAGCAATGAGTGCATGGATTGATGAGAGTGAGAAATACTTTGTTGTGGATCTCAGTTCCCTGGAGTACATCAGCAGCGCCGGCCTTAGGAGCATTTTGGTTATTGCAAAAAAGCTGAAAGCCCTTAACGGAAAAATTCTTCTGGCAGCTATGGAGGAGGCCGTAAACGAGGTTTTCGAGATTTCAGGGTTTAATTCCATTATTCCCATTCATGACACGGTGCAGGCTGCAATCCGTCAGTTTTAGCAACGCTTTCTCCATCTTTGATAACGGACCAAATCCAGAATCCGTAACATCCAACTGGAATTTTCGGGGTCTTCCATGTCCAGTATTCAACTACCAGCCAAAATAGAAAACATGGGGCTATTGGTTCAATTTATTTCTGACATTGCCAGAAAATTTGGCTTTTCCGGCAAACGCATCAAGGAAATTGAGTTGGCCACTGAAGAGGCGCTTGTAAATATCATCAACTATGCCTATCCGGATCATTCCGGCGATATTAAAGTTACCTGCACTCGGGATCCATCCAAAGCATTTGTCATTAAAATTGAAGACACCGGCATCGCCTTTGATCTCCTGTCTTTAAAAGATCCTGATATTTCCGTTGGCATCTCTGATCGGGAAGTAGGAGGCCTTGGCGTTTTTCTGATTCGAAAATTAATGGACAAGGTTCAGTACCATCGAAAAAATAAAAAAAACATTCTCGAATTGGTCGTTCATATCCCCATGAAATAATCCTCGGAAGCCTGACCACGCATAAAATGAATATCGCTTTCCGTGTATTCCAGACTTAGAAAAAACTTTTACAATATTAAGGACAATATGAGAATTGTAACCCGATCCGATTTCGACAGCGTGGTCTGCGCTGTCCTTCTCTATGAAGCTTTGAATATTCATGAGCCAGTCAAATGGGTTGAGCCCAGTGATATTCAAAAAGGCCTTGTGGATATTCATGAAGGCGATATTGTCGCCAATCTTCCATTCGCTCCAGGCTGTTCCCTGTGGTTTGATCACCATTTTTCAAATCAGGGAGTGCAACCCTTCACAGGGATTTTTCGAATAGCGCCTTCTGCAGCGGGAATTATTTTTGACCATTACCGCGATAAGTTTCAACGGGATTATACGGAACTGGTTCAGGCAGCGGATAAAATCGATTCAGCGGATCTGACACAGGAAGAGGTGCTATATCCGGAACACCATCCCTATATCCTGCTTTCCATGACTATCGGCAGTCAAATCAACCCCGATGAACCTTACTGGAACCATCTGGTTGATCTTCTAAGAATCCTGCCGATCCATAAAGTCATGGAAGATAAGGCAGTGAAAGCCCATTGTGAGACGGTTATCAATGAAAACATCGCGTATCAAACCCACCTCAAAAAACACACCCATTGCCTTGGCCATGTTGCAGTAACAGACTTTCGTGCCTTAACTCCGCCCCCTGCCGGAAACCGGTTTATGGTCTATTCCCTGTTTCCCGAATGCTCGGTTCAGGTAAAGATACGCCTCGATTCCAATCGCCCCGACATGGTCCTGGTCAGCGTGGGTCACAGCATTTTCAACCAGACCTGCAAGGTCAATGTCGGCCAGCTACTGGCTAATTTTGAAGGCGGCGGCCATAAAGCCGCGGGCGCATGCCGTTTTCACATCTCCAAGGCAGACCGGTACATCCCGCAAATTCTGGATGCCCTCGTGCAGAATTCAGATAATATGACCGCCACTGCCAGCCAAAACTGAAAAAATGGCCTGAACTTCTCGGATACCGCAATGATATTCCGGAATACGTCATTGTCAGGAAATTTTTAACCACATACTGGCTTCGGTCCCTGAAGGCAGTCGATTAATCAGCTCAAGGCGGCCTTCCATCTGACAGAGCATCTTTCGAGAGATGGAAAGCCCCAATCCGGAATGACCTTCCCGTGTGGTAAAAAATGGCAGAACCACTTTTGACTGAATTTCAGCGGATATTCCCGGTCCATTGTCACGGACCTGTACCACCAGACTGCCGGAATGCATAAAGGCCGCCAGCTCAATTTCCGGCGATTCAATCTCGGCAACCGCATCCACTGCATTGTCCAACAGGTGGCTCAGAATCCGATGGATGGCTGAAGGATTGATTTGAATACTATAGGGTTCAACCTGAATGTGCTGCTTGAAACCGATCTGTTTACCGGCAAGCCTGGCCATGGCCAGGCCAACACATTCTTTCCAGAAAGAAATCAGGGGAATCTCTTGAGTTTGACCCACCTCAGCGTGTGCGTAAGATCGCATCGCATCAAGGAATCTATGCTGGCGCCCAACCTGTTCCAAGGCCCGATGCAAAAACTCCAGTTTGGTTGAATCGCTAAACGCTCCATAATTACTGATTAATACATCCAGAGTCATATTCAGTGTATTGACGGTATTTCCAAATTCATGACGCAAAGTGGAAAATATCTGCTCCAGATCTTCAATCAGGTGCGTCGTATCTATCATGACAGGCAATCTCATTCTCTTGCCGGAACATTGGTATGAAAAATGTCAAGAAGCCGGAAGCCGGATCTTTTTTAATGCTCCCATGAAAGCAGTTGTCGAATCTTATCCAGATATTTGCTGATAACCATCCGGACATTACCCAGTGTGGACTCCCGGTTCACCAATAGCCCCAGGGAATAGGATTTGGCCACCAGTCGACAAACCACCCAGGCGTTGCTGGCCTGAATTATTGTTTCTTCAAGCTCTCCAGCCCCTTGGATGTCCTTCAAGGATTTATCCAATAATCCCATTATCATGGACGACTTAGCGGCAAATGCATCGGATGGGATTTGAGAGGGATTGTATTCAGCAATTACAATACCATCCATATCCATAAGGGCAATCATCATTACGCCGTTCATCTCCGCCGCCATATTTTTAAAAAGATCGGCAATCTGCGTTGAAGTTGGATTGCCGATGCGGCGATGTTCAAGCTCAGGCAAGTAAGGCTCAATAACCTCGTGACTTTCCGGAGATGGCAAAACGTTTGGGCCGGGGCATTCCGGAGTGATCCAATCCGGCTCAATCGTCTTCCGGCTTTCCGGGGGTGGCAAAAGATCCTTGTCTGTATCAAATGAAACCAGGTCTTCTTCAAATGATTCATCAAAAGCGCTTAACTCTTTTTCCTGATATTTCTCGTCTTTCCGACGCGCAGCTTCCATCAGAATGGCCATCAGCTCGGAGTTAATGCGCTTGGCGATTTTATGAGCAGGAAGGTTCTTGAATGAAAGCCTGACCCGATTCCATGAGACCATCTCAATGGCGGCTTCTTCTCCGACCAGAGTACCGCAGACGGCATCATGCAAACGCCCCTGATTGAAAAAGAATAAGCCCTTTTTTTTTTGGTCTCGAACTTCAAAAAGGCAGGTTTTTTCTTCCATTTCAATAAGCTGGAGAAAACTTCCCACCGAGATTCCGGTCATGGTTCCGCTCTGAGAACTTCGTTGCAATCCTTCTTCAATGCTTTCAACCAGTTTATTAAAATCAACTGGCTTATCCAAAAAACCGGCAATCCCAATGGATTCAAACTGTCCTTCGATTTCCCGAGTCCCATAAGCGCTCATAACTATGGCGGGAATAGAGGGAAAATTTGCATTAATATAGACCAGGAGTTCAAATCCGCCCATCTCCGGCATTCGAATGTCGGTCACTACCAAGTCAATCTGATTGGACTTCAAAATACCAATCGCTTTTTTTCCATCTTCTGCCGTAAAGAGGTTAAAGCGATCCTTATAAAGCTCAAAACCAGCCTTTATGCTGAGAAGCAAAGATATTTCATCGTCAACAATCAGAACATTTTTCATAAGTTGTCTTACCAAAAATATAAAACATCTTAAAACGTGTTTAAATTGCAGATATATGTGAACGGGCATAATTTGCATTTTTGAA
>CAIVVZ010000430.1 GCA_903909505.1 uncultured Desulfobacteraceae bacterium
TCGGAATCGAACCGACATGCCCTTGCGAGCGGAGGATTTTGAGTCCTCTGCGTCTACCAGTTTCACCACTCCGGCTTGTTGAAGGCATATATGCAACTTTCAGGGTATTGTCAACAGAATTACGGCGGACACCGACATCGATGCGATTGTAATGATTTTACGGTCGGGTAAACGATTGTTGGATTTCAAATAATGTGGAATCTAATTCCTGCTTTAACAAATTAATTTTACTCCGCAACTGGTTATGACAGTTCCCAACTGGTTTATGAGAACGCCTTGAATCGTTAACGGTGAGGGTTCAGATTGCCCATTCGATACCCTTCCAGGTCCAGTAGAACGTGGACAAACCCAAGTCGCCTGAAAAATGAAATTGTCTGTTCCCGGACGGCGGGCTCCATCAATCGGGTCATTGCGGCGACATCGATTTCGAGTCGGGCGGTATCGCCAAAGTGCCGGACACGAACCTGCGCGATGCTTCCCAGGCCGCGGATAAAGGCTTCGGCTTCATCAATCTGCCTAAGTTTTTCCGGGGTGATCGGACTGGAATAAGGAATTCGGGATGCCAGGCAGGCAAGTGCCGGCTTGTTCCAGGTGGAAAGCCCCAGGGTTTTGGATAAGGCGCGGACCCTGTCCTTGGTCAATCCGGCCTCGCTTAGAGGACTTCGCACTCCCAGCTCCCGGGCGGCAAGACTACCCGGGCGGTAATCCTCGCCGTCGTCCGCATTTTCCCCATCTGCGATTATGGTAACCCCGTGCTGACCGGCGATGGCCGTCAGGGCATCATATCGGTATTTTTTACAGATGTAGCATCTGTCGGGAGGATTTTGCACAAATTCCGGAATGCGCATTTCATGGGTTTCCACCACGATATGGCGAACCCCGATTTGGTGGGCAAACCTGACGGCATCTTCAAGTTCCTCCCGAGGTGTGGTGTCAGACCGGGCGGTGATGGCAATAACGGCGTCTTGAAGGACATCGGCTGCCACCCGAAGCAGCAATGCACTGTCAACCCCGCCGGAATAGGCAATGGCAACCCGTCCCATTTTTCTCAGGATTTCTTTTAAATCCGCATAATCGCAATTCTGCAATTGATCGATATCGTTCATGGCTTTTTTTAAGCCCGGATTTCCAATCTGTCAACATCACAATCGTATAAAACTTTTATCCTGCTGATATTACGATTAATCAGCCATATATGCCTTGAAATCCAGGATGATATTGGTGTAACATATCATCTGCAATGGATATTTATCAGCGCAATATCAGAAAATGGAGGATGGATGATCAATACCCGATTAAATGGAAAACTTCAAAATCAGGGGTTCACCCTGATCGAACTCATGGTCGTTATCGTCATTCTGGGGATATTGGCCATGTACATTGCTCCCAAAATCATGGGTCGGCCTGAAGAAGCTCGCCAGGTAAAGGCCAAGGTGGATATTGCCAGCCTTGAAACAGCCCTTAAGTTGTATAAACTGGACAACGGAATGTATCCAACCACGGAGCAGAGCCTTCAGGCTTTGGTCAGCCCGCCCCAAACCGAACCCGCTCCCCGGAACTGGAAAAAAGGGGGATATCTGGAAAAAGGAAAAGTTCCCAAAGATCCCTGGGGAAATGCCTTTGTTTATCTTTGTCCGGGCATCCACGGTGAGTATGATATTGTCTCATACGGGGCGGATGGCGCCCCTGGAGGTGTGGAGCATAACCGGGACATTCAAAGCTGGGATCTGGATTGACCGCAATGACCGAATCAGACGGGCTGTCGGCATCCGGCGGATTTACCCTGATGGAACTGATTGTCGTCACCTGTCTTCTCAGCCTGTTTCTGATGTTCTCCATTCCCCGGCTGCAGTCGGTGATGCCGATGGATCACCTGAATGCCACGGTTCGATGGATGATTTTTACGGTGTCTGAACTTAAAAATATTGCGGTTCAAAACAGTCGTTTTTATACCCTGCACCTGGATATGGACCATCGCCTGATGTGGATTTCCCATGAAGGCATGACAGAGGCTGAAATCCTAGCGGCAAAGAAAAGCGGCTTTCGGTTGCCTGCGGATGTTCGTATTCAGGACGTGGAGATTCCGGATTCCGGTAAAGCTTCTTCAGGAAGTGCGGTTATCGTTTTCAGCAGCCGAGGGTATTCTAACAAGGCGATCATTCACCTGCAAGGCAAGGGTGGCGGTCCGGTTTCGCTGCTGATTGAACCTTTTATACCCGGCGTCAGCTATTTCGGGCGGTGTATTTCTTTTCAAGAGGGGTGAATGGGGGAAAGGGCGAAAGGTTTGAATGTTTTTCCAGGCAACGCAAGTCGAGTGAGAGGGGAGGATTCCGAAACAGAGGAAGTGATGTCAAAGCCGGGATTTACGTTTATAGAAGTGTTGATGGCGATTTCCATTCTGGCCATTTTACTGGTCGGCGTCCATAAACTGCAGAGCCAGATGGTTTCCATGAACCAGACAACCCAATTTTTCACGCTGGCGCCGCTGCTGGCTCAAAGTCAAATGGCAGAAATGGAGCGCCGGAATTTTAAAGAAATTCCGAAGGATTCAGGAGATTTCGGAGGCGCTTATCCCGGCTACGTCTGGTCGCTGAATATGGAAACCCTGGAATCTGAAGTCCTGAAAAAACTGGCATACCCGATGAAAAAAATAGACATATCCGTGTCGTTCAACAGAGGCGAGCGGACGTATCGCCTGAGAACCTATCGCGTTGTTCCGGATAAAGCGGCTGCCGAAACGCCGGATAAGCGTCTTGGTCCCACATGATCATGTGTTATTCAAAAGCCCGGGGATTTACCCTTCTTGAACTTTTGATTGCCATCACGATGCTGGTTATTGTTCTGACGACCCTTTATGGATCGTATCGCAGCATTCTAACCCGCAATCCCTGGATAGAAAACGAGATTCAGTCTCAGGAAATGGCCCGAACCTGTCTGAATCAAATGCTGGCCGACCTTGGCGCTGTTTACGTTGATCCTTTCGGTGAATATAAACCGCCGAAATCTTCGGATCAGCCGAATCCGTATCGCCTGATCGCCGAAAACCTTTCGACCGGTAAAAAGACCTTTCCCCGGCTCAGTTTTTCATCGTTGTTTCATCTGAGGCTTGGCGATAGGCGACAGCAGGATATTGCTCATATCGTGTATTATGTTCAGCCGTTACCAAATGGCGCCTTTGTCCTCAGACGTTCCGAAACCCTCTATCCGTATCCACCGGTTAAAGAAAATCCGGCTGATCCGGTATTGTGCAAGGCCATTCGATCACTCAGCTATACGTTTTATGACAGCAAAGGAAAAGAATATCAGACCTGGAACTCGGATTCATCAGACTATGACCGTCAGACGCCTGCTGCCGTGCACATCACGGTGGAGCTGGATGCAAGACAGGGAAATGCCCTGAAAATGGAAACCGGACTGGTTTTCCCAGCCCTCAGAACCGGCAATACTCGGAAGCAATGATATCTTATCACTTTTGACAACAGGATAAACAATGATTTGCAAAAATGAAGTGATTGAAAAGGCCTATGAATGCGGTTTTGGGGATATCGGATTCACCACTGCCGAACCTTTTGACTCCCAGAAAGCGTTGCTGCTGGAAAGACAAAATGAGTATGCCTGGGTATTCAAACTGGGTCTGGATCTGATCGCGGGAACGGACCCGAAACAGATTTTTCCAGAGGCCAGATCCATAATTGTATTATTGGAAGGTTATTTTAAAGAAGCATTCCCGCAGTCCATGGAAAAACATTTTGGCCGCTGCTATCTGGATGACGACCGCATGACCAAGGACCGTTTGGCCAAAAGGGTTAAAACCTTCCGCATTTTTTTAAGAGAGAACGGAATCGATTCAAGGGTGCCGTTTAACTTGCCCCACAGGCTGGCGGCTGCCAGAGCCGGAATGGGCACTTTCGGAAAAAACTGTTTGTTTTATTCAAACAAGGTGGTTCGTCAAGGGTCTTGGGTATTGCCGATTGCTGTCGTGGTGGATCATGAGTTTTTACCTGATGAACCCACGTTGCAGGTGGGATGTCCCGACTGGTGCAGGAATGCCTGCATTGTGGCATGCCCCACGGGTGCTTTAAAGGGTCCTCGTAAAATCGATCCGACCCGGTGCATTTCATATCTTACTTATTTCGGAGAGGGTATTACGCCCATGGCGCTTCGGGAACCTATGGGGTTGTGGGTGTATGGTTGCGATCATTGTCAGAATGTATGTCCCCGAAACGCTCCATGGCTGGCCAAGGAACTGCCGCTGAATCAGAAAGTGGCGAGCATGGTGGATGATTTTAATCTGAAAAAATTATTGCAAATGGACAAAGCGGTTTTTAACGGTAAAATTTGGCCCCACATGTTCTACATATCGGATAAGGATATCTGGCGGTGGAAGATGAACGTAGCCAGGGCAATGGGAAACAGCCGGGAACCTGAATATATCCCGGAGCTGCTGACAGCATTTCGCAGCAATGATGATGAACGGGTATTGGGTATGCTTGCATGGGCGATAGGCCGTATTGGCGGGCCGAAAGCGAAAGCGGTTTTGAACGGCATTCTTCCGGGAAGCAATGGGCTGGTTCAAAAAGAAATCGTGTTTGCATTGGATAATTTCTGATGTTTCGCTGCATCGGACAATCCTATTAAAGAGAGATATATGGCCAAATCAGTTTTTCTTATTCATGACGTTCTCGCAAAACCCTTTGCCAGGCGACTGGCGATTGATCTTTCACTGGCCGGCGCCACTGTATGGCTTGACGAAGCCGAGATAGACGCCGTTGATTCCCTGACCCGTAAAATCGACGCGGAAAAACTGGTCGATGTTTATCTGGCGATAATATTAACGCCAAATTTGGTCAACTCTGATTGCGTTCAACGTGTAGTTGAAATCGCCCTGAGTCAAGAGATTGCCGGAAATCATCTCAAACTCTTGCCACTATTATATTCAGACTGTGAAATTCCGGAATTCATGGCAAATAAACTGTGCGCCGATTTCCGGAATTTAGTCAATTACAGCAGCATGCTTCGCAGGGTCATCAACCGTATGGATCTGGGTGAAAATGGCCAAGGAACGGATATTCCGGCCCACCTTGCCGGAATGTGGCAGGGTGCATGGAAATGGTGTGATAGACTGCGGAATGCGGATATGTTTCTGTCTTCATCTCCGATGCTTCCGTCAAAGATGGTCATTCGCTATCTAAAATCGGGTATTTTTACAATTGTTGAACTATTACTCGACGTGCGGATTTCAGGAAATACAGTACAACTTGTTGGGCGCAGCTATCGGTTGATAGAGCGCGGAATTTCTTTGGGATGGAATCCGGATACCCTCAAATTGACCCTTGATGAAGCCGGTACAACGCTCAAGGGGACCAAGACGGATAAAAGAGGTGCTACGTCTCCCGTCCTGTTTAAACGAAAAAAGTCTTGACCATCAGATCTTATAAATCGTCCGTTCATTGGTAATGATAATATCCACATGCTTGTCATGGGATTCCATTGGAATCTGGGGGATGATCTGATCTTCGAATGCAATGGAAACCTTTCGGGTCGTAATGGGAAGTTTGGGAATGAACCGGTCATAATACCCTTCTCCCGAGCCGATTCTTCCGCCTTTTTCATCAAATGCAATCCCGGGAATGATGGCAATATCCAGGCACTCAACCGGCACCGACTTGCATCGGGCTGTATCCGGCTCCAGCATACCCCGAGCCCCCAGTTTTAAATCTTTTTCAATATTATCGATTTTAAATAATCTGATTCGAAATTTCTGTGAATCGAAGGCCGGAAGAACGATAATTTTTCTATAGTCCAAACAATATGTTATGATATTGCTGGAAGAAACCTCACCCGGACAGCTGATATACAGCATGGTAATGTTGGCCTCGACAAAATTGGCAAAATCAAACAGACGATTTTCAATTTTATGAGTCTTTAAAGCAATTTCATCTTCCGAAAGAGATTCTAAAGTCGTGATCATGTCTTTACGAATTTTGTTTTTGGTTTGCTTTAAATCATCCATTGGGGTTTCTCCTGTGAAGAAGCGGTAGCAATATCATTGACTAAATGGATAGCAGTTGTTACACAGATGAGCAAGGAATTCGATAAAAAGATCATCGATGAGTAACGGGTGCAAAGTCATTAATTTTATATAATAGGTATTGTTATGCTGGAAATCAAGTTTGTAAGACAAAATTTGTTGATTGTGCAAAAAGCATTATTAGACAGGGGCAAAACTGCGGATCTGGAAGTCCTTTCCCAGTGCGATGCCAGGCGAAAAACGGTTCTTTTGGAGCTTGAAGATCTAAGATGTCAAAGAAATACCGTTTCAGATCAGATTGCCGTCATGAAAAAAGCCGGGGAAAACGCGGAACAACGGGTTGCTGAAATGCGGGACGTCTCTTTACGCATCAAAACCCTGGAAAAAAGTTTTGCAGAAATTGAAGAAAAACTCCAGGATATTATTCTGGGAATTCCCAATATTCCCCATGCCACGGTTCCGGTCGGGAAAGACAGCGCGGATAACCCAGTATATAAAACCAGCGGCATTCCCCGAACCTTCGATTTCGAGCCCCTGCCGCACTGGACTCTGGGCGAACAGCTTCAGATTCTTGATTTTGAACGGGCCACGCGAATTACCGGCGCCCGATTTCCCCTGTATTTCGGAGCAGGGGCCAGGCTGGAAAGGGCATTGATCAATTTCATGCTCGATATGCACACTACCCTTCATGGATATACGGAAGTGCTCCCACCGTTTATCGTAAACCGAAACAGCATGACCCACACCGGCCAGCTTCCCAAATTTGAAGCAGAGCTCTTCAAGTTGGAAGGGTGGGATTATTTTTTGATTCCAACGGCCGAAGTGCCGGTAACCAATATTCATTCCGATGAAATTCTGGATGAAGCCATTTTGCCCATCCGCTATACTGCCCATACCCCCTGTTTTCGCTCAGAGGCCGGCTCTTACGGAAAGGACACGCGGGGGCTGATTCGGCAGCATCAATTTAACAAAGTTGAGCTCGTCAAGTTTACTACTCCCGAATCCTCTTATGATGAACTGGAATGGCTTCTCAAAGATGCCGAAGCTGTATTAAAAAAACTGGAGCTTCCCTATCAGGTGATCACCCTTTGTACGGGCGATATAGGGTTTTCCGCAGCAAAAACCTATGATATCGAAGTCTGGATGCCGGCTCAGGGGGTATATCGCGAAATATCCTCTTGCAGCAATTTTGAAGATTTTCAGGCCAGACGTGCCAATATCCGCTTTAAACGAAAAGGTCGGAAGGGAACCGAGCTGGTTCATACGTTAAATGGATCCGGGCTTGCCGTGGGTCGAACGCTCGCTGCGATCCTTGAAAACTGTCAGCAGGCGGACGGTTCAGTGGTCATCCCGGAAGCCTTACGACCTTACATGGGAGGGGCAGCGTCCATAACACGATGAAACTAAGCGATTTCCCAAAAGACATTCTGCCCTATATGCTGCCTGAAACGCGAAATGACCTGATTTACCGATGCCTGGGGTGCGGCAGGGAATATGGGATTAGTACGCTGCTGTACACCTGTCCCGATTGTGGTCAAGTCCTTTTGCTGTATGATCGGGAGTTTGAAAAATTAAAAAAAATTCCCGGTAAAACCTGGCGGCGGATTTTTGATTATCGAAAACTGCTTACGCTTCCGGCGCTAAAGGGAATATACCGGTATCATGAATTTATCGGACCGGTTCTGCCTCTGGAATCCATCGTCTATCTGGGAGAAGGCCATACTCCGGTTATCGAAGCCAATGCGTTGATGCAGGAAAAGGCCGGCGGAAAATTCTATTTTAAAAATGACGGACAAAATCCCAGCGCTTCGTTTAAAGACCGGGGGATGGCCAGCGCCCTCAGCTATATCCATTTTTTAATCCAGCAAGGGCTGGTGGGCGATGTTCTCGCCGTATGCGCCTCAACCGGCGACACCTCAGCGTCTGCCGCGCTGTATGCATCCTATCTTCAGCCGCATATTAAGTCCGCGGTGCTTCTGCCACATAAGAAGGTCACTCCGCAGCAGCTTTCGCAGCCCCTTGGCAGCGGCGCGCGGGTGTTTGAAATCCCGGGAGTCTTTGATGATTGCATGAAAGTGGTTGAGGCTCTGTCCGAAAAATATGCCGTGGCGCTTCTCAATTCCAAAAACGCTTGGCGGATCCTGGGTCAGGAATCGTATTCATATGAAATTGCTCAGGATTTCGAGTATGATATGGCCGGTAAAGTGGTGGTTGTTCCCATTGGAAACGCCGGCAATATTACGGCTGTCATGAGTGGATTTCTGAAATTCTACCACACCGGCATCATCGAGATACTGCCTAAGATCGTGGGGGTGCAATCGGTTCATGCCAATCCGGTTTACCGATACTATCAGGAGCCCGATCCGGGTCGGCGAAAGTTTCTTCCGGTAACCGTAAAGGATAGTGTGGCTCAGGCCGCCATGATCGGAAACCCGGTTTCCATGCCACGGGTCATTCATCTGGTGGATCAATACAACCAGGCAGCTGGAAGGCCGCTGGTGTTTTTTGTGGAAGTTGCGGAACAGGCCATCATGGACTGGCAGCTGCAGGCCAACCGGAACGGCCACGTTGCCTGTACGCATGGCGGAGAATCACTGGCGGGACTAGTTGCCGCAAGGCAGCTCGGGTATGTGGAAAAAGATGAAATTGCCATTCTGGATTCAACAGCCCATGCCATCAAATTTTCCGGTTTTCAGGAAATGTATTTTGAAAATCGGTTTCCGGATGAATTTGAAGTCTGTCCGGATTCAACTCTTGTCAATCTACCCGAGCTAATCCGTCCGGATCATCTGGAGAAGGTTCCAGCCCCTGGAAAGCCCCTTTGGGGCGAAGATTTTGACTGTTTTGTAAAGGCCGTGTCCCAGGAAATTGCGGATAAACTCAAGCTGAAAAAGGTTTAACGTGCATGACCTCAGCAGGATTTTGCAGAATGGCTGCCTGTCTTTTTTGGTACTGGTGTGCTTTTCAGCCGTTTTCTGTCTTCGCAGGGGTCATGTATCAAAAAGACTATGTTGTCAAACAGGATCTGGGAAACCGGATTTGGTGCGAACCCTATGTTGTTCAAAAAAATGATTCTCTCACCCAGCTCTTTCAGGAAAAAGGAGAAATCATTGACGAAAATCTTGAAGAATTTTTACAGATATTTAAACGACTCAATCCCCAGGTGAGTGATGTTGAAACCATTCAGCCGGGGCAGCAGATACTTATACCACTGAAAAGACTGAAGCCGGATCGGGATCCGGATCCCTCAAGTCGGGTTATCACCCTTCCGATGGTGACCATATCGGGTAATAAAACGCAGCCGGAGTCCGAACCGAAACCACCATCTGAAAGAACCGGCTTTACGGAGTACAAAATCAAGCCCGGCGATACCTTGTCTCAGATTATGAATCGCCATTTCGGCATCAAGAAAATGGCTTCGTTTAATGAAAGGCTTCGGCTGTTCCGGAAAATCAATCCTGATCTGGATAACATCAATCGAATTCATCCGGGCCAGATCCTTCGCATGCCAATATTCGATACTGCTTCTGGTCCTTCCCATGAGGATTATGCAGGGCCTCTTGAAAAAATTTCTTTCCTACTTCAGGCAAGGCTGGTGCGAAAGGGGATTTTTTATTTTCCCATGCCGGGGAAAGCCGATTTTAAACTGGACATGGCACAGTTTCCGTTAATGGAGTTTTCAGATGGTCTGCGGATTTTGTTTAATCCCGACCAGGCGCTGATTAATGATGAGCAAAACGTCATTCTCCATTTCTGTCCGAGACTTCAGATCATTGATGTTTCCTACGCTGCTTCTTTCGATCAGGTTCTCGATCAGATTCTTAAGGTTGCTCCTTACCTGGGTGAGCATCTCAAAAAAAACAGTCAGGAAGACGCTGAGTTGCTTCGATCGCCATCGCCTTCACCCTCAATCCTGTCAGCTGGAGGGTATGTTCCTGTCCATGACAGACAGCAGCTCGTTGAAACGCTGATGCGGATATTGGGCGTTTCGTACACTCAAAATGTCGAAATAAGCTTTCCCTATGCAGGGGTTCAAATTTCCTCGCGAGCCAACTGGATTGAATCCGGCAAGGGGAAACCGATACTGGTTGATTTCGGATCGTTTTATGGGGATGCGGTTCAGGCACTGGAAAAAGCCGGTTTTATCGTTATCCAGTTATTGGATGCGGACAGTGTTTGCAAGGGAGTTTCCATGCTTCTGAATGCACTTGCTGTTTCCTATTCAATGGATCCGGAAATTCAGATGCGTGGCCAGCCACCTCTGAGGATTCCAGGAATTTGGATTGAAAGAAACGGTCTGGCCTCTCTTATCCTGACAGATGCCGTTCTGAAGCATGAAATGATCCAGGCTGTTCAGGAAAAAGGAATCATTATTATAACAAAAATGAGAAAGACCGGGTGAGAAATGACATGTCAGCGTAACATGCTTTGGATTGTCGGAATACTATTGATTGGATTTCTTTCGGGGTGTGTGCCGAATGAGACCCTCAGAAAACAGGGGGAATCCTCCCGAAATCTTGGGGAAGCCTTTATGGTTCAGCAAAATTATACAGCGGCGCTGAAAGAACTTCTGGCTGCAGAACAGCTTACTCCCGATGATCCTTATCTTCACAATGACTTGGGATTGACTTACATGGCAAGGGATCGGCTTGATCTGGCGATTCAACATTTCAAGAAGGCCCTTGCCCTTAAACCCGACTATGCGCCTGCCATGAACAATCTGGGCACGGCTTATCTGGCGCAGCAAAACTGGGATGCCGCGATCGTTTGTTTTAAATCGATTGGTGGAGATCTGCTGTATGCCACGCCGCATTTTCCGCTTTCCAATCTGGGGCTGGCTTATTATAATCAGAAAAAATATGACCTGTCGGCAAAATATTATCAGGAAGCCCTGAAAGTCGAACCAGGTTTTCCAACAGCGATTCGGGGTCTTGGACGAACCTATCAGGCCCAGGGAAAACGCGTTGAAGCCATTGCGCTTTTGGAAGAAGGTGTCAAACTGTTCCCAAAGCGGCCCGAACTCTATAGCGAACTTGGCGCTGCATACATGGCTTCCAATAATTATTCAGCGGCTGCATCTGCTTATGCCAAGGTGATCGAGCTATCTCAAGCTTCTTCAGCTCTGTCCAAGGAAGCCCAGAAATCTCTTGATGCCTTACGGGCAAGAAACAGTTCAATCGCTCCGAAATAACCCTTTAAATAAATCATGACCGCTTCTGGTCATGATATTCATCAAAAACAACGCAAGTATGTTTCAGGATAATCGTATGAATACCATTCAATGCATTGGATTTCAGGTAGCCGGAGTTGCCGCCGGACTTAAAAAAAATGGTCGGAATGATTTGGGGCTCATTTTTTCTCGGGTGCCCACAACCGCGGCCGGGGTTTTTACGCAAAACCGGGTTCAGGCAGCTCCGGTTGTTCTGGATCGGGAGCGTATCAAAACCGGCGTCTGTCAGGCTGTCCTTGTCAACAGCGGCAACGCCAATTGTTGTACCGGAGAGCAGGGAATGCGGGATGCCAGGGAAATGGCCAAGCTTGCGGCGTCTGCTCTGGATATTCCCGAGGAATCGGTTCTGGTTGCCTCCACAGGAGTGATTGGCCAGCTTCTGCCCGTGGATAAAATACAGAAATCGCTGCCTTCTCTGGTTCAGTCCTTAAGGCCGGATGGTTTCATGATGCTTGCTGAAGCCATCATGACGACCGATACCGTGCCCAAGGTCGTCAGCCGTAAAGGGACGTTGGATGGCAAGGTTTTTACCGTGACCGGGACAGCCAAGGGCGCCGGCATGATCGCTCCGAACATGGCGACCATGCTCTGTTTCGTGTGCACGGATGTCGGAGCAACTGCCGATCAGCTCCACCATAGCCTGTCTGTATCGGTGCAGCAGTCGTTTAACCGGATTACCATCGATGGCGATACCAGCACCAATGACACGGCATTGATTCTGGCCAATGGCCTTTCCGGAGCCATCATTCAAAGTCCGGCGAATCTGGTCGTGTTCCAGGATATATTAAATGATGTGCTGGTGACCCTTGCCAAGATGCTGGTCAAAGATGGGGAAGGGGCTACCAAGCTGGTGGAGATCCGTGTCCGGGGTGCAGCCACCGATAGGGATGCCCGAAAGATCGCGGATACGGTTGCCGGCTCCAACCTGGTCAAGACCGCTATTTTCGGAGAAGACGCCAACTGGGGAAGGATACTGGCAGCAGCCGGAAGAGCCGGTGTTGCGTTTGAACCGGAGCGAATGGATATTTTTTTCAACGATGTGCTGATGTTTTCACAGGGCAGCGGCCGGGGGGCGGCGGTTGAAGATGAGGTCACGAAGGTTCTCAAGCTTTCAGAGTTCGTCATCACTATCGACCTTCACAGCGGGGAGTGTCAGACATCCGTTTGGACCTGCGATTTTTCTGTCGAATACGTGCGAATTAACGCCGACTATCGCTCGTAATGTCAGAAGACCCAAAAATCCGGCTGCAAAAATATCTCTCCATTGCCGGAATCTGTTCCAGGCGCCACGGCGAGGAACTGATCCTTGCCGGAAAAGTATGGGTCAATGGCAAGGTTGTCACGGAACTGGGAACACGAGTTGATCCTCGGGCCGACACGGTTGAAATTGATGGAAAACCTGTCCTGGATCGGCAGCGACTGCTCTATATCGCACTCAACAAGCCTGGGGGGTATGTCACGAGCTGCGAGCAGCCGGGCGAAAAACTGGTTACGGATCTGGTGAATGTTCCGGAACGGATTTATCCGATCGGACGCCTGGACAAGGATTCCACCGGGCTGCTGCTGCTGACCAACGATGGTCCGCTCCACCACCGGCTTTCCCACCCATCGTTTGATCATGAAAAAGAATATGTGGTTACGCTATCGGCTCCGATTTCGGACAGCGCGCTTTATAAAATGGCAGATGGCATGCTCCTGTCGGGAAAGCGTACCCGCCCGGCGGAAATTCATCGCATATCCCTCCGGCGGTTTCGCATCATCCTAAAGGAAGGAAAAAACCGGCAGATCCGGCGCATGGTCCAGAAAGTGGGGCAGGAGGTTTCGGGGCTACAACGCATCCGGATTGCCGGCATTCGCTTGGGGAAACTTAATTCCGGCAAATGGCGGTTCCTAGACCCGGATGAGATTAAGGCGTTGACGGTTGACAGATAACCCTTTTGTTCATATCGGAGTGACACATACGACAAGGGTGTGGCGGAATTGGTCTGAGTCCGGCACCTGGGCAGATTTGTCTGCTGCCATTTGTTGAAGAAGCGCATCTGGCGTCTGGTTTGGAATAATGAATCCCTTGACTGAAACCGCATTTTCCCAGGCGTATTCCGAAGAAGGGGGTTCAAAAGTCTTGATGGCTGATGGCCACGGAGCAGCCTGAAGCTGAGACAGATATGCCATAATGCTTTCCTGCCAGAAGCGTGTGCTGTCATCAATGGTTTTTTGAATGGGGATACAGTTTATTTCCAGTACCTGCTCCATACCGATCTCATCCCGAATCCACTCGACAACGGAAAGACGGGAGGTAACCCACAGGTCTCCCGCCGAGCGTTGCCGCCGATCCTGAAGAAACAATATGGACCAGGCCTGCAGCCTTTCTGAAAGCATAAAGTCGCCTGGATCATCCTGAAAGAGTGGCAGGTTGCCCAGAGGAACAGGTTCTTCCATTTCCGCGTTATTCCCCAAAGCTGCCATAAACCGTTTCTCCAGATTCTGTATTTTCGCAAGATCACAATTGAGCTCAGCCTGTTGGGAATCGTAAGCCGCAGCAATTTTCAGAAAAAGTCTGGCGTTAAAAACCGGTTCAGGTGTTGGATCCGTTGGAGAATCCTGATAATGCAGAATATCGGATCGGATTCGTGACGAAAGATGATCGATAAACGGTGTGGCGGGTTGTCGGGTTTTCAAAAATGCCAGATCGCTGCCCTGATGCAGTCTGGCCCAATTCTGGTAATCGGCAACCATCATTTCAAGTTTCTTGCTGTCTTCTGTAACCGGTACGCGGATTTCTATCTTCCCGGTCTGTTCAAACTGCTGCAGCAATGAAGGTGCCCAGCAATCCGAAGGCTGATAAATGGCAATTTTGGGAAAAACGGTAGTAATGGCCTGAATCGTGGACGCATCGGCCCACGTAAATGGAAAATATATTGGTGTCATGGACAAAGCTTCCTTCTGATTATTTGCTCTTGTGATCTTTTATATCTTTCCGTCCTTCAAAACAACTCTTCTGGCTACAAGCGCATCTCGAATCTGATCTGCCAGCGCCCAGTTTTTCTCATGCCTGGCCCGGTTTCTTTTGTCGATGAGTTCTTGAATGTCCGGGGGCAATGTCGCTGTGTTTGTTTGTAATACATGAAGCACCCCATCGATCTGACGAATGGCGGCAAGAATTTTTGAAGCGCCTTCCGAGTCAATGGCTTTTTGCTGAATCAGACTGTTAATCTGCTTGATGAAGGTAAACAAGGAGGTCAGCGCAGCAGAGATATTCAAATCATCATCCATGGCTGTGATAAAACCGCTGCGGATATCATAAACGAGCTGATCGATTTCCGGATATGAATCGAGTTGCTCCCGCGAACCGGAGACCTGATCCAGATTGTCCATAAATGTATCCAGCCGGTTCAGCGCTTTCTGTGCTTCGTCCAATCGATCCCTGGAAAATGTCAACGGCTTGCGATAATGGCCGGAAAGCAGCCAGTACCGGACGACTCGACCCGAATAGCCCATTGCCGCCAGGCTTTCCAGGGTAATTCGGTCTTTTTTCTCATCCACTTTTTTCCCGTCAATGAGCACCCGGTCGCAGTGAATCCAGAACCGGGCCAGGGGTTTTCCATTTAAGGCTGCGGCAATGGCAATTTCATTTTCATGGTGTGGAAACATCAGTTCCCGTCCACTGGTATGAATATCGAAAGACGGTCCCAGATATTTCATGGACATGGCCGCGCATTGCAAGTGCCAGGATGGCCGGACATTTCCCCAGGGGGTTTTGCTGTAGATTCCCCGTTTCAACTCAGAAAGGCGGGACCTTTTCAGCAGGGTAAAATCCCTGGGGTTGTCTTTTTCATATTCATCCAGGTCCACCGTGGCGCCAATGCGGATTTTGTTCAAATCAATCCCCGAGAGCCTTCCATAGTCGGATAGCCTGGAAATATCAAAATACAGGGAATGGAGTTTTTCGTAGGCAAATCCCTTGCGCGCCAATTGTTCGGAAAGATCCACCATGTCCTGAATATGCTCACTGGCTTTCGGATAACAGGTTGCGGGATTGATTCCCAGTTCGGCCACATCCCGAAAAAACAGGTCGATATGTTTTTGTGTAAAATCAGACAGACTCGTTCCAGCCGCTTCAGAGCCCTCAATGGTCTTATCATCCAGATCGGTAATATTCATGATGTGGGTCACATCGAACCCTCTGAAATCCAGATACCGGCTGAGCAGATCCGAAAACACAAACCGCCGGCATTCGCCGATGTGCATTCGGGCATGGGCCGTGGGACCGCAGGAATACATCGAAACCTTACCCGGAACCAGGGATTGAAAAGGCTCTTTCCCGCGGGTGAGGGTGTTGAACAAATTCATTTCGATTTTTTCGCGAACGGCAAAGAGCGGCGTGCTGAGATAGCGTTCCCCGGAATCTGGAAAGATCACCACAATCACGCCTTCATTAAGCTGCTCGGCTTCTTTTGCGGCAATGGCCATGGCAGCCCCGCTGCTCATGCCGACAAAAATCCCTTCTTCCCTGGCAAGCCTTCGCGTCATTTCAAAGGCCTCCTCATCGTCAATGTTGACCTTTTTGTTCAGACGGCCCTTATCGTAGATTTCAGGCTGATAGGCTTCCTTCATGTTTTTAAGACCCTGGATTTTATGTCCGAGATAAGGTTCCACGCCGATGATACAAATTTGGGAATTATATTCCTTTAACCTTCTGGACATGCCCATCAGGGTTCCGGAAGTTCCCATGGTGGCGACCAGGTGGGTGATCTGCCCTTGCGTCTGCTCCCAGACCTCAACCGCAGTACCATCATAATGGGACTGCCAGTTGGCCGGGTTATTGTACTGGTCCGCCATGAAATAGGTTTCAGGATTTTCCCTGGCCAGGCGGTATACCTCCTCAATGGCCCCGTCCGTTCCCAGATGTCCCGGCGTTAGCATGATCTCAGCGCCTCTGGCTTTTAAAATCTTCTGGCGCTCCATGCTGACAGCCTCGGACATGGTCAGCAGCAGCTTATACCCTTTAACCGAGCAGACCAGTGCCAGTCCGATTCCGGTGTTTCCGCTGGTTGCTTCAACAACGGTTTTTCCGGGCGTCAGTTTACCGGATTTTTCGCCTGCTTCGATCATATATCGAGCCGGCCTGTCCTTGATGGATCCACCGGGGTTGAAATACTCCAGCTTGGCAAAAATCCTGACGCGCGGGTTGGGATTTAACAGCCTGATTTCAATCAGAGGAGTATTTCCAATGGTATCCAGTATGGAAGGGTACATCATGTTCATTTTCTGTCATCCTGTGCTGATTGATCCATGAATTGCTGAATTTCGAATTCCAAAACCTGGGTGATCTGGGCTTGAACCTGATTCTCGCTTTTAGAGGCGTCGATAATCCGGAATCTCTCGGGTTCTTTCTCGGCAATTGCCAGGTAACCGGCTCTGACCCGTTCATGAAAAGCAAGGGTTTCGTTTTCAAACCGGGATTCGGTATCCGTTCGGGACCCGGATTTAAGCTGCTTCCATGCCCGCGGCAGTCCGGTATCGGGTGCCAGATCCAGAAGAAACGTCAGATCGGGCTTCAAATTCCGGCAAATCAGTTTATGCAGATCCAGAATCAATGTCATGTCCAGCCCCCTTGCAACTCCTTGATAGGCAAGGGTTGCGTCAAAATAACGGTCGCAGATGACAATGCCGCCGCCTTCGATCATGGGAAGGATAATTTCCTGAATATGCTGAACCCGATCCGCGGTATAAAGGAGCAGCTCTGCCGCAGGATTCATTGCCGAGCTTTCAGGGTCCAGTAAGATGGACCGTATTTTTCTACCAATTCGTGTTCCACCGGGCTCTCGCGTCATGACGCACTTGAGCCCCAATTTATTCAGAAAATTAAATACGTGAAGAATCTGCGTTGATTTACCCGATCCTTCAATGCCTTCAAGTGTAATAAACATATCGCTGACAGTCTTCTTTCGTCGTTGATTCTACATAGTGCTTGAATGGAAAGAAATCATCCTTTTTTCCCCATGTAAAAATGCCGATCCAGCAGTTTGTGAAAAGAGGTCCAGGCCGCATTGGGGTCTTCGGAAGCCATGAACTCTCGAATTCCCTTTACCTTGGAATCGATTTCATCAATATGATTCAGTAGTACCGCTTCAATGGTTTTGGGCAGTTCCGGAGAGCCGAATTCCCGGACGCCATGGTGACTGACCACCAGATGCTTTAAAAGGACTGCCTGCTCCTCGGGGAAGTCTTTAATCAACTTTATTTTTTCATCGATGATTTGTATGCCGATCACAATATGGCTGAGGAGCCTGCCTTCACTGGTATAGTCGATATGGGAAATGAATTCAAATTCCCGAATCTTGCCGATATCATGAAGAATGGCACCGGCCAGAAGCAGATCCCGATCCACGCCTGTGTAATGTCCGGCGATCTTGTCGACAAGAATCGCCATGGACAGGGTATGTTCCAGCAGACCGCCGATATAGGCATGGTGCATTTTTTTTGCAGCCGGCGCGGCTTTGAAAAGGCGAACCAGCTCGGCATCTGCCCAGAACAGCCTGAACAGATCATGAAGGCAAGGGGTTTTGAGCGTGCCGGTGATTTGAAGCAGCTTATCAAACATGGCATCGATGTTGCGACTGGTTACCGGCAGAAAATCGGCGGGTTCCACATGTTCCGCGGCAGATCGGGTTGCGGTCCGAACAACCAGTTGAAGCATTCCCCGGTACTCTGAAATGGTACCTTTCACCTGAACATAATCGCCGGCGGAAATCCGATCCACGGTGCCCTCAACGTTTTCCCAGAGCACGCCCTTAAGGGTTCCGGTTCGGTCCATGAAGGTAAGGTTCAGATAGTTCTTTCCATCTTTTTTCTGCGCCAGATTTTTTTCAGACAACACAAAAACGTCATCTACGGTTTCACCGGGTTTCAGGGAGCTGACATACTGATTTTTGGGCATTTATCTTACCTTGAAGGTTGATGGAGCTACAGCAAGCTATAGCACGTTGCATGTTTAATGGTTCCCCGATAGATGATCCTCGAAAGCCGTTTATGCATCACTTTCGGGTAAGGCGATCTTCCAGGATTTCAAATCGGCCATGGCTTCATAATCCGTCATATCGCACCGCATGGGGGTTATGGAGATGGATTCATTGCTGAGCACGTTGCCATCCATGTCGCTGCCCCTGAAATCCGCCGGTGATTCTAGATCCTGCCAGTAATACGTCCGATTCCGGGGGTCCACCCTTTTTTCAAACCCTTCGCGGGAAACTGACACACCCTGGCTGCTGATGGAAATGCCGCGAACGGTATTTATGGGAATATTCGGAATATTGACGTTAAGAAACACACCGCAAGGAAGTCCCTTTTCCATGACCAGCCTGGCAAGACCTTCAATGAATGTGGCGGCTTCTTCAAGGAAAGCCGGCTGGGGACAGTTGATGGAAACCGCCAGAGACGCCAGACCCAGCAGGGTCGCTTCGCGCGCTGCCGCAACTGTCCCTGAATAGTGGGCATTAATGCCGACATTGGCGCCGGGGTTAATCCCGGAAATCACCATGTCCGGCCTGGTTTTAAGAATTTCCAGAACGCTCAGCTTGATGCAGTCCGCAGGGGTTCCGTTAACCGCATACCCCTTGCCTTCGCCATTGACGCGAATGCGTGTGGCGCGAAGCGGTTCATGAAGGGTGATTCCATGTCCCACGGCGCTACGCTCCCTGTCCGGTGCCACCACGGTTACCGTGTGAGCGAAAGAGAACCGGCGATGCAAGGCCCAAAGACCCGGGGCGTAGATGCCATCATCATTGGTTAATAAAATATTCATTAAGGTGCATGTATGGGTTTATGAAAAGACCCTGAAGATTGAGCTCTATATCCGGAATCCGGAACCCGCTTTCCTGATTTATCGATACTGTAAGCCACGGTGCATTATTATGATGCTCATATACCAATTTAATAAATTTATAAAGCAGGTATTTTCTGAACAACATCTTGACATTTTGTTCCAACTTCGATTTTATATGAATTATGAATATCCAACATCTCACAATGGTATCCTATCAGGTCATTCAGTGCAACTGAACCGTTTCATTGTCTCTATTGCAATTTTCTTCGGCTTGCTGAATATAGTCCCGGCACATGCACTTCCAGATATCGGGTCAATCCAGGATTCTCCGGATAAGCCCTGGCATATCATGGCAGACGAAATTTCGCATGATCAACAAAAAGACCATTATATTGCCAGCGGCCATGTAACGATTACCAAAGAAGCCCGGCAATTGTCCGCTGATTTTGTTCGATTTGATCGCAGGGCCATGATGGCGTATGCCAGAGGTCATGTTATGATGACAGCAGGGGAAGATGTATTAACAGGCGCTAGCCTGGAAATGAATCTGGCCTCCGAGATCGGAACATTATACGAAGGCACGATATTTATCAAAGAAAATCATTTTTATATCAAGGGAGATAAACTTCAAAAAGTTGGGGAAAAATCGTACACTGCCGATACCGCCAGTGTTTCTTCCTGCGATGGTGACGTGCCGGACTGGAAAATTACGGGAAAAAACATGACGGTTACCATCGAAGGCTTTGGTACGGTTCATCAAGCTTCATTGTGGGCCAAACAAGTTCCGGTTCTATACTCACCTTACTTGATTTTTCCGGCAAAAACCCATCGTCAGTCCGGGCTTCTGGTTCCCGAGACCGGGTATTCAGAGCGAAACGGTTTTCAATTCAGCCAGCCGTTTTACTGGGCCATCAATGATCAGTCTGATGCCACGGTTTACCTTGGGTATGTTGCCAATCGCGGCGAAAAAAATGGCATAGAATACCGCTATGTGCTGGATGCCGGATCAAAGGGAATTGTGATGGCAGATTATTTGCATGACCGGCAGGTGGATGATGGAACAGGGGCCTGGGGATATACCGATGACAATGCCCTGCGCACCAATTTGGACCGCTACTGGTTTAGGATGAAACATAATCAAGCGTTTTCTTCCGGATTTACTGCCAAGCTTGATCTGGATATCGTCAGCGATCAGGACTATCTTCGCGAATTCCAAAGCATGTATATGGGGTATGACGATACCAATATGAATTTTGTTAAAAATTTTGGAAGGGATCTGGATGATTACAATGATCCGGTCCGGACCAACCGGCTAATTGTCAACAAATACTGGTCCGGTTATGCCATGAATGCCGAAACACGCTGGTACGATAACGTTATTGCCCGCCAGTCGGGCGGTCCTGACGATAGTCTTCAGAGACTTCCGGTTGTCCAGTTCTTTGGCTCAAAAAAACATCTATATGAAACACCGTTTTTTGTGGGGTTTGATACGGAAATCGCCAATTTTTACAGAAAAGATGGGGAAAAGGGACAGCGGGTCGATCTCTACCCCAGGCTGTATTATCCGTGGCGTTATCAACAGTATTTCACCATCGAGCCATCCATAGGCATTCGGGAAACTGCCTGGTATTCTGAAAACAATGAGACCAGTGCAAGTGGCCCCAGCACGACTCAAAATCGAAACATGTATGATGTCAAACTGGATATGTCCAGTGAATTTTTTCGCGTGTTTCAGATCGACGGGGAAAGCGTTGAACGGATCAAACACATTATTATGCCCCGGATCAGCTACAGCTTCATCCCTGAATACAGTCAGGACATCTATCCGTATTTTGATCAAGTGGATCGGATTCAGGAACAGAATCTCGTTACTTTTTCGTTGACCAACACGTTTGTTTCAAAGCTCAAGCCTCCTGAAGGTGTGGCTGACAGGAATCCCGGACCTCAGCCGCTTTATTCCTACAGGGAATTTTTGCGGTTTTTGATCGAACAAGGTTATGACATTCATCAGGCGGATCAGATTGATCCAAAGCCCTTAGTGCCCTTGTATGGTGAAATTCAGCTTGAGCCATACCGGTTCCTGGCGTTTCAGGCAGACGCTGAGTGGTCTCATTATGACAATAGTTTTAAGTCTCGAAATGTTGGTACCATGATTTCGGATATCCGGGGGGATCGCCTTTTTGTTGAATATCGTTACGAAGCAAATGACAGCGAGTCCGTATATACCAATTTATTGGTTACCCTGACCGATCGTCTGAAAGCCTATACGGATTATGAGCAGAACATTCAGAATAGCACACGGATTCAGTCCGGGGTGGGAATGAGATACCAGTCTCAATGCTGGTCTCTGGATCTTCGGTATATCGATGGAGCAGATGATCGGAAATATATTTTTTCCATCAGTCTCTCAGGCCTGGGCGGCTTTGGCAGCGGTTCTCAGGATATAAATGACCTTGGAGGCCGCAATACGATGTTTAATGCACCCTATCAGGTTATATCATCTCCAAGATGACAACAATTAATAATTGAAAACGGTTGCTTTTGACTTCAATTTGTCAGAGAACAACGGTAACGCTGAGATAGTGATCAAGACCTGAAAACGAAAGTCATTGATTATCCTGTCCGTTTCAGATACAGAATTCATACGAGTGTGAGATGTTTTTGTCTTTTAGAATAACTTGATACAAGTCGTAGGGACATATACAACTTAATGGGTGGAGGATCGAGTCAGTGGCTCCTCATCAGGAAAAAACAATGAGCTTAACGGGATACGCACTGGGGCAAGATCAATTAGATAAAATTGAACAGATTCTTCTTACCGATCTGATTGCAAGCGGTGTTCACTGTGTCTTGCTGATCGACTTTGCCGGCAACATCATTGCGCAAGGGGATAACGGTCTCTCCCGGATTGATGTGTATTCTCTGGCAGCCCTTTCCGCTGCCAATTTCGGGGCCGTTGAGGCAATGGCGAAAATTGTGGGTCAGGAAGAATTTGCCCTGCTCTTCCATAAGGGTGAAACAGGAAGTTTATACTTCAGCAAAGTAAATGATGAATTGCTGATCATATCGGTATTTGGAAAAGAAATTATTTTGGGGCTTCTTCGCATGAAAGTGGCGGACGCAATATTGAAAATTCAGCAAATCTGGAAATCCAGTTAAAAATAAGGCTGTTGACGGGTTTATCAGGAAGGAATCTCCGCATTGGCATTTATCAATATGAAAAACAAAGAGATTCAGGCTAAAATTGTTTATTATGGGCCTGGTCGAGGTGGGAAAACTTCCA
>CAIVVZ010000431.1 GCA_903909505.1 uncultured Desulfobacteraceae bacterium
AGCCTGCAATGTGAGTGGTGTGCCATCGATCACAACGCTGCCGAACTTTCCATAATCCTGATTGGCTCCGTACAGATCCCTCCTTTTGCGGGTGTAGAAGGTCAGATTCTCAGGGGAGCAAAAAACATTCATCGGAATGCTTCTGTACGGACCGGTAATGGTATCGGCAAATTTCTCAACCTGGTCAAGAACATTGACTGAGGTAATGGCCACGTTCTTCTGTGCGAAATTCATCTTGGAAGTACCGCTTGCATGAGCGGCTTTGAGGATGGTCAGGAATCCATCCATGGATTTGCCGGTGGCCTGTGCTGTGCCATCAACGATAGCCGCATAAGTTCCATTGGCAATTAGGGAGAGTTCACGATCCTGGGCGACCTGGTCCAAAAGCAGCTTGTACAAGATGTATTTGACCAGTGGCCACTGTTCGCGGGATTGAGATTCATCGGCCAAAAATCCAAGCCAGGAGCCATAGATTTCATCCGGATAGATTTCAACGTCGAACTTGTGACGTTTGTGTGTAATGATCAGGGGGGTGAAGGTCGGAGTGCCTTTAGGCGTCCAGCCTTTCTGAAAGCCCTGGACAAGGGCGGCGATGGTTGCCTGTGCTGCACGGAAGTCGTCATTCTGCTTCACGGTAGTCATGAACTTCATCGATTCTGTCGGTTGGGTGAGAACCTTGAGAATGTCTTTTTCGCTTGTACCCAAAAAAGTCAGAAAGTCAGACTTTAACTGGGTAATTTCGATGGTGTTTGCCATACTTGATTAATATTTAAAAGGTGGATAGATTAAATGTTTTGATCAGCGATGCGGTTATGCAGGTACTGATCGGATGCGATTTGATCGCTGGATTTATCCGCTGATTTTGCGCCGATGGTTTCCCTGGCGGCATCAGAGGCTTTAAAAGCATCGAACTGGGCAGTGGTTTCAGCCAAGGCAGATTGAAGGGATACCAAAGCCAAATCTTTTGCGGCTATACTGTCCTGCAATTGTGATAATGCCAAATCCCTTTCCGCCAGTTTTCCTGTGAGGTCTGCATTGGCGGCAGAGAGGTCAGCGAGTTTATCGTTGACCTTGCCAACCATTTCCTGCGTAAGGTCATTGCTTTCAATGTTCTCGGTGAAGTTGAAAAAGGCGGCGATAGCTGCCCAGGTTGCAAGCATTTTGATTTTCATATTGGGATTTTTAGAATTAGTGGTTAATGGATTTTTAGCAGGGAAAGAAAATGCCTGGCCAAGGGCGTAATCATAGGAGCCGATCTCATCGACCAGGCCGCAGGCGATTCCATCGGGGGCAAAATAGATTTTACCGTTAAGGGCTGCTGTGTCCAGTGAAGGCCTGTTGGCCAGAACTGTTGCATGGAATTTTGCATTGATGCGGTCCAGTACTTCGGTGCGGATAGAATCATAATTCCCGGCCCTTACATCATGGAGGTGCTGATTTTTCTCAGTGCTCAGGGTGGCATAAACTTCATGGATTACCACACCGGCTTTTTCAAAGTAGGGTTTCATATCCATGTATTCAAGCATCGTTCCGATGGAACCCACCGTATCAAGGTCTGAAGAGCAGATGATCCGGGAGGCTCCACTGATGATCCAGTAGGCCGCGCTGGCTGCCATGCCTTCTACAAATGCAATAACGGGCTTGGAACAATTTTTTACCGCATCCGACAGGATGTCGGTGTAGGAGGTTGTCCCCCCGGGAGAATTGACTACAAGCAAAATGGATTTGATATTCGGGTTGGCATCAGCCGCGAGGATATCCTCTTTGATGGAGACTGAGCCTCGTGGACCGCAAAATTCATCGGCCTTCATGATTATCCCGTTAATGGGGATCACTGCCACGGAACCCTGGGAAAGATTGGGGGAATTCAAAGGTTGCGAAGGATCCTGCGGGTCACTGGCGGAATGAACAACAAAAGGCCGGTTTAACTGCCTGGCTTTTGAAAAATCATCAGCGCTTATTCGATCTCCCCGAAGCAGTGAAACC
>CAIVVZ010000432.1 GCA_903909505.1 uncultured Desulfobacteraceae bacterium
AGACGCTCCCAACCGTTTTCACTCCGAATCGGATTGACCTACTTTCTCGAAGGCGGGTTATCAGATATTGTCACTGCGTACGTCTTATTGACATATTCGAGTTATGCCTACTTGCATATATTCTTGAGTCTGGGCATCTTCAACGATACGAATGGTATTGTTGAGCATTTCCAACCCACCAATTGTTGCGAATTGGATAACATATTCTTGAGATCGGTTCTTCGAACTTTATTGCAATACGAAACAGCAAAAAAACTTGCTCTGGTTGCTGATGCCCCATAGAAGGATCATGATTATATCAGATAAAAAGATCATCTTCTCCATGTGTTTAAAGTCAATTTGTTTCTGAAACTGATGAAGCAACTTCATAGTCAACGCGGTTCCGTCCCCTCTTTTTAGCCCTGTAAAGGGCTTCGTCTGCACGAGATATAATTTTCTCTACGTCTTCTCGCATGCGATACTCCGAAAGTCCGATTGAAACGGTAAGCTTAAAATCGGGATCAATATCTGGAAATTTGGCATTTTCGATGCCGGTACGAATACGTTCTGAGCAGATAACCGCCCCTTTGATATCGGTTTGCGTCAGTACGATCAGAAATTCTTCTCCGCCATAGCGACCGCAAATTTCAGTTTGACGAAGTGATTTATCTATCATTGCGGCAACTGCACGCAATACAGCATCACCAGCCAGATGCCCATACTTATCGTTAACATTCTTAAAGTGGTCTATATCCAGCATGGCAACACAGAAGATGCCGCCTCCACGTGATGAACGATTCTTTTCATATTCTAGAAGTTCCATAACATGACGACGGTTGTATATACCTGTCAGCTCATCCCGGATTGCCATTTCATGGATGGTTTCAATGTATTTAGCCTGTTCAGATTTGCTGATGCTCAGATTCTGGCGCAGTGAACTGATATATCCTCCGATGGTGGAAAAGACTACCAGGACAAGGGCAAGAACGATCCACTGGAGGTATTCGATATGGAAATTGATGCCTTGGGGACGCCAGAGATGGAGCAGAACGATATCGCCTCCGTATGTCAGCAGGGAAAAGACACTGATGTACAAAAAACTGCGGGTAGTAAGGCGGAAGATACCGAACAGAAGAATAATAATGTAGATCAGTAGCAGAACGCCACGGGACTCTTTGGCGAAATACATGCCATACATCACAAGGAGGATAGCAGCGGACATCTGAATGGCCGTCAGGCTGGGATCAGCCATTTTCAGATTCAGGCCAGAGCGGAAAAATATATAAAGTGAAATATTGATGATTGGAACGATGATCAGGAATCCAACAATGGCTTCCCATTCCATGAAGCCAGCCAAATAGGAGACATATGCAAGTGACGTACAAATGGTATAGGCAGCAGCTGCCATGAAAAAACGGCGGATGCGAAGGGCCTGTCTCCAATCATCCTTTGGCAGGATAAAAAAACGACGGATTGATTTCAGAAGCGTGGTATATTCTGTTTTGCTTTTCATAGGTGAAATTTATTGATACAATTACGGATCTTGATCTCATTCATTCCTTACATTTTTCGGCTCCTCGCTGTTTTGTTTGGGCAACCCACTTTGAAATCTCATACTTACCTGCATATATTGTTGAGTCCGGCCATCTTTAAGAATACTCATGGTATTGTTAATATTCCCGGACCTCCAAAAGTCAAGAATGGGATAACTAAGCATGAGAGGAACTTTTTTAATTCAACACCTCCTCACGGATTATAAATTCACTCTTAAGAAAGTGTCCAAAAATTCCCTACCACCTCAGGTCAAGGTGGGGAAAAATTGAAACGGAGGAAACCATGGCGGTTTCGAGGATTAAAATTTTCATCCAACAAAGAGATTGGCCCAAATGGGACGTTTTGAAACTGGCTCGGTGGTTTAGGGCATCCGATACACCATGGCATTGACGTTCATACCTGCGCCAACGGAAGCAAATACAGCAACATCCCCCGAGTTCAACTGATGATCATCGAGTTTTTCTTTTAAAATCATATCCAGCAGCGTGGGCAGTGTCGCCACCGAACTGTTGCCGGCCCAGGAAATCATCATGGGCATAATGTTTTCTGGGATTGTCCGAACACCGTATAAGGAAAAAAGGCGCTTGAGTATGGCCTGATCCATTTTCTCATTGGCCTGGTGAACAATGACCTTGTTGACATCCTCCAGGCTGAGACCGACTTTTTCAAGGCTTTGTCGAATCACCAGCGGAACGGTTTTCGTGGCATAACGATAGATATCATGCCCATACATTTTAATAAAAAGTTCCTCGCATGATTTATCGGGATTATACGATGGTCCCATTTTGAGTAAATAGGCATGATCCACAGCGTCGGTCCGGCTCACATGAGAAATGATCCCATGGTCGATGTCTGCAGACTCCACTACGGTGGCCCCGGCTCCGTCGGCATAAATCATGGAATCCACATCATGGGGATCATAAAGGCGCGATAGAGTCTCAGCACCGATCACCAACACCCGCTGAACATCCCCGGATCGAATGTAATAGTCGGCCATAATCATCCCCTGCAGCCAACCCGGACATCCAAATGGGATGTCATAGGCCACGCAATACGGATTATTGATGCCCAGTCTATGCTTGACCCTGGAAGCGATGGTCGGAACCTGATCCACACGAGTGCCTCCGGACCGCACATCACCGAAATTATGGGCGACGATGATGTAATCCAGCGATTCCCTGTCTGTGTCCCCGAGCGCATCCACGGCGGCATTGTAGGCAATATCACTGGTGCACAATTCATCATCAACGTATCGACGTTCCCGGATACCGGTGATCTCATATAGCTTTTTGATAATCTCTTCATTAGGTCGATCCAGTAACCGGCCATCCCGATCATAAAAGCTACGGTTTAAAAACGCCGAATTGGGAATCACTTGATTGGGAATGTAAGAACCTGTCGAGGAAATAATGGAGTGTATCATGCGTTCTATAAGACCATTAAGGTATGTGGTTACATGTCCAAAATAGAGCAAAACCGAATGGTAACTCTCAATCATTCTTGCTCATATCGTTAAATATTTTTTCCGGATTTTTATTCATGCATATTTCTGGTATCGTTAACAATAACCGATCTGACCGGTGGTCGTCAAAACATTTCAAAGGTGCTGCTGCGTCATTCGAACCTGTCAATTACCCAGATTTACCTGGAAAAAGTCAGCGATGTTGAAGCCATACGGTGGATAGATAACCTGCATGGGTAATTCTGGTGATGGCCGGGTCGGGGTCTCTGGCTTCGGTCGGGCTATTTCCAAGATTGTGTTTCCATTTTAATCAAGGATTGTATTGGTATCCTTAAGAAAACCGGGAAGTGAATACTCAACCTTAGGATAGCAATGTTTGAGAGGGATCTTTTGTCTCATCTATCACTTTTCTGCAATAGATTGAAACCGAAATCAGTTAACGCATGGCATAGAGTAAAGACGGTTCCCCCTTCAGTTACTGCATCCAGAGCCCCCTTTAACTGCTTCTCCAGTAATCCCCGGACCAACCTTCGCCTCAAAAAGTGGAATCCGAAAGATCCAAGACCAGCGGCAAGTCCAACGCAGCTGGCGATAGCTTCCTGGCGTCTTAAACATTGTCAATTCGCAACACCATAGTTTGAAACAACCCAGTAGAAATTACCGCCGGTTGAAAGTGCTGAACTGTATTCTAAATCTGCCCATAAATGGGTGATTCCATCCGGTAGCAGAACGTCAGGTATATGAATTTTTAACGTACTGGATAGAGTCGAGGCTGCACAGGAATAAGACGAATTATTTATAGCACCATAATTTGTCAATTTGAAAGAGATTATCGAGGGATACAATGGATTGAATACATATAGAAGATTTGCCCAAAGCGGTAGGGCATCTGAAGAAGTTGCATATGAAAGATAGGGGATGTTGAGAAGTAAATTTCCATTTATTGTTGTCTTGCAGTTAGGTTCATGAAAGGAAGTCGGAAGCAGACAAGTGTAGGTGGAAGTAAGCGTGGGATCACCCCGCAAAACGCTGAAATACATCCGCAATCTACCGTCGGGCATGGGCACTACTTCTGAGTCGGAAACGCCCTTGCTACCCGCAGCAGACACGAAAACCTCTCCTATCTGGTTGAAATTCAGCATATCGACGCTTGTCGCAAGTCTGATATACTGTGGATACCCTCCTTGAAGCATGTCTGAGGAATACATCATTCCGTAAACATTCCCGTACTGTGCAGACGAGATCTTGAACAGTGATGATGGATCTGCCAGTCCCGAAGTGTAGCTGCTTATCCTTTCACCTATTTCCTCTATCCAAGTTATTCCATCATCAAAAGACAAGGCACTCATTATGCCACCCTTACCCGTTCCACCGGAATAGTACATTCGCAGAGAACCATCTGCGAGCCTTAAGCCTGTTGGTACGCTAAGGCCAATATGCCCTCCTGCATAATCTGCTGATGTACCAGCAAATGCAAGACCTTCGTAAGTGAAAGTAATTCCATCTGGGGAAATAGCTCGATACAAAAGCCAATCCCCGTTGCTGGCAATACTTTGAAAGATCATCCGGTAGCGGTCGTCATGAGTTTGAAATACCCACGGGTTAGACCCTATAGACAACGGATTAACCGCCCCAACGATATTATTATACGTTCGTACTGGAGCGGTCCAATTCACGCCATCTGAAGATGTTGCAGTTACGATGCCGTTGCCCATGTAATAAGCCCTGTAAGTACCATCGGACAGCGGTAAGACATCAATAGAGATCCCTTTGAAAAGCTCCATTACGTTTTCACAGTTAGCGGTAAAGTCTGAAAAGGTTTCGGCATTTACAACGGTAGTTGCATATTGGGAAAACATTAACATTAATAGGGCATAAAACCATGCCCAAAATCTGTTCTCATAGTGCTTTGCGGTTTTATCCATTATGAGTCCTTTCCGACTTATGCCTACACCATTATGCAACAGAGCCGATGACGAATCCTTACTCAGGAGGGCCTGTCTGCTTGAAGCAGATTCCCTCTCAACAGGCAACCATTGCCAGGTTACCGATACTTGTGGTATTGCTAATATTCCCGGCATGCCCAAAATTCAAGAATGGGATAACATATCCTTGAGTCGAGTTTTTGGCTACATTTGGCACAATAATGTTGGCTTAATACAGTTGCCTCTTTTTTCTTTTCCGTTTATTCTTTAGCTGATGCATGTTTTTAATACTCTCAATACATTTCCTCCCATATATGCCTCAATATCCTCTCTTGAAAGCCCAACTTCCAGCATGGCATCTCCCAGTTTTTTCAAATCGCGTTCATCATCGTAACCATCCATAGGATGATACCCACCACCTCCATCTGTACCCAGACCGACGTGTTCGATACCAAGTCGTTGTTTCATGACAAGTATTTCTTTTGCCCAATCCGAAATTATTCTTCTTGGGATATCATGATATCTAAGGGGCCACGTACAAGTCACGCCGCAATTTTTCGCGACAAGCTCCATTTCCTTCCACGTGCGCATCCTTCCATGATAACTACTTTCTTCTGTTGGGCTTGGATTAGTATGCGAGTCAATTACCGGCTTCGACACAACAGATAGTATTTCCCTGAACGTAGTCGGGTGCGAGTGAGCCACATCAATAACCATTCCCACATCTTCCATTTTAACAATTACACGACGCCCAAACTGGCTCAAACCGCCTCGATAGGGTCCTGGGTCAGAATGGGGCCGAGCTTTCATGATGTCACCAATCTCGTTGTTATGATAATGCATCATAGTAATTATGCGGACGCCAATTTGATAAAATTTATCAATATTATCCAATTTTCCCTCAAGCGCATCGCCTCCTTCGATTGACAGAATGGCGCCAGGCGGTTGACTGACATCACTTTGATGCGGAATATCTGAAGTTTTGAGCACCAACTTGACTTTATTTTCTTTGACGATGCCCTCCAACCACCAGTCAAGTTGAACCATGGTGTTTTTGAACGCGGAATTTCCAAACAGATGGCTGCTAAATACTCTATCTCCAACAGCAGAAAATGAACTGGTAGCCATATTGATTTCTTGCATGTAACGATAACTTGCCGATTTATCGCGCCAGCGAGCCCCGACATAATCCATGTCGGGATGTGCATGAGGATCGATGATTTGAATGCCCAACAAACTTTTTGAGTCATTCTCAATGGGCGTGGCCCCATCTGAACTCAAAATTGTTTTTGAGCAGCCGCATGCACCAAACAGGGCAATTCCTCCTGCCAAAAATGTGCGCAAAAAGTTTCGACGATTCATGTTATTTCATTGTTTTTCGAGTGGATTAACTTGAGGTCCAAAACTATATTTTGAAGTCCATGCCCAAAGTGGAGCAAAACCGTATATTAACACTCAATCATTCTTGCATATATTGTTGAGTCTGGCATTCCTCAAGTATACTGATGGTATCATTGATTCTCCGGACCTCTCCGGCGACCGAAAAATCTGCAATCCGCAGAGGTCTAAAAATACAAAAACTCCGCGACACATTTTTTGCCTCCTTTGCTTCCATAAGCCGCTATTCCATTTTATTCCCAAAAAATACCCTATGATAAAGCCGCCTTGCCTGTCAAACGAAATGACACGTTTCGGGAAGTTGACCATGGACACGGTAACGTATACGGTTTAACCTCGAGGCCCGCCACCGTGATTCCACGGGTGATAAGATACGGGTGGCATTGGTCGATGGTAACAAACCCCAGATCCGCCATCTGCGTCATATGGCCCAGGAAAATGAGATTGAGCTGACAATTGTTGTAGATATTATCCACGTCATCGAATACCTGTGGTCGGCAGGCAGGGCATTTCATCCTGAATCCGGACCAAAACTAGAAAGCTGGGTACAGCATCGGCTACTTGAAGTGCTTCGGGGAAAAGCCAGTCTGATGGCTGGGGGGATGCGTCGTAGTGCAACACTTCGTGGTCTTTCGGCCAATGATCGAAAACCGGTGGATATCTGCGCGAACTACCTTCTGACCTATGCGCCCTATCTTCGTTATGATCACTATCTCGACCAGGGATTGCCCATCGCCTCAGGGGTAATTGAGGGGGCCTGTCGTCATTTAGTAAAAGACCGCATGGATGTTACGGGTGCCCGCTGGAGCCTATCCGGTGCCGAGGCGGTGTTGAGACTGCGCGCCCTTCGCTCCAGCCATGACTTTGATGAATACTGGCCTTTCCATGAGACGTGCGAACATAAGAGAACCCATCAGGCTCGTTACGCTGGCGGTATCGTACCACCAACCACTGCTTCACATCCAAATCGCAAACGCGCACATTTAAGAATAATCACGTAATTTAATAGGGAAGGTGTGATCAACTATGAACTATTAATTCTAACTATTTTGGGGTTTATGCAAAAGAGCCAAACCCAAATGAAAAGCCCGATCCCAAGATATGAAACCCGGGTTCACTTTATGCCGGGCCCCGCAGAACGCCCAAGAGCGGATGATCAAGGTTCGCGCCAATAAGGGAGCTTTGATTTGCAGCCGTTCTTTCTGTTTGATCGCTTTATTTCAGTAAAACAAATTGACAAGTTATCTTAAATCATCGTACAGAATTACCGATCGAATAAATCCTTATGCCGTGAACAGAAGCGGGACTGATCTGTCAGATCTGTATCAGGATGGTCGCCGGGTCGGTCCTGCCCATTCAACCTCATGCCCGATTACCTGCAAGAAGGAGAAGAGTCAATGAATACGGCTCGGGACGTATTACTCAAGCAACCGATGGGATGGCGGTGATGAATCGCTATTCGTTGTTTCATAGCCTTTCGGAGATGTTCAGCATCTCCGTGGCTGGGTGCGTCTTTGCCATTACCTGGAGTACGCGGAACCACCGCTCCAAGGAGAGCGGCTTTTTCTTGCTGATCGGTATCGCATCCTTATTTGTAGGAGGGATAGACATAGTGCACACCCTAACCTACAAAGGTATGAATGTGATTCCGGGCTATGATTCCAATCTGCCCACTCAATTATGGATTGCCGCCCGCTATCTTCAAAGCCTTTCGTTCATGGCGGCATCGGTACTACTTTTTCTGCATAAGTCCAGGAATACGGATCTGAGCGCCCGCGCACCGTATCGTTTGCTTGCCGCCTATAGTGTCATCACTGCGCTGCTCCTGTTTGCGATTTTTGCCAGGGTCTTTCCCGTCTGTTTTATCGAAGGTTCGGGCTTGACCCCTTTCAAGCGGATCAGCGAGTACGTCATATGTGCAATCTTGACAGGCGCAGCCGTTCTTCTACGGCAGAGCCGCGGATATTTGGATCAGGAAATGCAGCGAACCCTCATGGCAGCCATTGTCATGTCGATCCTATCCGAGCTGCCCTTACCCTTTACTCCGACGTATATGGGATCTTCAATGCGCTGGGGCATATGCTGAAAGTAATCGTCTTTTTTGCCCTCTATAAAGCCATCGTCCAGATCGGCATACAAAAGCCGTATACCCTCCTTGCCCGGGATCTCTGCGACAGCGAGAGGCGCTACAGGACTATCGTGGAGAATAGTTACGATGCCTTGTTCATCCATGATTTTAAAGGAAATATTTCGGATATCAACAAGAACGCATGCAGAATGCTCGGATATAAGCGCGATGAGCTTGTCGGCGCGAATTTATCAACAATCCGTAGACCGAATGGCAGTCCATATATTTCCGAACGGGTGACGACGCTCGGGAATAATGATATTTTGCTGTTTGAATCTGACGCCATACGCAAGGATGGCACACAGATACCCGTTGAAATCATCGTAAATGTGGTTTCCCGTGACGGCGATGGCATTATATATAGTTTAGCCAGAGATATCACCGGGCGCAAACGGACGAAGGCGGAACTGCGGGAGAGCGAGGCACGGTTCCGCGCTATTTTCGAAGTCGCTTCCGTGGGCATAGTCTAGGCCGATTCAACGACGGGTAGAATATTGCGGTGTAATAAGACCTATTGCCAGATAACCGGCTACTCGCCATCTGAATTGATGAAAGTTTCCTTGGATGTTCAGCGATGTGCGCGACCGGGTCCGAACGATGGCGCTGGTGCATGAGAAACTATATCAGACGGACAATCTGGCAGAGTTGGACTTTGCCGAATATGCAACAGGCTTACTGCAATATCTCTGGAGCGCCCACGGCGCGGCAACCGAGAAGGTGCGTCTTAACCTGTCGCTTGCACCGTTGATTTTGCCTGTTGATTTGGCCGTGCATTGCGGGTTGATCCTTAATGAACTGATCACTAACGCCTTCAAACACGCTTTCCCCGGTGGCAGAGAAGGCGAAGTCTCTGTGGCGTTGGAGCACGATCCCACCGGAGCCGTCTGCCTGCGTGTGCACGACAACGGCGTGGGTCTACCGGTGGATTTTGACTGGCGGCAATCCAGCTCGCTTGGCCTGCGTCTGGTACAAATGCTGGCCGGACGGATGCGTGGCATAGTGCAAACCGGTCCCGGCACGGAGTTCCGGGTCAACTTTAAAGTAAAAGGACACCCATCATGAGCAATCCCGCCATTCTGATCGTTGAAGACGAAGCGATCGTCTCCGCGGATATCGCCAACAAGCTCCGAAAACTGGGGTTCGAGGTTGCCGGATCGACCGACACCGGCGAGGAAGCAATCGAGATCGCCCGCCGGCTGCGACCGTCGTTGGTGTTGATGGACATCCGCCTGGCTGGGACGATGGACGGCATTGAGGCAGCGGATGTGATCCGGCGGGAATGCCAGGTGCCGGTGATTTTTCTGACGGCGCATTCCGATAAAGCCACGGTCCAGCGCGCGCGACGGGCGGAAGCGTTCGGATACATCATGAAGCCGTTCGAATATCGCGAACTGCACACGCAGATTGAGATGGCACTGTACAAGCACGCCGCCGAACAGCGCTTGCGTGAGAGCGAGGCACGATTGGCAATGTTTGCGGCGGCGACCTTTGAAGGAATCATCGAAATTGAAGCCGGGCGGATTGTGGACTGCAACACGCAGTTTGCCCGGAATTTGGGCTACACCGAGGCCGAGATGAAGGGAATGGAGCTTACCAGGTTGATCGCCCCCGAAGACATTGATCGCGTAACGGCGAATATACAGCAGAAACAGGAGTCGGCGATCGAACACGATATGTTGCGAAAGGACGGCACGCGGATCATCGTTGAAATGCACGGCAGGCCGATGTCTCCGGACAGGCGCATCACCGCAATCCGCGACATCACCGAGCAAAAGAACCGCGAGAATAAACTCCAGAAACTCAACCGGACGCTCAAAGCCATCAATCACAGCAGCGAAGCCAGGATGCATGCCACAGAGGAAGCGGTATATCTGCAGGAAGTCTGCAAGATCGTCGTGGAGGACTGTGGGCACGTCATGGCCTGGATCGGTTACGCCGAGAACGATGCCGGCCAGTCCGTTCGCCCCGTGGCCAGCGCCGGTTTTGAGGCCGGGTACCTCGATACGCTGAATATTACATATGCGGATACCGAACATGGTCTCGGCCCCACGGGCACAACCATCCGCACCGGACGGACAAGCATCTGCCGAAACATGCTGATGGATCCTCTATTTACCCCGTGGCGTGAGAATGCCCTCATGCGGGGCTATGCCTCATCCATTGTTCTGCCCTTGAAGGCCGAGGGACGGAGTTTTGGCGCCGTCAACATTTATAGTCGTCTTCCGGATCCATTTTGTGAAGATGAGGTCATTCTGTTGACGGAACTGGCCGACGATCTCGCATACGGGATAACGTCGCTGCGGCTGCGGGCTGAACGTGACCGGGCGGAGGAGGCTCTGCAAAAAGCCTACGACGAATTGGAGCGGCGGGTGCTGGAGCGAACAGCCGATCTGCGCTCTGCAAACAAGAGCCTGATTCGGGAAATGGAAGAACGCAGTCGGGTTGAGGCAGCCTTGCGTAAAAGCGAGGAGCGACTGTTCGCCGGCAATGCAACGCTCGCAAAAGTCATCGACGGCATTACCGATCCTCTTATCATGCTGGATGCGGATCTCCGGGTAAAAAAGCTGAACAGGGCCGCCAAGGACTACTACGGGTTGACCAGCTACCAGGAAGCGGTCGGCAAGCTTTGTTTTGAAGCATTCCGGGGAAGATCGCGTCCGTGTGAAGAATGTGGCCACCCCTTATCAAGCATGCAAGGTAAATTAGACTCCTATGAGCGCAAAGGGATGATAGACCCAGACAGGATCGAGCAGGTGTTTGTGTACCCGGTCAAGGATGAGTCGGGAACACCCGAGGCAACCATTGTCAGAATAGCCGACATCACGCAAGCGAGAATAATGGACAGACAGCTCATACAGAACGAGAAACTGGCCGCCCTGGGACTGCTGGTCGCAGGGATCGCTCACGAGATTAATAACCCCAATAATTTCATTTTCTTTAACATCCCAATTCTGCGTTCCTACCTCCAATTCCTGCTGCCCATTGTCGATGAATACGCTTTGGCACATCCGCAGTTGCAGGCTTTTGGCAGGCCCTATCCGGTTTTTCGGGAAGATTGCTTTAAATTATTGGACAATATTGAACACGGTTCCACCCGGATTAACCAGATAGTTGGGAACCTGCGGGAATTTGCGCGCGAGCGGGGCAAGGGTGAAAGGCACCGGGTCGATGTGAAGCAGGTGGTGGAAAAAGGCATATCCATCTGCTTGGGGCGCATCAGAAAAACCGTAAAATCTTTTGAAGTGAACATTCCGGAAGGACTACCGACTCTGTTTACTGACCCGCTGGCTTTAGAGCAGGTTGTGGTGAATCTCCTGATCAATGCCGCTCAAGCGGCGGACAAAGACAATTCCTGGGTGAGACTGACGATAACTTCGCAAAAGGAACCAGAGGGTGTGGTGATTGTGGAAGTGAGTGATAACGGCTGCGGCATGGATACTGAAACGAAAATGAAAATTTTTGACCCCTTCTTTACTACCAAAGCAGCCGGCGTTGGTACCGGCCTGGGCCTGTCCATCAGCCACCGATTGGTGTCTGAATTGGGAGGGCGAATCGAGGTTCAAAGCCATGTGGGCAAGGGGAGCATCTTCCGGGTGAGACTTAAGGATACAGCAGGCAAGTCCTTCATAACTCATTTAAAAAAGGACGAATTGGAATGTTGACCCATATTTTACTGGTGGATGACGAACAAGATTTTCTGGAAAGTCTTGAAAGAGGGCTTCTCATCAGTGGTTTCCAAAACATTCGGACTGAAAGCGATCCCAGGAAAGCAGCGGTTCTCTTTCAGCAGGGAGAACCGGTGGATATAGCTCTGATAGATATCACCATGCCGGGAATGTCCGGCATCGAGTTGTTGGAGATTATTAAATCCTGCAGTCCCGCCACTGAATGCATTATGGTAACATCCGCGGATGATGTCAGCATGGCCGTTAGCTGCATGAAAAAAGGGGCCTTTGACTACCGGGTTAAACCTCTTGGTATGGAAGAGCTGATGGTGGTGATTTTCAGGGCATTGGAAAGAAAGAATCTTCTGGAAATTCAAAAGATAGGCAAGCAAAATAAGCAGTTCGATCTTAAAGACCCCAGTGCATTTGCTTCCATGATTACCCGGTCGGAAAAGATGCTGCGGATCATGAAGGAAGCCGAGCTCCATGCTGGTAGCGATATTCCTGTTTTGATCACAGGTGAAACCGGTACGGGCAAGGAACTTCTGGCCAAAGCAATTCATAAGGCAAGCTCCAGGGCCAATCGTGCCTTTACCCCCATCAACATGTCCGCTTTGACCGCGACACTGTTTGAATCTGAATTTTACGGTCATACCAAAGGGGCCTTTACAGGCGCTGTCCAAGACCGGAAAGGCTATATAGAGATTACTTCCGGCGGGACGCTGTTTCTGGACGAGATTGGCAGCCTGCTTCCCGAATCGCAAGGAAAGTTGCTTCGGGTGCTTCAAGAAGGTGAATATTTCAAACTGGGAACCAGCAGACCCCAGGGAGCAGATATTCGTTTTATTGCCGCAACCAATGTCGAATTGGACAGGTTGCAGAAACAGGGCTTGTTCCGGAAGGATCTTTTCTACCGTCTGTGCGGCGCCTGGCTGGATTTGCCTCCCTTGAGAGAAAGAAAGGAAGACATCGTCATCCTGGTTGAAGCATTTTTGCAAGACCATGGAAGTGGCCATGGCAGCAAAGACATTGAAGAACCGGTCTGGACCCTGCTTAAGGCTTATGACTATCCGGGAAACGTCAGAGAGCTCAAATCGATCATTCAGCATACAGCAAACCTGTCCAGGGGAAAATCGATCTCGGTCCATCATCTTCCCGCCCACGTAACGGCAGCATTATCACGTAAAAATCACTCTGTAACGCAGTCTTGTTCCGATAGCATTGTTCCGCTCGCCGCCGTGGAAAAAGACCACATTATTAAAGTCTACCGGCAAACCGGCGAAAACAAATTGCAGTCAGCACGATTGCTGGAAATCAGTTTGAACACCCTTCGGCGCAAACTGCAATCTTACGGCATCGAGTAAGTACGCCATAAAGCAATACCATGTCCAAAATGGCACACCGCCTTGGTATGAGTAATCATCAGAGTCTTTGTCCGTTGATAGTCCGGAATGAATCATCCGCTCCATTACATCCCACCTCAGTGGACCGTCCGAGGAATCCTGGTCGATCCAATAATTCATAATCAATCCAATAGTTATCTTCTAACTATCAGCGACCGGCCCATCTGGCACCATTTTTGCTTTTAACAGTAGTCAAGATCATTGGTGAAGAGATACTTGGGATTAATAAAGTTATACGCAATAACTTAAGTCGCTATGTCTAAAAGGAGAAAAACACTATGGCAAATGGCATTGTAAAATGGTTTAATAACAGCAAGGGGTTCGGTTTTATTGAGCAGGAAAAAGGAAAAGATGTGTATGTGCATCATTCCGCAATTAATGGAACCGGATTTAAATCACTTTCCATCGGTGATCGTGTCACATTTGATGTGGTGCACGCGGCCAAAGGTCCTGCAACGGCCAATGTAATCAGTTACAAAATTGCCCTCCTGTCCACTCATCATGGCTCTGAAATGTCGGGCTGAAGATGATGCAGACGTAAAACATGGGAAGCCCACTATGAAAAGCAGGGATAAACCACCTGGACAAACCACCGAACTTCGCCGACAAGCTGAAAAGATCACCCGGGAAAAAACAGACAAGCCGCCGGAAAACATCGAGGAACTGTCGCTCGAAGAAACGCGGCGAATGCTCCACGAACTGCGCGTGCATCAGATTGAATTAGAGATGCAGAACGAGAATTTGCGCATGGCGCAGGAAGAACTTGACACCGCAAGGGCTCGATATTACGACCTTTACGACCTGGCTCCGGTGGGCTATTGCACTCTCTCCCAAAAGGGGCTGATCCTGGATACCAACCTGACCGCCGCTACCCTGCTGGGCGTGGCCCGCAGCGCGCTGGTCAGGGAGCCACTCAGCCGGTTCATCCACAAGGAAGACCAGGATATCTACTACCGGCACCTCAAAAGACTCGTTGAAACCGGTATGCCACAAAACTGCGAACTGAGAATGTTGCCCTCGGATGGCACTCTTTTCTGGGGACAGTTGAATTCGACCGCAACAAATGATGCAAAGGGCGTGCCCGCGTATCGCACCATTATTATCGACATCACCGAACGCCGCCAGGCCGGACAATGCAATGCCGAAATTTCGGAGCTGAACGAGAAAATTTTTGCCGCTTCACCCCTGGGAATTGCAGCCTTTGAGGCTACCGGACAATGTGTTATGGCCAATGAAGCGATTGGAAGAATCATCGGAGCTAGCCGTGAAGCGGTTCTTCGCCAAAATATTAATCAACTCGACTCAGGGGAAAAATCTGATCTTTTAACAGCAGCCCGAGAGGTCATGCAAACCAATCAAATCAGGGAAAATCAGGAATTTCATTTCGAGACGACCTTCGGTAAAGAGGTCAGACTCAACTGCGCTCTGATTCCTTTTTCTTCATCAAGCAAACCACACTTTCTTCTGGTGTGTCAGGACATCAACAATCAAAAACTGGCGGAGGAAGCGCTCCGGCAAAGCCAGAAACTCTCATCCATCGGTCTTCTGGTTGCGAGCATTTCTCATGAGATCAATAATCCCAACGGCTTCATCATTTTTAACATCCCCATTCTGAGGGATTATCTGCAGGCATTGATGCCTATCGTTGACCGCCAGATGAAGGATGATCCAAAGCGCAAATTTTTCGGCAGACTTTATGAAGATTTCCGCAAAGACATATTTAATCTCATAAACAATATCGAACACGGCGCGCAGCGGATCAATGCTACCGTGTCGGGGTTGAAGGATTATTCCAGAAAGCAAGAACAGTTGAAATCCCGCTGGATCGATCTGAAACAAGTCATCGAACACGCGGCTTCAATTTGCCTCGGAGAAATCAGGGAAAAAGTAAAATCTTTCGAGTTTGATATTCCTGAAAACATTCCTCCGGTTTTTACCGATCCGGATGCCGTCGAGCAGATACTGGTCAATTTGCTTATCAATGCCGCTCATGCTTCAGATAAGGAGGATTCCTGGATAAGGTTGAGTATGACTGCGGATGAAAGCAATTCGGATCGCTGCATTATTGACATAACCGACAATGGATGCGGCATGGACGAGCAATCCATGAAGAAGATATTTGATCCTTTTTATACCAAAAAATCACCTTTAAAAGGAATAGGGATAGGCCTTTATATCTGTCAGAACCTGGCGGAAAGTATTGGCTGCCGTATTGAAGTGGAAAGCCGACAGAATCAGGGAAGCAGCTTTCGGTTGATCCTTACACAGACTAAAGAGGACCTCTCTAACAAGACGATTACAAATCGAGATTAAGAGGGTATCTGATCAGCGCACAGTGGAAGCCAACATGCGCTGCCGCGGCGGAAACGGGGCAGCGCTGGGTGATGTAACGGCCCGCCTGAAATCAATTATTGACTTCTATCCAAAACATATTAAGAAGGAAGATGAATTATTTTTCCCGGCTTCGCGGACTTACTTCTCGGAAGCGGAGGATCAAGCCATGCTTGCCGAGTTTTGGGAGCTTGATAGAAAGATGATTCATGAGAAATATAAGGCTGTCGTCAAGGAGTTTAAGGCAAAATGAATCTTCCCGAACCATGCTATGCAACGGTGAACCCATCGGGGCAACTTTTATTGGAGGCAGGCCATGCCGAGAAATCCGATCGAAATTCCGGATAAGGTAGAGTATCTGTCCGTACTTGATGAAAACGGCCAGTTGGACCAGGCGCTTGAACCGGATATCCTGCCGGATCTGCTGCTGGAACTTTATCGTTCAATGGTGTTGGGAAGGCAATTTGACCAACGTCTGCTGAGCCTTCAACGACAGGGCCGCATCGGAACCTTTCCTCCCATCACCGGTCAGGAAGCCGCCCAATTGGGAGCTGTCGCGCTTCTGCGTCCTTCGGACTGGATGGTGCCATCCTTTCGTGAAACAGCCGCTGAAATATGGCGCGGCCGTTCACTGGAAAGCATCCTCCTGGCCAATAACGGCTACAACGAAGGCGGACGCGTGGATGCGGATCAGAATAACTTGCCGGTCGCAATCCCGGTCGGCTCCCAGGTGCTGCATGCCGTTGGCTTGGCCTGGGCCATCAAATACCGCAAGAAAGACGATGTCGTCATGACTTTCTTTGGCGACGGCGCCACGTCCCAAGGTGATTTTCACGAAGGACTCAATTTCGCCGCCGTCTATCAAGCACCGGTCATCTTCGTCTGTCAGAACAACCAGTGGGCCATCTCCGTCCCGCGATCCAAACAAACCCGCTCCAAAACCCTGGCTCAAAAGGCCCTTGCTTACGGCATGCCGGGAATTCAGGTTGACGGCAACGACATTCTGGCTGTCTATCTGGCGGCATGGGAAGCCGTGGAACGGGCGCGGGCGGGTGGCGGTCCAACCCTGATCGAATGCGTCACCTACCGTCTGCTGATGCACACCACGGCCGATGACCCCAAACGCTACCGCAGCGACGAAGAAGTGGAAATCTGGTCGCGTAGGGACCCTCTGGTGCGATTCGAGAAATACCTCACGGACAAGGGGTTGTTGAACGCCGAGAAAATAACGGCTACCCTGGAAGCGGTGATTATGCAAATTCAGACCGCTGTTGACAACGCGGAAGCGCAGATGAAACAATTTAACAACCCGCTGGACATGTTCGATCATGTCTACGTCGAACTTTCGCCGCATCTTATCGCCCAAAAAAACGCCCTGGCCCGTGAACTGTCTCTGATTGAGGAGGATAAGAATCATGGCTAAAATGACGATGGTACAGGCACTCAATCTTGCCCTGCGGCAGGAGATGGAAAAAGACGATCGGGTAATCGTTCTGGGAGAAGACGTGGGATTGGACGGTGGGGTCTTCCGGATCACAGAAGGATTGTTTCAGCAATTCGGGGAAACACGGGTAGTGGATACGCCCCTGGCCGAGTCCGGTATCGTCGGAATGTCCATCGGCATGGCTGTTTACGGATTGAGACCCGTGTGTGAAATTCAATTCTCCGGTTTCGACTACCATAATTTTCATCAAATCGAAAATCACGCCGCCCGCCTCAGATGGCGCTCCCAGGGCCGTTTCAGCGTACCCATGGTATTAAGAGCACCATATGGTGGAGGTGTCCGCGCCCTGGAACATCATTCCGAAAGCAGGGAAGCTTTCTGGGCCCACATCCCGGGAATCAAGATGGTGATCCCTTCCGGTCCGCGCAATGCACGCGCGCTTCTGGTCAGCGCCATCCGTGATCCCGACCCGGTCATCTTCTATGAACCCAAAGCACTGTACCGGGCCTTTCGCGAAGATGTGCCCGAAGAAGAGGAAGTCCTGCCCATCGGCCGCTCCCAAGTGGTTCGGGAAGGCAAAGACCTGACCCTCATCGCCTATGGCGCCATGATGCGCCCGGCGCTTGCGGCCGTCGACGAGCTGAAGGGAAAACACGGTATCGAGGCGGAACTCATCGATCTTTTGACCATTTCGCCGCTGGATGACTCTCTTTTTGTACAGTCCGTAAAGAAAACAGGGCATGCCATGATCATTCACGAGGCACCTCAAAGTTTCGGCCCCGGCGCGGAAGTGGTTGCACGCCTGGTTGAAAAGGCCTTTTTCTACCTGGAAGCCCCCGTTGCAAGGGTGACGGGATACGATATCACCATTCCGTTTTTCAGCCGTGAAAACGCGTATCTTCCCAACACCGACCGAATCGTTCACGGCGCTCGGGATTTGCTTTCAAAACCCTGAATCTGTAGCAGCCAGCAGTCTTTCAAGTACCCAAGGGTTTATTAATCGAATCCTTGATAAATAGGAGGTAAATTCATGGCCAGATCTTTCCGGCTGCCCGACCTGGGTGAAGGAATCCATGAAGGTGAGGTCATTACCGTACACGTCAAAGTGGGTGATGCTATCAAGGAAGGAGATATCATTCTGGAAGTGGAAACGGATAAAGCGACAGTTGAAATCCCTTCCCCCTATACCGGGACAGTGGCGCAAATCCTTGTCAAGCCTGGCGATCTGATCAAAGTTGCTGATGTCATGATCATTTTCGACGGCGGTGAGAAAGCATCTGACAAACCCGAAACCATTGCCGGCACCCCCCCCGTGGATTCCGGAAAACGCGTCCCGGATGTTCCCGAAGCTTCGGCAAGGCAACCTGACGCAGGACCGATTCCGGCCTCTCCGGCCACCCGGCGTCTGGCACGGGAGCTGGGTATTGATCTTCGCAGCATTACCCCCAGTGGCCCGGCCGGCATGGTAACTGCAGAAGATGTGCGCACTCATGCCATAAAGGGGCCTGCGCCTGCCCATCCCACGCGTCTGCCGCCGGAAGATGCCTCAGAAAGTCGACCCCTTCTCACGACAGTTTTGCCGCTGCCCGATTTCAGCCGATACGGTCCGGTCAAGCGCATCGCACTGCGATCCATCCGAAGGGCCACAGCCAAACAGATGGCCCTGTCGTGGTCTCAAATCCCCCATGTCAGCAGCCAGGATGCGATAGACATTACCAAACTGGAAGCTTTCCGCAATAAACACAAGGCGGCGATTCAGGGCAAAGGGGGCCGCCTGACCTTGACGGTGTTTGCGTTAAAGGCGGCAGCCGCGGCGCTGAAAGCCTATCCCAATTTCAACGCCAGTCTGGATATCGAGGCCGGCGAAATTGTCCTCAAGGATTATTTTAATATCGGCGTGGCTGTGGACACCCAGGACGGCTTGATCGTGCCGGTTGTCAGGGACGTGGATCGCAAAAGCCTTACGGATCTGGCCATCGAACTGAACGAAACAGTCCAGCGGACGCGGGATCGCAAAACCAGCCTGGAAGACATTCGAGGCGGCACATTTACCATTACCAACGCCGGAACCATGGGGGGCGGTTTTTTTACCCCGATTATCAATTATCCCGAAGTCGCCATTTTGGGGATGGGTCATGCCGCTTGGCAGCCCGTTGTCATTGAAAACAACCATGGATTACGCGAAATCGTTCCGCGCCTGATGATGCCCGTTGTACTTTGTATCGACCACCGGGTTCTGGACGGCTCCGATGCCATCCGCTTTCTGAAAATGATAAACGCTTCCCTTCAGGATCCCGAAGAACTCTTGATGACGATGGTGTAGCCCGGGATTAACAATTCAGACAGGATACATGAACCATGGTGATGGGAGAACTGACACAAGAGACAGAGGTTATCGTAATCGGCGCGGGCCCGGGCGGTTACGCCGCCGCTTTTCGGGCAGCGGACCTGGGAATGGACGTTACCATGGTGGATTTGTCAGAGCGCCCGGGCGGGGTTTGTCTGTTTCGCGGCTGTATCCCATCTAAAACCTACCTTTATATCTCCGAGCTGATCCACAATGCGCGGCGGGCCGAATCAATGGGTGTTTTTTTCGGTCCGCCGCGCATCGACCTGAATGTCTTGCGCAGCTGGAAGAACCAGGTGGTGGACAAACTGGCCGAAGGGCTGATGACACTGAACAACAAAAGAGGGATTCAGTTGATCCAGGGGCGGGTCGAGTTTGAAGGCTCGAACAAGGTCCGCCTGCATGAAGCCGATGTCAGCCATATTACTTTCAAACACGCCATTTTGGCCTGCGGCTCCCATCCGATCCCCTTTCCCGGAGCGCTCCGGCAAAAGAGCAGCCGGGTAATGACCTCAACCGAAGCGCTGGAGCTTATCGATATCCCCGAAAACCTCCTTGTCATCGGCGGGGGCTATGTG
>CAIVVZ010000433.1 GCA_903909505.1 uncultured Desulfobacteraceae bacterium
GACGGCCTCTTTGCCGACCTGCGCTTTATGAAGGGCAGTCGCCAGATCCGGCCTGAGCCCTTCGCGTGCCATCTTCAGGATGTTGGCGGCCCCGGCCTCGCCCGGTGCAGGTTCCAGGTACATCCCCGTGCGGCCGTGCAGGTATAATATGTCTCCCTGCCCGTTGACCAGGGCCGCGGACAGCGTCCCTTCTCTCAGGAGTGATTGTTCGGTAAGCTGCCGCAGGTCTGTTTTGTTGGAAAAATCGACCTTTCTCGGCAGTGCGGCGTCGATGGCCGTAACGGGGTTCACGAAACGGTTCATGCCCATGATGTGTGTCAGGCCAAGCATTTCCTTGCGCCTGTAGATCTTTGATTTGCGCTCCACCACGGAGAAGAGGTCGCTGAACTCACCCACCGTTTCCGACGTGCCCAGGAAGAGATACCCCCCCGGGTTAAGCGCGTAGTGGAACAGCGGGATGAGCTTTTTCTGCAGTTCGCCTCCCATGTATATCATGACGTTGCGGCAGCATAATAGATCCAGCTTGGAGAAGGGCGGGTCCTTGACCACGTTTTGCTCCGAGAAGACCAGCATGTCGCGGATGGCCTTGTGGACGCGGTAAGAACCCCCGTCAGAGTCAGTGGAGAAATAGCGCGCCAGGCGCTCCGGTGAAACATCCGCGGTGATGCTGGACGGATATTTGCCTGCCCGGGCCACGCCTATGGCCTGGCTGTCGATATCGGTAGCGAAGATCTGCACTTTGAAGCTGCGCTTCATGATCTCCTGGCGCTCGGCGAGCAGGATGGCCAGGGAATAGGCTTCCTCGCCGGTGGAGCAGCCCGAAGACCAGATACGCACCACGGAATCGGCACTTCTGCCGGCAAAGAGTTTCGGTATCACCTCTTCCTCGAGTACCTTGAAAGCCTCTGTGTCGCGGAAGAAGTTGGTGACGCCTATCAGCAGGTCGGCGAAAAGGGCAGCCGCCTCGTCAGGCTCGCGCTGCAGATATCTGACATAAGCTTCCATCGTGTCGATCTGGTGGACCACCATGCGGCGCTTGATGCGCCGCTGGATGGTGTTGATTTTGTACATGGAAAAATCATGTCCGGTCTGCGAACGCAGCAGGATGAATATCTTCCTCAGCGCGCCTTCGGCTTTGGTCAGGGAGGTTCCGGGGACCGTCGATGCACTGTCGGAAGATTTGGCCCAGTATGATATGAGCTGTGCCGCCATCTCGGCCGGAGGCAGTTCGTAGTCCACCATGCCTGTGGCGATGGCGCTGGTCGGCATACCGTTATACTCGGCCGTCGCGGGGCTCTGCACCATCGCCATGCCCCCTTCGCCCTTGATAGCCCTTACACCCAGCGTGCCGTCACTGCCGGTACCGGACAGAATGATGCCGATGGCCCGCTCGTGCTGGTCCTGGGCCAGTGAGCGGAAGAAGAAATCTATGGGCAGGCGCTGGCCCCGCGGAGCGGAGGGTTCGAGGAGGTTAAGAGCTCCGTTGAGAAAGGCCATGTCTCGGGCGGGGGGTATGATATAGGCCGTGTTAGGCTGAACCACCATGCCGTCTTCCACCTCGACTACCTGCATGCGTGTATATCGCCGTATAAGGTCGGTGAGGATGCTCTTGTGGTTGGGGTCCAGATGCTGCACCACCACGAAAGCCATGCCCGGGTCGATGTCTTTGGGCATGCCGGAAAAGAAGGCTTCGAAGGCCGCCAGTCCGCCTGCCGAGGCGCCGATGCCCACGATGGGGAAAAACTTGCCTGCGGATTCTTCAGGTGCTTCGAGAAGGTCAAGTGGAATGGCATCAGCCATAATAGGGGTCGCCGGGGGAGTTTTGGGGAGCTTCGGCTGGGCCTTTGATTTGCGAATGACCTTCTTCTTTTCCATGTTATTGTCTTTCCTCCCGGGTGTCTCTTCTAAAAACGTAAAACCACGGTCTGCCATGGTAGTCTCGTCAATCCTGAGTATATTCCCTATGGATTCCTCAATCAATACATTTGCCCCGGTCTTGTGGATGATAAGTTTTTTGCCATAATAATGGGCGGCTTCCGA
>CAIVVZ010000434.1 GCA_903909505.1 uncultured Desulfobacteraceae bacterium
GCGTCCCGATCCTGCGGTGATCTATTGCCTGCCAGAATCCCAACCCAGGCGCCGGCTTTGACCGGCGAGCAGAAACAGGTTCTGCTTTCCTTTGCTCGGAACACCATTCAGCAATATCTGGAAACCGAAACAACGCCGCTGTTCAGGCGGGAGGACCCCGCTTTCCAGGAAAATCAGGGTGCGTTCGTCACGCTGAAAAAACACGGCGAACTGCGCGGATGCATCGGCAACATGACACCGGAACTGCCCTTGTACCAGGTCGTCGGCCGGATGGCCCTGTCTGCAGCTCTTCATGACTCCAGATTTCCCCGGCTTTCCCTGGCCGAGCTAAAAGAAGTGAAGATTGAGATCTCTGCTTTAACGCCCTATCAACGGGTTGAGTCCGTGGATCAGATCCGGATCGGACAGGACGGCGTCCTGCTGAAGCGTTCCGGCCGCTCCGCGGTTTTTCTGCCCCAGGTGGCGCCGGAACAGGGCTGGACCCGGGATGAAATGCTGGATAATCTGTGCCGCAAGGTCGGGCTCGCATCGGATTGCTGGAAGCAGGATGCCGAGTTTCACATTTTCCAGGCGGTCATATTCAGTGAACCCTGACCCTTCGGGCTCGGTCGGTTCAAATACCGGCGTTCCCTCCGGCAGGAACACTTCCGGGATCTCGGTGCTGGATCCGGTATTGTTCGGAATCGGATCCGTATCGGTTCTGGGCCAGGTGGTTCTTTTCCGGGAATGGATGGTTGCCGGTTATGGGGTGGAACTCATCTGTGTTCTGGCTCTGGGCGCCTGGATGCTCTTTAATGCCGCGGGCGTTTTCATGGCAGCGTCAAATCGGGGGCCGAGTCTTCCCGCCACGCTGTTTCTGGTCGGTCTTGCGGTTTTGGCGGACATGGTTTTCATCCGGTCGCTGCGGAACCTGGCCGGCATTCCTCCGGGGACCTATCTTCCGCTGTCCGTCTTTGTTCCGGCCGTTGCCGCGTCCCTGCTGCCGCTTTGCCTGTTTCTGGGCGCGGCCTTTCAGCGGGCCGCGGATCAGGGGATGCGGTACGGCCGCACCCTGGCACGCGCCTATGCCATGGAATGCTCGGGCAGCGTATTCGGGGGCATGCTGTCCGCCTTGATGCTTCATTGGGGCGTTCAGAACATGGCCCAAGCCCTGATCTGCGCGGCCATCACAATGGCATCCGCAGTCCTGGCAGTGGAGCGAATTCCGGGCAGAGACCGCCGCCAGGGCGGGCCTGCCTTGAAATGGCTTTTAACGGGCATATCCCTGATCGCTCTGATGGCGGGTTCCGATAAGCTGGACCAGTCCATGACCCGGTGGAATCACCCTGACCTGATGGAATGCCAGGATTCCGAATATGGTCGGCTCACGGTGACCCGAAGCCAGGGCCAGACGGTGCTGTATCAAAACGATGCCCTGATCGCCGACAGCCAGTCCGTCAGCGCCGAGGAACTGGTCCATATAGCCTGCCTTCAGCATCCGGATCCCCGCCGGGTGCTGATCATGGAAGGAACGGCCGAAGGGCTTGCCGGGGAGGCAGCCAGACACCGGCCGGATCAGATCGACCCGGTTGAAATCGACCAAGTCGAAATCGATCCGGCGCTGATCCGTTTGACCCGGGAGTACCTGACAGCGGATTTGCCGGAGACTGGCCCACAGGTCACGATTCACACCCATATTCAGGATCCACGCCAGTATCTGCGGTCGGATAAAGCTTATGACCTGATTATTTCCGGCTGCGCCGAGCCATCGACCGCCTTGGCCAACCGGTTTTTTACCCGGACGTTTTTCAAGGCGTGCC
>CAIVVZ010000435.1 GCA_903909505.1 uncultured Desulfobacteraceae bacterium
CATTTCCGATAACATTTTTTCTATACTTTGATAAGTTCTGATAACTACCTCAAAAGCGTTTTTGATATTTTGTCCGGTTGAAATTGGCTCATTTCCCATATTGATAATAATCCTCCTTCACAATCGGCTTGACATTCCATGTGATCTGTTCCGTTTTATCAAATATGAATGAGTTTGTCATTATTTTTAATGGACCCCATTGTCAAGACACCTTTTTGAGCGACGTAAGGTGAGCCATCCTTTCCTCTTGATATTCATCAATCGACAGTGGGCTGACCCCGCTGTAAATCTGTCCGGGAGTTTTCTGACCGATGCCGGCGTGGGGGTTAAAATAGTTGTAGCGATGGACGAAGGCCCCGATCGCCGCCCTGGCTTCTTTGGGGGAACCATATTCATTTAGATAGATTTCATCTTGCTTGAGAGTTCGCCAGAAGCGTTCGATGTAGATGTTGTCCGTAGCCCGCCCTTTGCCGTCCATGCTGATTTTGATCTTGGCGTCATCTTTTACGAGTTCGATGTACTTGTCACAGGTAAATTGGCTTCCCTGATCACTATTGAGGATGTCCGGCTTCGCTCTGGCGAAAGCCCGTTTCAATAGAGTGAGCACAAATTGTTTATCAATCGTTGTCGACAATTCAAAGTCTACGAGAAAGCGGGAATGCACGTCAATGATTGCTGCCATATACAGCCAGCCGTGGGCCAGTCGGATGAACGTAATATCAATTTGCCACACCTGATTAATTTGATCGATCGTTAGATTCCGCAGCAGGTAGGGAAATACCCGATGCTGAAAGTTCCGTTTTGATAGGTTCGGCCCTGGATAAGTGGTCTGAATGCACATTTCGCGCATCCGCCGCTGCACCGCTTTGCGGTTTATGTCCCACCCTTCCCGGTTCAGTATATCCCTGATTCTGCGCGAACCAAATGTCGGAAGTTCGTTGTGGATGAAGTCGATGCGGTGACGCAGCTTGATTTCTTCTTCGCTGTATCCAGCGGGCTTATAATACAGGCTGGTTCGGTTGACGTCCAGCAGAAGAGCTTGTTGCTTTACAGATAAATTCTCGGCGCAGTCAATCATCGCCATCCGGTCCTTTCGCGAAAGGAAGATGGGCACATTTTTTTTTAAGCCACGTCAACTTCGTAGTCAACTGGCCGATTTGCTTGTAGAGTTCGGCTTCCCGATTTTCATAGCGCTGCTGAATTTTTGCCGCATTCGCCTCTTCCTTGCTGAACGCCAGGGCCATGTTGGCCACAAATTCGGTTTTCCAACGGGTAAGAAGGTTCGGGTGCAGCTTGTGCGCCGACGCAATTTCTTGTACCGTCTTTTCTTCGCGCAGGACCTCCAGCACGACTTGGGCCTTAAATTCCGGTGTGTAGTGTTGTCTTGTTTTGCTCATAGTTCGTTGTGTTCCACCTTGCCGGTCGCGTTTCCTGTGTCTGGTTTTTCGGGTCCATTATAAACCCCCATCAGGGTATTGGCCACAGTCTGGGCTTCTTCCGGCGAATAAGCCATAACATCGATATTTAAAATGGCGGTGTTTCTCGCCGGCACAACCGTAATCGTGCGCGACAACGATTCATAGGTCGGTCTTGTTTCTTCCGGCATTCCCTTGTAAAGCTTGTCGATGACGCCTTCG
>CAIVVZ010000436.1 GCA_903909505.1 uncultured Desulfobacteraceae bacterium
AAGTATCAAAATTTTCAAAGTCCTGCTGAAAGACTGAACAAGTTTCGTTATCATGAAAATTGGCTGCATAACCTGATGATATCAGCTTCTTTGGGAGGATACAAAACGATCCCCCCAAATCCGTTATAATCAGGATAAATTAAACTCGTAAACGGTGAATGGGTATGGAGCGAAAAATCGGATCAATAGATTTTCGCGCTTTTGCTTTTGAGAATATAGACAGCATAATCCGTGCCAATCAATGTTGGATCCGATCTGGCCATCGAATGCCGGCTGCCCGGGCTTCTCTGAAGCCGGATTTATATTTTGTCTTGACAAAAAGCAGCTTAATCATCTATACGACCCCAGCATGCATGTTTTTTAACCGTCGGTTCTTCATGATTCGGAACAAGGATACCATGATCCATCCATTATATATCGAAGATTACTATTATACCTATTTCAGGCGGTCTGCCCGATAACGCGCCTTTGAAATCAGGCCGTGGGCAGATCGCAGAAGCGGACTGTCCACGGCTTTTTTGTTTTTGTGAGCCGTGGTTTTTTAACCACGGCTTTTTTTGTGCCTGTCAAACAGGTTATTCAACGTCACACAGGAGGTAATATGCGTCAATCCAAAAAACGGTGGGCAGTCGTGGGTTTGTTCTTCTGGGGAATGCTGTTTCATTTAGCAGTGTCGTCTTGTGGATGGGCAGCCGAATCGCCTTACCGGATCGGAGCCGTGTTTTCCATCACCGGGGTCGGATCCTTTCTGGGAGAGCCGGAGAAAAAAACTGCGGAAATGATTGTTGAAGAAGTAAACAAAAAAGGCGGAATCAACGGGCATCCGCTTGAGTTGATTGTCTACGATGATGAAAGCGATGCCACCAAATGCAATCTGGCCGTAAAAAAACTGGTCAAGAAGGATGAGGTTCCCGTGATTATCGGGCCAACCCGAAGCGGAGAAAGCCTTGCCGTGGTCAGTGTTGTCGAAGACGCTCAGGTTCCCCTGATTTCCTGCGCCGCCAGTTACAAAATCGTAACACCGATTGAAAGCCGCAAATGGGTTTTCAAGGTTGCCGGCTCCGACAGCCACGTGGCCGGAAAGATGTATGATTACATGAAGTCCAAAGGCATTCAAAAAATAGGGATCATGAGCGATTCCACCGGGTTTGGGGCCAGTGGGCGTGAGGAATTGCTGCGCCTGGCACCTGAATATGGCATTACCATTGCGGCGGATGAACGGTATGGCCCCCAGGACACGGATCTTTCGGCCCAGCTCACCAAAATCCGGAGCGTACAACCCCAGGCCATTGTCAACTGGTCGATAGGCCCCACTCAGGTGCTGGCTGTAAAAAACTGGCGGGACTTGGGCATGGGTTCCATCCCGCTATTCCAGAGTCATGGTTTCGGAAACCGGAAAAATCTGGAACTCTGTGGACCGGCAGCCGAAGGTGTGCTGCTGCCCCTTGCCAGGGTGAATGTCGGATCCCTTCTTGCAGATACTCAACCGCAGAAAAACATCATCATGGAATATACAAAGTCTTATGAAGCGCGTTACAAAGAGCCCATTTCTTCTTTTGGCGGCCATGCCTGGGATTCCCTGCACCTGGCCATGGCTGCATTGAAGTCCGTTGGGCCAGATCGCGTTAAAATTCGGGATTTTATCGAAACGACACACAATTTTGTCGGGCAGCACGGCATCTTCAATTTTACGTCTCAAGACCACAATGGCCTTGGCAAGGACGATTTGGAAATGGTTGTGGTGAAAAATGGGGATTGGGCGCTTGCACCCTGATGGGTTGCTATTTCCAGTCTGTTTGGAATATGCGTGTTGTAATTCATGTTGCGCTTAAGCTATAAAGAGCGCATGTGTGGGTTATATAGGGCTATCTATGGTGCCGGAACGACCGATAGCCCTTTTCGGCAATACTCGCGTGTCAATCACAAAGCGCGGCAAGGCGAAGCCATTGTTTCTTGAGGGATTATATTGGGAACGGATCTTTTGCAATATACGATCAGTGGTCTGACTGTCGGCGTTATTTACGCGATGGTGGCTATCGGATATAATATCATTTACAATGTCACCGAAATCATCAACTTTGCTCAGGGGGAGTTTGTGATGCTGGGCGGGTTATTTGCTGCCTTTTTTGTCGGATCGTTTCACTTTCCGGTATTCATGGCCTTTGTTGCGGCGGTTTTGTCCACCGGGTGTGTGGGTTTTGCCATGGAACGGTTTGTCGTCCGCAGGGCCAGAAACGCCGGCGTGCTTTCCCTGATTATTATTACGATTGCCGTATCCATACTCCTGAAGGGTTCCGCCATGCTCGGATATGGGAAAGATCCGCATTGCCTGCCGGCTTTCAGCTCGGGAGGTCCCATCATGATTGCCGGGGCAGCCTTACAGCCCCAAGTCCTTTGGATATTCGGGGTGAGCGCCCTGGTTGTCATTGCGCTGACGGTTTTTTTCCGCCGATCCCTCTATGGCAAGGCCATGCTGGCCTGCGCGGACAATCCCATCGCAGCCCGAATGGTAGGTATTCCCGTACGGCAGATGGTGCTTCTGTCCTTCATCCTGAGCGCGGCTATCGGCGCGGCAGCCGGCGTTATTATCACCCCGATTTCCCTGATGGATTATGACAGGGGCGCCATGCTGGGGCTGAAAGGCTTTGGCGCGGCCGTGCTTGGGGGCCTTGGGAATTTTTACGGTGCGCTGTTGGCAGGCGCTATTCTTGGACTTGCCGAATCCTATTGCGCCGGCTATCTTTCTTCAGGTTATAAAGATGCCGTAGCTCTGATTTTTCTGCTCCTGGCGCTTTTTTTCAAGCCAGAAGGTCTGTTTGGCAGCGAAACGGCCAGGCTGAAAAAGTTTTAAAAATTGTCGAGACTTTCATAAATGGATCAAGATGAATAAAAACGACCGATGGGCGTTTGCAGGCATGGTGCTATTGATAGCCGTCTTTCCCGGAATCGCCCTGAAAGTGAAGCCGATATCCCATTACGTGGATGTGATGATCTTTGCCGGAATTTTCAGCTTGGTGAGCCTCGGCCTTTGCATGCTAATGGGCTATGCAGGCCAGGTCTCCATGGCCCAGGCGGCTTTTTTCGGAATCGGAGCTTACAGCTCGGGAATCCTGACCAGCCGTCTGGGATGGAATCCCTGGATGGCCATGCCCGCTGGCGCGGCTTTGTCCGCCCTGGTCGCCTGGATCATCGGCGTTCCTGCCCTTCGTCTCAAGGGGCACTATCTGGCCATGGCCACCTTGGGCTTTGGGGTGATTGTTCATATTGTCCTGGGCGAGGAAGTGAAATGGACAGGCGGGCCTTCCGGCATGGTTGATATTCCGGGGCTTAAAATCGGCGGCTGGAAGCTGATCAGTGAAGTGGCATGGTATTATATGATCTGGGCAGTCGTATTTCTGGCGCTGCTGTTCTGCCTTCACGTGATACACTCCAGGGTCGGCCGCGGGCTCCGGGCCATTCACGAAGAGGAAATGGCGGCGGAATCCATGGGCGTTCCCACGGCCCGTTACAAGGTCCAGATCTTCGTATTCAGCGCAATTCTATCGGCCCTTGCCGGAAGTTTTTATACCCATTATGTCACATGTCTGAATCCGGGGTCTTTCAATCTCATGTGGTCCATCCGTTTTGTGCTGATGGTCATGGTGGGAGGAATGCAAAGCCTCTGGGGGGCGATTCTTGGCGCGGTTCTGTTGACTTTTGCGGGTAATGAATGGCTTCAGGTTTTTTCTGATTATGAAATTTTGGTGTATGGCGCAATGCTGCTGTGCGTAGCGCTTTTTTTACCCGGTGGCATGGTTTCCCTGATTCCAAAGGCCATTGGTATTTTCCAAAATGTCCAGACCTCTCTTTACAAACGATAAAGCGCCATGCAAGAAGCCTGTTTTCCCGATTCTCCTTCTATTCTTGAAATGTGTGACATCCAGATGCATTTTGGCGGCCTCGTTGCGCTGAAGGGAATTCGGTATACCGTGCCTCCGGGCATCATTCAGGCCCTGATCGGCCCAAACGGTGCGGGGAAAACAACCCTTTTTCACTGCATCAGCGGATTGATCCAGCCCACATTCGGTCATGTTCTGTTCGAAGGCAGGCAGATCAACGGCATGCTTCCCCACAGGATCGCAAGGCTTGGCATCTCACGCACTTTTCAGCATGTGGCTCTTTTTAAATCCATGACCGTACTGGAAAACATCATGTTGGGCCGGCACCCGAGAACACGAAGCGGCTTCTGGGCAACCGGACTGAGGCTCCCCGCCATGCGCCGGGAAGAACGCGAAATCCGGGAAACGGCTCGATCACATCTGGACTTTGTAGGGCTGGGGGATTCGGCAAACCTTCCGGCCGGAACCCTTCCGCTGGGCAAACAGAAGATCCTTGAAATTGCAAGGGCCATGGCCACTGATCCCAGGCTGCTGCTGCTGGATGAGCCCGCCGGAGGGCTCAACATGCGAGAGACGGAAGTCCTGGGAGAACTGATTCAGCGAATCCGCGCCTGCGGGGTGACAGTCATTCTGGTCGAGCATGACATGAACCTGGTCATGGAGATTGCAGACCGGATTCTGGTGCTGCACTATGGGTCCCAACTGGCTTCGGGGACGCCAATGGAAATCATGGATCATCCCGAAGTGATCGAAGCCTATCTGGGAGGCGGTTAAATGGAATTTATTGAATGCTGACGGTCTCTGACATTCACACCTATTACGGGAATATCCATGCCCTCAAGGGAATATCGCTTCAGGTCCGGAGCGGGGAGATGGTGGCCCTGATCGGGGCCAATGGGGCTGGAAAAAGCACGCTTGTCCATACCATCTGCGGCCTGACGCGGCCGGAAAAAGGCGTCATCACATTTCAGGGAGCCGCCATTCAGGGGCTTTGGCCCGAGGCCATTGTTGAACGCGGCATCTCTGTTGTTCCGGAAGGCCGGCATGTTTTTTCAACCCTGTCCGTAGAAGTCAACCTGCAGATGGGGGGCTTTATCCATAGAAGAAACAGCCGCCAGATAAAGGAAGACATCTACCGGATGTTTGACATCTTTCCCCTTTTGCGTCAAAGACGGCTTCAACTGGCGGGAACTCTCAGCGGCGGAGAACAACAGATGCTGGCCATCAGCCGTGCCCTGATGGCCCGGCCTCAGCTTCTCATCCTGGATGAACCCTCCATGGGTCTTGCCCCGCTGGTAATTCAGGAGATCTTTCGCATCCTCCAGAATCTGAAAGAGGAAGGTAAAACCATCCTGCTCATCGAGCAAAACGCCAGGGCTGCTCTCCAGATTGCCGATAGGGGATATGTCCTTGAAACCGGCAGGGTGGCCATCGAAGGAGAAGGTACCATGCTCCTTGAACACAAGGACGTTCAGCAGGCTTATCTGGGCAAAAAAGGCCATTACAAGGAAGCAACAATCAAACGTACGCCTTCCGCGTCCCCAAGTTTATGACAACAATTTCTGCATAAATCCTATCGCCGCGCTTTTGTATCCACCTGTACCTTTTTTTCACTTTGCTTAACTCCAGCGAGGTTGCCATGACATTCTTTCAATTGACTATATTCGGTAATTTCGGCAAACTCCATTTAATGAATTTTCCGCTTTTACATCAGATTCTTCCCTCAAACAGAAAAGACGATTTCCGATGAGCAAGCAGACCGATTTCCCCCTCAATTTTAAATACAGCATTGTCCGCAGGCTGATTCTATACATTTTCCTGTTCAGCGCCCTTCTCATATGCCTTACGACCCTTATACAATTGCTTCTGGATTATCGTAAGGATGTGTCCCAGATTGAAGGCCGAATCCAGCGAATAGCGGAAAGCCATTTGAAGGGAATTACCAGAAGTTTATGGGAACTAAACGATGATCTACTGAAAATTCAGATGGAAGGTGTCCTGAGCCTGCCGGACATACTTTATCTGGAAATCAAACAGGCGGATGGCCGCATGATTGTTCTGGGAATTCCCCAATCGGAAGGAGGCATCCGCCGTCAGTTCCCGCTGCATTATACATCTGATGGTAAAGAATACGATCTTGGCATGCTGTCCGTTGTTGCCGGAATGGACGGGGTCTATCATCGCCTGATTAACAGATCAATCCTCACCCTTCTCACCCAAGCCTTTGAAATTATCATGGTTTCCCTGTTTATTTTTTTTCTCTTTTATTTTCTGATAGGCCGGCATCTTCATTCCATTGCGGTTTATGCCAGATCTCTGGATATGAATCGCGCGGATGCCCCACTTGCACTGCGACGCGGATTGAAAAAGCTTTCGGGAAAGGATGAGCTGGACCAGCTTGTTTTCTCCATAAATGAAATGTATGGCAATCTTAGGTCGCTATATCAGTCATTGGGAACAAATGTTGAAGAACTTAAGGGAAACGTCACTGATCTCAAAAGTGCGGAAAAAGCCCTGCGAGAAAGTGAAGAGAAATACCGGACTTTGATTGAAACCACGGATACCGGATACGTGATTCTTGATCGGGAAGGCAAAGTCCTGGATGCCAATGCGGAATATGTGAGATTGACGGGGCATGACACCTTGCAGGAAATAATGGGAAAAGGCGTGACCGCGTGGACCGCCGCGTATGACCTGGAAAGAAATATTAAAGAGGTTGAACGGTGTGTTGAAAGTGGTTGTGTCAGAAATCTCGAAATTGATTATGTGAACGCAGCCGGCGACATTATTCCCATAGAGATTAATGCCGCTTTGATCAAGACAACGGGAGATGCCTTGATCCTTGCACTCTGCAGGGATATTTCCACTCGGAAATTGGCGGAGGATGCCCTGAGAGAAAGCGAGGAAAGATACCGGTTGTTGGCGGAGCAATCGATTCAGGGAATTGCCGTGTTTCGTGGCTTGCCACCTGCTTTTGTCTATGTCAACCCCACGTGGACCCAAATTTTCGGTTACACTTCGAATGAGGCACTTTCCCTGGATTCAGAACAAATCTGGAACCTGGTCCATCCGGATGACCGGGTTTTTGTTCGGGAACGCAATCTGGACCGGCTGATGGGAAAGCCTGTAGAGCAGCGATACGAGTTCCGCATCATTCGAAAGGATGGGACCATACGCTGGGTGGAGGTTTTTGCCAATATCATCGAATTCGGCCCCTTGCCATCCAGCCAGGCACTTTATATTGACATTACGGCTCGGAGGCGATCAGAGGAAGAGCGGGTGGGGTTGGCCACTGCCATCGAACATGCCGCCGATGCCATCATCCTGACGGATAAACATGGCAAAATCGAATATATCAACCCTGCCACGGAGAAGGCCACCGGCTTTGGCCGTGAAGAGCTTGTCGGACATAATTTTGCCGTCTTGCGAAGCGACCAGCACGATGATGCGTTTTACAAAACGATGTGGGCCCGGATCTCCAGCGGCGAAGTCTGGTCGGGGCATGTTGTCAACCGAATCAGAGACGGCAGTTTGTGTGAATTCGAAACT
>CAIVVZ010000437.1 GCA_903909505.1 uncultured Desulfobacteraceae bacterium
GACACCCCCCACCTGATGGCGCAGGACCCGACCTGGGATACGGCCAAATATGGTGGCTACGGCAATCTCTGGTTGCCCCATGTTTACATGCCGAACCAGAATCCGTGGGACTTCAGCGGCGCCAACCCCATGGGCAGGTGGGATTACGCCCTTTGGTTCTTCCCTCCGTACACGGGTCTGCTGAATCACGGAACGCTTCCAAACCCGTTATATGGCCCTGCCAATCCCACCCAACCGCCGGATATCCCCGGAACGCCCAATCCCACCGGTTTGCCGGAAGCCTTCATGGACACCCCCGTGATCAACGGCGCGGCCTATCCATTCCTTCAGGTGGAGCGTAAAGCCTACCGGTTCCGGATACTGAACGCAGCCAATGACCGTTATTGGAACCTGCAACTCTATTATGCCGACCCGGCCAACCCCACGGAAGTCAAAATGGTACCTTCGGTCAGAACGGGTGCAAACTATCCCGCATCCTGGCCGTCGGATGGCCGGGATGGCGGAGTTCCGGATCCGGCCACGGTAGGCCCGAACATCATCCAGATCGGGACCGAGGGCGGATTTCTGCCGGCTCCGGTAGTGCTCCCCAACACACCGATCGGCTATAATTACAACCGCAGAGACATTGTTGTCTTGAATGTCGAAGGCAAGACCCTCTTTATGGGGCCTGCGGAACGGGCGGACATCATCATAGACTTTTCACAGGTTCCCGACAATTCCACCATTATTCTTTATAACGATGCCCCGACACCGGTACCGGCGTTTGACCCGCGCAACGACTACTACACGGGCTGCCCGGATAATACCGATATCGGCGGCGCGCCTTCAACGCTTGCGGGGAAGGGACCCAACACCCGGACCCTCATGCAATTCCGGGTAGCGGCCGGAACCCCGGCCCCTGCCTTCAACCTGGCCGCATTGCAAAACACGACCTCAGGATTGCCTCATGCCTATGCCGTGTCCCAGGACCCGCCCCCGGTGCCGCAGGCGGCTTACGGCCTTCCCAACGGGCCCTACAATGCGACCTACACCGATGCAATCGATCAGAATTTTTCAAGCATTCAGGGAACGACTCTGACCTTTGCACCGTTTGGTTCAAACACACCCAAAACGGTCAACTTGAAACCAAAGGCCATACAGGAGCTTTTCGAGACCAATTATGGACGGATGAATGCCACGCTGGGAGTTGAACTGCCGTTTACCAATGCCAACAACCAGACCACGATTCCCTATGGATACATTGATCCCCCCACGGAGAAAACCGCCAACAACGAGACCCAGATATGGAAGATTACGCATAATGGCGTTGACACGCACGCCATCCACTTTCACCTGTTCAATGTGCAGCTCATCAACCGGGTTGGCTGGGATGGCGCGATCAGACCGCCCGATCCCAACGAACTGGGCTGGAAGGAAACCGTCCGAATGAATCCGCTGGAAGATGCGATCGTGGCGATAAAACCGGTTACTCCCCGGTTTCCTTTCATCATTCCCGACAGCATTCGACCGCTTGACCCGACCCAGCCGATAGGCGGCACGATGAATTTCTGGCCCCAAGGTCCAAACGGACTTCCGGTCACAACCGTCAACCAGATGACCAATTTCGGATGGGAGTATGTGTGGCACTGCCATCTTCTGGGCCATGAAGAAAACGACATGATGCGCCCACTGGTATTCAACCCCCACGCCAAGACCGATATCCTTTTCAGGAATACCTCAACCGGCGAGAACGCCATCGTGTATATGGACGGGATTACGCCGACCGGGGCAGATTCGATCACCACAATCGCCGATACGAACTGGCAAATTGTGGGCAGGGGTGACTTCAATGGAGACGGCAAACCCGACATCCTCTGGAGAAACGCCTCAACCGGTCAAAATGCGGTCACATATATGAACGGAAACACTATCACGGGGGTAGACCTCCTTCCTTCAGAAACCGACCAGAACTGGCAAATTGTGGGCGTGGGCGACTTCAACGGTGACGGCAAACCCGATATCCTCTGGAGAAATATCGCAATCAACTCAACCAGGGTCTGGTTCATGAATAACGCAACGTTTACGGGGACGACGCCGGTCCTTTTACCCCCTCTCATCATTGATTCGACCTGGCAAATTGTAGGGGTGGATGATTTCAACCGTGACGGTAAACCCGATATCCTCTGGAGTAAAATCAACGGGAACAACAACACCAGCACCCTCCAGATCTTTTATATGAACGGAATTACTACCATAGGGCTCGAATTCGACACCCTCGCCACACCCTTGGATCTGACCTGGAAGGTTGTGGGAACGGGAGACTTCAATAACGACAATAAACCCGACATCCTCTGGAGGAATACCCATTCCGGCGAAATCATGGTTTGGTATATGGATGGAGCAAAAATAATCGGAACGGCATCGCTTCCACAAGTCTCCGATACCAATTGGACCATTGTGAATTAACCAAAATGTAGTAATGTATTTTTGACGGCAACTCCGTTGATGTCGCGCCTTTTGGGCAGGCTTTCAACGGAGTTGCTTTTTTTCGTTTTGATTAACGTCAATTTAAAAGCCTTCTCCATCTTCATCCGCTGCGAAAGACCGACAACTTGCCATGAAGAAACCTTTAGTCGTCATATCACTTCTTGCCCTTCTCTTCGGATCTTTTTTGAGCGGAGCCTGGTACAGCCGGCACGGAACCGGCGGGAATCATGACACGGAGCGCCGGATTCTTCATTACGTGGATCCCATGAATCCGACAAACACATCAGTTAAACCCGGTATCGCGCCGTGCGGCATGCCCATGGAACCCGTTTACGGAGATGAAGAATCCTCCGGATACGGTTTCTCGGACGCCGCGCGCTCGATGTCTCCGGGCACCGTCAAGATCACGCCTCAAAAACAGCAACTTATCGGCGTACAGATCGGCACCGTAAAGATGGTTTCGGAAACCCATCGTGTCCGGACGTTGGGTCGCATTGCCCCCGATGAAAACCGGATATACCGGCTGATGGCGGCCACGGATGGCTGGATGTGGGACGTCCCCGGGAGCACCACGGGCAGTCTGGTCAAAAAAGACCAACTCATGGCCCGAATCAACATTTACAGCAATGATTTTTTCACCTGGCAGCAGCAATATCTGGCGGAACTCGGCAAAACGGGACGGCTGCCCCAGCCTGGAACACAGCCTTCCGGAGCCGGTCGCACAACCGGCTTACAGCCCGCGGGAATACCCCAACCTGGAACCCCGCAACCCGATGATGGGACGACACCCGCGGTTCCCAAGCCCGCGGCACGTCAGCAGCCCGCTGAAAAACAGCCTTTAACCAAACTGTCTTTATCAGAGTATTATGCCAACAGGGCCAAACTGGAACTGCTGAACCTGGGGTTCGGAGAAACCCAGCTTGAAGAGCTCGTGCGAACCGGACAGTATGGGACCGCTTTGGAAATAAGATCTCCGGTCGCCGGGTTGGTGCTTGGCCGCAGCATCTTCTCTCACCAAAAAATTGATCGCGGCACGGAATGTTTCCGGATAGCCGATCTGAGCCGTGTATGGGTTATTGCGGATGTCTTTAATACTGAAGCCAACTACATCCGGCCGGGAATGAGCGCAAAAATATCCCTTCCGGGGCGGAACAGGCGTTATGAGGCCAGGGTCAGTGACGTCCCGCCCCTGTTTGATGCAACCACGCGCACGCTGAAGGTCCGCCTGGAAATGGATAATCCGAAAAATACGCTCCGTCCGGAGATGATTGTCGATGTTGAATTTCTCACCACCCTGTCTCCGGCCATGACCGTGCCGGCATCCGCGGTCCTGGATTCCGGACGGCGGCAGACGGTTTTCGCGGCTTTGGAGAATGGCTTTTTTGAACCCCGGACGGTCACTACCGGCTGGCGCTTCGGCGATCGGGTTGAAATCGTCGAAGGGCTCATACCCGGAGAGCAAATTGTCATTTCAGGCAATTTCCTCATCGATTCCGAAAGCCGGATGAAATTGGCGGAACCCAAACATGATTGACCGCATTGTTGATTTCTCGGTTCAGAACCGGTTCATCGTCTTTATCCTGGTCGCGGCTGCCTGCATCACGGGCTGGTGGTCCATGCAGCACCTTTCCCTGGACGCCATTCCGGATCTCAGCGACACGCAGGTCATCGTCTATTCGCGCTGGGACCGGAGCCCGGACATCATCGAAGACCAGGTGACCTATCCCATCGTATCCGCGATGCTGGGGGCTCCCAAGGTCAAGGCGGTCCGCGGCTTTTCCGATTTCGGTTATTCCTATGTCTATGTCATCTTTGAAGACGGCACCGACATCTACTGGGCCCGGTCCAGAACCCTGGAATATCTTTCCGGGGTTCTGCCCGGACTTCCGCAAGGGGTGAAGACCGAATTGGGGCCGGATGCCACGGGCCTGGGATGGATCTTCCAGTACGCCCTGGTGGACCCATCCGGCCAACACAGCCTGGCGGAGCTGCGTGCCTGCCAGGACTGGGTGCTGCGCTACTATCTGAAGTCGGTTCCCGGCGTTGCCGAGGTGGCGCCGATCGGGGGGTTCACCAAGCAGTACCAGGTAAATGTGGACCCCAACCGGCTGCAGGCCTACAATCTATCCATCGGTCGCGTGGTGGAGGCGGTCCGCGGCGGGAATACCGAAGTGGGGGGCCGGCTGATTGAGTTCGGCGGAACCGAGTACATGGTGCGCGGGCGCGGCTATGCCAAATCTATCACCGATTTCGAGAACATCCTGCTTGCAACCAGCGACAGCGGCACCCCGATTCGCGTCAAGGATGTCGGGCAGGTAGTCCTGGGCCCGGACCAGCGGCGGGGGGTCACCGATCTGGACGGCACCGGAGAAGTCGTCTCCGGCATCGTGGTCATGCGGCAGGGACAAAACGCCCTGGATGTCATCCGCCGCGTCAAGGCAAAAATCGCTGAAATCACGCCGGGGCTGCCGTCCGGCGTCAAGGTGGTCCCCATCTACGACCGGTCGGAGCTGATCCTTCGGGCCATCGACAACCTGAAATCCACCCTGACGGAAGTCATCCTGACCGTTGCGCTGGTAATTTTTCTTTTTCTCTGGCACATCCCCAGCGCCATCATTCCGGTAATCACCATTCCGATCGCCGTACTGCTGGCCTTTATTCCCTTCCGGTTGATGGGTCTGACCGCCAATATCATGTCGCTGGGCGGCATTGCCATCGCCATCGGCGCCATGGTGGATGCGGCCATCGTGGTGGTCGAGCAGACCCATAAAAAACTGGAGGAATGGGAGCGAAACGGCCGGCGCGAGGACTACCGGACGGTTGTCGTCAACGCCGTCAAACAGGTGGCCGGCCCCAGTTTCTTTGCCATGCTGGTGATTGGCGTCTCTTTTCTGCCGGTGCTGACGCTTGAGTCCCAGGAAGGCCGCCTTTTTAAACCGCTGGCCTATACCAAGACCCTTTCCATGTTTATCGCCGCCCTCTTGGCGATCACACTGGATCCGGCGCTGCGGCTGTTTTTCACACGTTTCCGGAACTTTGACTTCCGGCCCCGCTGGCTCTGCCGGACCACAAACACCGTGCTCGTGGGAACCATCCATTCCGAAGACAAGCATCCGATCAGCCGGGTGCTGATCGGTCTCTACCAACCCGTTGCCGAATGGACCCTGCGCTGGAAATGGATCGTGATCGCAACGGCACTTGTGATGGTGATCGTTACCGTCCCGGTTTTTCAGAAACTGGGCTCGGAATTCATGCCCCCGCTGGATGAAGGCGCCATCCTTTACATGCCGTCAACCCTGCCGGGCATTTCCATCACCGAAGCGCAGAAACTGCTTCAGGCAACGGACCGGATTATCAAATCGTTTCCGGAAGTGGACACGGTTCTGGGAAAAGCCGGCCGCGCCGAGACATCCACGGACCCGGCCCCGCTGTCCATGATAGAAACCGTGATCATCCTGCATCCCAGGGAGAAGTGGCGGCAGGTTGACACCTGGTATTCGGCCTGGGCGCCGGAATGGGGAAAGGCTGTATTGCGCCGTTTTGTTTCCGATCGCATTTCCCACGAGGAGCTGATCAGTCTGATGAACGACGCCCTGAGGCTTCCCGGACTTGCCAGCGGTTGGACCATGCCGATCAAGGGACGGATCGACATGCTCACCACCGGCATTCGCACCCCGGTCGGCTTGAAAATCTCGGGGGATGATTTTGCGACCATTGAAGGCATCGGATCTCAAATCGAAGCGCTTCTGCCCGCGGTCAAGGGAACCCGCAGCGTTTTCGCCGAACGCACGGGCAGCGGTTATTTTCTGGATTTCAAGTGGAATCGTGAACAACTGGCTTTATCCGGTCTGAACCTGGAAGATGCCCAGACAGCGGTTCAAAACGCGATCGGCGGAGAAACCATAACAACGACCGTCGAAGGCCGGGAGCGCTACCCGGTCAATGTGCGCTATATGCGCGATTACCGGGGCGATCTTCAGTCCCTCGGCCGGGTTCTGGTTTCAGTCCCCGGCGGACAGAAACAGATCCCCATCGGGCAACTGGCCGATATCCGGATCACCACCGGGCCGTCCATGATCCGCAATGAAGACGGCCTTTTGACCGGCTATGTTTATGTGGATATGGCCGGACGGGATCCGAGCGGCTATATCGAAGAAGCCGGGAACCTGATCCGGAACAAGGTAAAACTGCCGCCGGGTTATGCCGTTTCCTGGAGCGGTCAGTACGAAGCGATGCTGCGCGTCAAGGAGCGCCTGGTGGTGGTTTTGCCCCTTACCCTTTTTCTGATTTTTCTGCTGCTGTATCTCAATACCCGATCAGCGGTCAAAACGTGCATGGTGCTGCTCGCTGTCCCGTTTTCCGCAATCGGCGCGGTGTGGTTGCTTTATTTTCTGAACTATAATATGAGTATCGGCGTATGGGTGGGGCTTATCGCGCTTCTGGGCGTGGATGCGGAAACAGGCGTGTTTATGCTCCTGTATCTGGATATTGCGTATGATCAGGCCAGAAAGGAAGGCCGGATGCGCAGTCTGGCGGAGCTGAGAAGCGCCATATTGGAAGGGGCCGTCAAGCGGATTCGCCCCAAATTCATGACCACGGCTACGATGTTTCTGGGGCTGGCGCCGATCATGTGGTCCATCGGCACGGGCTCCGATGTCATGAAACGCATTGCCGCGCCCATGATCGGCGGGGTCTTTACCTCATTTTTGCTGGAACTTTTGGTCTATCCGGCGATTTATGAAATCTGGAAA
>CAIVVZ010000438.1 GCA_903909505.1 uncultured Desulfobacteraceae bacterium
GAATCAAAAACTGGTTGACAATTTTTCTTCCAAGAGCGCTCAGATCGAAATATACGCGGATCTGATCCCGGATCCGAATACAACGAGCAAATACAAATGGTCTTCGCCAAAGGGACCTCCGGTCCGGATCGAGACCGGAACCATTTGCAGCGCCAAAGTGGTGGTCTATAAGCAGCCGCCGATCACACTGGTCATTCCGCTTCTGAAAAAATACATTCTGGGTGCCGGGCAGGATTGATCCCATGGAACAAACAAGCGATAAGCCGGTGGAGCTGTGGCGCGGCAAACGCGTGAAGACGCCGACGGTGCTTCAGATGGAGGCTGCCGAGTGCGGCGCGGCGTCTCTTGCGATGATACTCGGCTATTACGGCCGGATCGTGCCGCTGGAGATCCTGCGCGCGGACTGCGGCATATCGCGCGACGGAAGCAAGGCCAGTTATATTATAAAGGCGGCGAAAAAACACGGCCTCGAGGCAAAGGGATATAAAAAAGAGATCGAAGGGCTGAAAACCCTGCCATTGCCGATGATTCTCTTCTGGAATTTCAATCATTTCCTGGTACTGGAAGGAATAAAAAAGGGGAAAGCCTATCTCAATGATCCCGACTCGGGAAGGCGGACCGTTGCCCTGGAGGAGTTGGATCAGTCCTTCACCGGCGTGGTGCTCACCTTCGAAACAGGACCCGAATTTCAAAAAGGCGGGGAGAAACGCAGCCTTTTCTCTGCCCTGAAGAGCCGTCTGAGCGGTTCCGGAACGGCATTGGCCTACGCTTTCCTGGCGGGGCTTTTCCTTGTGGTTCCCGGCCTGGTGATGCCCACCTTCTCGAAGGTTTTCATGGACAATATCCTGATCCAGGGGATGTCCGGATGGCTTAAGCCGCTTCTGGTCGCCATGGCGGCAACGGCATTGTTGAACGCGGTACTGACATGGTGGCAGAAAACCTGTCTCCTGCGGCTCGAGACCAAGCTTGCGTTGAGTTCTTCGGCCAGATTCTTCCGCCATGTGTTCCGGCTGCCCATGGAATTCTTCTCTCAGCGGTTCGGTGGCGAGATCGGCAACCGCGTGCTGACCAATGATAAGGTCGCCCGGCTCCTTTCCGGGGGTCTTGTCGCCAATGCGCTCAATCTTGTCATGATTCTGTTTTACGCGGCCGTCATGTTTCAGTTTGACGTTGTCCTGACGCTTGTCGGAATCGCCAGTGCGCTCCTGAACCTGGGAGCACTGCGGTTCGTATCGCGCAGGCGGGTGGACGTCAACCAGCAGCTGCTTCAGGAACAGGGAAAACTTCTGGGTACGACGATGAGCGGCCTGCAGATGATCGAGACGCTCAAGGCAACGGGCGCCGAGTCCGATTTCTTCTCCAAATGGGCGGGCTATCAGGCAAAGATGCTCAATGCGCAGCAGGAACTGGCCGTCTCCACGCAGTACCTCTCCATTGTTCCCATGCTTCTGGCCGGGCTGAATACGGTTGTGATCCTCTCTCTTGGGGCGATGCGCGTGATGGAGGGATATCTGACGCTCGGCATGCTCCTTGCCTTTCAAATGCTGATGGCCAACTTCACCGGTCCGATCAAACAGATCATGGACCTTGGAAGCACGCTTCAGGAAACAGCGGGTGACATGAACCGGCTGGACGATGTGTTCAACTACCCCGTAGACCGGCAGTTCGCATTGGAGCCGGAGATCAACGTGGAGGCGTTCGGAGATTCGGAGCCACCGAAACTGTCGGGATATCTCGAGATGAAAAACATCTCGTTCGGATACAGCAGCCTGGAACCGCCTCTGATACAGGACTTCAATTTAACCGTGAAACCGGGCGCTCGCGTGGCGCTGGTGGGCGGAACGGGCTCGGGCAAATCAACGATCGCCAAGCTGGTCACAGGGCTCTATGAACCCTGGGAAGGCGAAATCCTTTTCGATGGAAAACCGCGACGGGAGCTGTCACGCCGGATACTGACAAATTCCATCGCACTTGTGGACCAGGAGATACTGCTGTTCCGGGGGACGGTGCGCGACAATCTGACGCTCTGGGACAAGACGCTGTCCGAGACCCTTGTCCTGCAAGCGGCAAAGGATGCCTGTATCCATGAAGACATTGCGGCCCGAAACGATGGATATGACAGTTATGTGGCCGAAAACGGCAGCAATTTCAGCGGCGGGCAGCGCCAGCGCATGGAAATCGCCAGAGCGATCGCCATCAACCCGACCATCCTGGTACTTGACGAGGCCACTGCCGCTCTGGACGCCACCACGGAAAAAGTGGTCGACGACAACATCCGGCGAAGGGGGTGCACCTGCCTGATTGTCGCGCATCGCCTGAGCACCATCAGGGATTGCGATGAGATCATCGTTCTCGAGCGGGGAAAGGTCGTGCAGCGCGGGGTGCACGATGAACTGAAGAACGTGGATGGACCATACGCCAACCTGATCGGGTCGCAGTAGGATCGGCGGCGTATTTTCGACAGGTGTGTGCTCAGGTAAATGGTTTCCGGTCGGAGTAGGAGAACAACAGCGCATGGAATCGGTTTTTTTGAAAGAAGGGACTCCCGTGGAAGCCGGAGGCAACAAACCCCTGTTGCTCGACGACATCGAAAGCATCTGGTTGGTGCACGCCGGGCAGGTGGATATCTTTTTGTCAAGGATCGAGAATGGAGAGTCGGCGGGCATCCGAAGCCACGTCTTTCGCGCGGGAGCCGGACAGGTCCTGTTCGGAATAGCTCCGGAGACCGGCGGAGCGGGTCAAGGGCTCGTTGCCGTGGGAGGGGCCGGTACAACCCTTTTGCGGATCAGTCGCGATCGGTTCAAGGAACTGACGGTGGACCCCGAATGGTCCGCGACCGCATGCATGCTGCTCGAAGGATGGATTACCGAATTTTTCCTGGGTTTTCGTAAAGGAATGGTCCCGAAGACGTTTGTTGTTCTGGAAGCCGGCAAGGAAACTTCCGTGGCTGAGGCCAATGTGGTGCGGCCGGGATGCGGGGTGCTCTGGGTCCGGCAACTGGAGGGTTCGTCCTGTTTCACGGGACGGCAGGACATTGCACCGGTTGCCGATGGCGACTGGGTTCCCCTGGCCGGCGAGGCATGGCTGCAAACATCCGCTCCTGCCAGGTTCCGCGCATTGGACACATGCGGCTATATGGCCGAGGATGCTTCATGGGCCGGCCTGCGGCTGTTCCATAAACTGGCCATGGAATGTCTTGCGCTCAATCTTCGGGACGCCGCCGCCCGGGAGCGTCAGCGCCTGGACCTGAAAGCCTTGAATACGGAAGACGTATTCGAGGGCGCCCTGTCCCGGCTGACCGATCTTTTGAGCTTGGGAGAGAGACAGGGGGGCGTGAGCCATGATTCCGCCGATCCTTTCCTTGCGGCCTGCCGCATGGTAGGTGAAAAGCTGGGGATTGAAGTAAAGGCACCGACCAAATCGGCAAGGGGCAACCAAAAGCCGCTAATCCTCATTGCCAGGGCTTCGAGATTCCGCACCCGGAAGGTGATCCTGAAGGGAGAATGGTGGCGCAAGGATAACGGTCCGCTGCTGGGTACCCTTGCGGCAGAAAAGCGACCGGTCGCATTGATTCCTGCTTCGCCGGGGAGCTACGTACTTCATGATCCCGGGAAACACTCGTGCATCCCCGTGGATGCGCGAGTGGCGGCCGCTATTGCGCCTTTTGCCATGACATTCTACCGTCCCCTGCCCGACCGGCCGGTGGTGGGGCGGGACCTGCTCGGAATTGCACTTTTTGGCTGCGCGGGCGAGCTAAAGACCGTCTTCTGGCTGGGATTGCTCGGATCCCTGCTCGGACTGATTACGCCCATTGCGACGGGAATTATATACAGCTCCGTCATTCCCGCGGCCGACCGTTCTCTGCTTTCCCAGATTGCGTTCATTCTGGTGACGCTTACCCTCACCACATCGATGTTTGAGATCACCAAGGGAATCGCGATGCTCCGCATCGAAAGCAAGATGGACATCTCCCTTCAATCCGGCGTGATGGATCGTCTCCTGTCGCTGCCGGCGCCTTTCTTTCGCCGGTTTACCACCGGAGATCTCACAGACAGGACACTTGGCATCAACCGGATACGGGAAGCACTTTCGGGTGCGATGACGCAGTCCATTCTCTCGGGAATGTTCTCGATTTTTAATGTGATATTGCTGTTCTGGTACGATTGGAAACTGGCGCTGGTTGCCATCGCGCTGGTCCTGTTCGGCGCGGGATGCGCGGGTTCGATGAGCTATGCCCAGGTGCGCCACCAAAGAAAACTCCGGGATAACCAGGGGGCCATATCCGGGCTCATCCTGCAGCTCATCAACGGGATTGCCAAGCTCAGGGTCACGGGGACCGAGGACCACGCATTTGCGATCTGGGCAAAGCTCTTTGCGGAAAATAAGGCCATCTCCATGAAAGCCGGCAATATCCGGAACATGCTGGCGACTTTCAATGCCGCCTTCTCCACGCTCTCGCTCATGGCCATCTTTGCATGGATCGTATTCGTCCGCAGCGAAATGCTGAGCCTGGGGGATTTCACCAGCTTCAATGCCGCGTTCACAAGCTTTCAAAGCGCGCTGCTTCAAATGAGCATGGCCGTGATCGGAATCCTGAACGTCATTCCGCTGTATGAAAGAGCCAAACCGATTCTCGAAGCACTGCCGGAGGTGGATGCCGCCAAAGCGTCCCCGGGGGAGCTTGCGGGAAACATTGAAATCAGCCAGGTCTATTTTCGGTATGCCGATGACGGACCGTACGTACTCCACGATGTCTCGCTCAGGATACGGGCCGGTGAGTTCGTGGCGATGGTCGGCAGTTCCGGATCGGGAAAATCGACCCTGCTGCGCCTCCTGATGGGGTTTGAGACGCCGGCATCCGGCACCATCTACTATGACGATCAGGATATTTCAAATCTCGACATCCGGGAGGTTCGCTCGCAGACGGGGGTTGTTCTTCAGAACGGAAAAATCATGGCCGGTTCGATTTTCGAGAACATCGTGGGTTCTTCCAGCCTGACGCTGGAGGATGCATGGGAAGCGGCGCGGTCAGCGGGTTTTGAAAATGACGTCAAGGAAATGCCCATGCAGATGCACACGGTCCTTCCTCCCGGCGCCGAGACCCTGTCGGGAGGGCAGCGGCAGCGTCTGCTGATCGCCAGGGCCATCGTCAATAAGCCCCGCATCCTGTTTTTCGATGAGGCCACGAGCGCACTGGACAATCAGACCCAGGCGATCGTCAGTCGAAGTCTGGAAAAACTCCAGGCAACCCGGGTGGTGATTGCCCACCGTCTGAGCACCATCATGAATGCCGACCGGATCTATGTCCTTGAGAAGGGGCGTCTGATTCAGCAGGGCACGTATACGGAATTAATGCAGCAGGAAGGCCCTTTTGCCGAGCTTGCGAGCCGGCAGATTGCCTGACGGTTATTAAATCAATATCTTACCTCCGGAAGGCTTTGTCTCCGGGGCGCATCATCTGGCGGGAGTATCCTGATTGTGAAACATGGAATGATTTTGCTGATGTTGATTCTTCCGGTGTTCGCGATGTCATGCGATCAGACGGCGGATATGAAGCAGGAGAGGGCCCATCGGGCCGAACGGGCCAGGGGAGATATCGTCATCGGCGCTGTGGGGGACTGGAAAGACGCCGAAAAGTTGCATGTCTTGTTTTGGAACGGTCTGGA
>CAIVVZ010000439.1 GCA_903909505.1 uncultured Desulfobacteraceae bacterium
AAGAAAACTATATTTCGAAAATGGGGAGAAAAAATTATATTTTAGCGATCTTAGATAAATTGGATGAACTTAGAAATATCGAAGAAATTAAGGACTATACTTTTATTTCTTATGCTAAAGAAGATAGAGCTAAAGCAGATAAACTATATGATGATTTGAAAAATAATGGTGTTAATGTTTGGCTTGATATCTACGATTTGATTCCAGGTCAAAATTGGGAATATGCAATTACAAAAGCAATTAATAATAGTCGTTATTTTATCGTACTTATTTCCGAATTTACGATAAAAAAAATTGGCTTTGTGCAAAAAGAATTAAAGATTGCTTTGGATAAATTAGATAATTTTCCTCCTGACGATATTTATATTTTACCTGTGAGACTCGATAATAGTAAGATTAATTTGGATCTTAACAAATTTCAAAGAGTTGATTTATTTCCAGAGTGGGATAGAAGCGTAAAAAGGCTTTTAGGAGTATTGAAAAACAAATGAGGCGGCGAATCAAGATCGTAAAGAGGTATCGAGCGCAGTAACATATTTCGGGATCATATTGACCGGGAAAGCTTTTTTGGAGCGTTTGGGCGATCTGACTGGTCTTTAACAGCACAAAAATTATTATTGGGCCGGGGAGGGCCGGGACATCCTATAATATTTTTAACAAGCGCTTTTTTATCGCTATAATAACAACAAGTTAAAATCAAGCTGATTCAAAGGGCATACTTCCTCAAGGCCCTGGGAATTTGTGGGAATTTGGGGACGTTATGTTTTTATATTTGAGTCCGAGAGGAAGTAGGACTTTTAGCCATGAACAGAACGGTTGCCTTCGATTGTACATAGACAGGGAAATTCCCTGTTCGGGACATTTTGATGCGTTGCTCTGCAAGGCAATGCAAAATATGATCTGGGTGCTCCTCCTGCCGGAAAGGGGAAAAAACCTGATTTTTTTACGAAATGTTGAACCATACACTATACTGCAATGAAAACGTGATAGATCGTAAAAGATCGCTTTGATAGTTCATGACGGGTTTCATCAACATGCATTTCTGCCAATATGGGAGATCGTATGAGCTGTCCCGGATGCGTCAGTTTGAGATCTATTGCTTCCTTTCGAACAGACTTATCAATATTTGAACGGGCCTTTTCAATTTTACCGTCAAAGACATACCCGAGCATGGCACCCGCCTTCATATGAGGGGCATATTGCCCATTCACGAAACGCATCATCCCATCTACAACATATTCCCTGCTTCCATGAAAAGAAACGCGACCATCGGATGAGCACACACGTAGTCTTTTAGCTTCAATGGCGAAATACACTTCATGTCCAAGGCCGCAAGAGACAAGCAAATCAATCCTGCCGGCGGGTTTATCCGCATCAATATCAAGGCAGGGAATTTCTGGTTGCAGTCTAATATCGAACGGGCCGTCACGGAATTCCCGAATTCTGATCAATCGTGCATGGAGCCGTCTTGTGATCCAATCCTCCCTGTCTCTATCCGTTTTTTTCGTAAGGGTGCGTGCGGCCTGAACAATGGAAACAAGCACGACGTGAATATGCTTTGTGGGGAAAAGTGGTCGATATGCCTCAGCCTCTCTGTTGCTCATGATGGCTTCTCTCCAGCCAGAGCAACTTCAGCAAAAATCCTTGCCGCATCGTTAAGAGCCGCGGTGCGCGTCCAGTTTAAGAGGATGTTTGGACGAACAATATATATTAGTTCTCCTTGGAAAATGAGTATATCGCGCTCGTAAAGCAGGGTTTCGCTACGCTTTGAAGCATGCGCACAGAGTTTTTTTAAAATTCCGGTCAGCCGTCGAGACAGGGCCTTTCGCCGATACGGTGTTTCGGCCAGAGAGAGCCTCAGGGTAACCATCGCCAGGCCTGTTTCCTCGTCTGTCCCTCCTTCCGCACTGACGCGATAGCTTGAACCTTCAGCCTTAGCCCACGTATTCAGTGTCTCAGCCAAAGTGTCCGCGTATGCGGCTAAACCTTGAGCGGCATAGGGGATTACGGTCGTTTTCTCAACCAGATCCAGGGTCACAGTCTTTTCAGATTGCCAGGTTGTTGGTGTGGAACTTGGTTCGAAGACCCGAATCGTATCCTCGATCAACGTGACTTCTTGTTCCGTCAATCCGAAATAGCGATAGATCAATGGTTCAAGCTCTTCCTGAAACGCATCGACCTGCTCTTTGCGTTCCTCGTGCCATTGTCTATCAATCTTTGCTCCGCGACTTCTGAACAAGGGCTGGCTTTTAAGATTCTGCTCATACTGACTGAACGTATCTTTCAGATTTTGATGGAGTTTCATCATTTTTTGAGAAACTTCCGATACGATTTTCGCTGCGTCCGTTGATACAAATTCATCTTCCGGCAAGGGGAAGGGAACGCGCAGAAGCTCAAAGAGATGGACCTTGTCTCTCTCGATTCCCCAATTAGCGGAAGTGTGAAAGAGAAAGTATTTTGCTACGTTGGACCTCAAATATGCCGCAAGAAACATCAAAAGGTCTTTGTCTTCCGTTGGACCGGAAATCGATTGCAGGGAATGCTGAAAAAGCATCTCAAAATCACAAAATGCCACTTTGATGGACCCCTGGCTGATGAGAACCATGGGAGGTTGAAACAGCTCTGACGGGGGCTGGCTGTACAATACATCCGTGCGGTAGTTCTTCTTTTTCAATCTTTCCCCGAAGGATATTGTGTCCCCGGGCAACAAAAGTAGATCCGATTTCCACGTTTGGGTCTCGATAAAGCGGGTATCAAGAGGCCACCTGTTTCTTTTGGGGGGACGATCCGACTCCGACTCTGCCTTTTGTTCAGGCCAGGGCTTGATCCCCTGTCCGGTAACCCACCTTTTTGTTTGCCCTGATCGCCGTGTTTTTAATTCGCTCAGCACATCAACCTGTTCCCGTAAGGAAGGCATTGATTGAAGAAGATCCAAGAGCTTTTGATCACGGGGTGTACCCCACAGGCGGCGCTTCCAGGCTACCGGTGCAGTTTTCAATCTGGTTGCCGCAAGAATGTCACCCAGCGGTATCCATGTACGGGCGGCGGGATTGACGGTAACGATGCCTTGCCGGAGTCCGGCTCGGTTGAATTTGGGGGCGACAAACTCAACCAGATCTTGAGTTGGTTGCGGAGGGGTGTTCGTGAAAAGCGCGATAAAAGCGGGACATAATGCGTTCTGGAAAAGTATGAAGCTATAATCCGCCAGTTGCAAAACCCGTTTCAGCGTCACCTGCCCAAGCCATTTCGCCTGAAATGCGTCTGTCTGATTCTGGAAAATCTTGGACGGCAACAGAAGACATCCGGTTCCGCCGCTACGTAGAAAAAGTGGCGCCTTTTGCATAAACATCTGTGCAAGCTGCTTATTTTGCCTCCCCGCCCAGGGTGGGTTGCCGATGATGCAGTCGAATGTTTCTCCGGCAAGTGTCTCTTCGCCGAGAAAATCGCCCTTGTGAATCACGGGGATGTCGGCACGCGGGCAGCTTGGGCCATCGGCAAAGTTCAGGAGTTTAGGCAATGGTTTTCCTGTCTTCGCTATATGAGCACGAATATCGGGCGGGTCAAAAAAATCCAGGTAGGCTAAATAGAGACTGAAGCAGGCAATCCTGCAGGCTGTCTCCAACTTATCTACACCGCGGATCTGGCGATCAAGTATTCTTTGAAGCGCTTCGGCCTTGGCAGTATAATCTACCGGACCCGGTTGGCTGTGGATCCAATAGTTCGCCAGACGATTGAACAAAATCACCAGGAAAATTCCTGACCCGCATGCAGGATCAAGAAAGGACCAATCGAACGCTTCCGGTTTGTCGCGTACCGCTACATCCACAACCATTTCCGCCAGAAACCGGGGTGTATAGAATGCCCCATGTTGATGCTGGTGTTCCGGGTCTTCGGCAGATAGAAAGTCCTGGTAAATTGCGCTGATCGTTTCAACGGGGATCATCTTGAAGTCGTATGGCCAAAACCCCAAGGTGCGCTGTCCCGTTCCAACATCATCGCCGGCAAGGAAAAGAGTCAGCATTCTGAAGTGGGAAGGCCGGATGAAAAGTCTTTCGGCATCAAGGTCCTGATCAAACATGTTGCCGTTGAACTGATCCTTCAAATCACCGAAGAGCTTGTAAAGGTAATTGATTCCCGAGTTTGGTGATTGCATTTCCGGCATCTTGGTTAGGAGCATGGTGCCCGTACACCCGCGGTCCGATTGCCCGACAGAAACGATACCCCGGTCAAGGAGATAGCAGAGAAAAAGCACGCGTCCGATAAGGGCATGAGCGTCCTTGATGTCAAGTGCTTCATCGCCACGGATCAGTGCATTGCGCAAATCGCGGAGATTGCCCAAAAGCAATGAATCCACGGATTGGCCTGGATCAAAGTGCTTCCGGTTTACCTCGTAATAGCGGCCGGTTGCCAGCGCATGGAATAAAGCTTGAATCCGCAGGAGATAGTCCGCATAAGTCAGCTTTTCAACCAGTGCGTCTTCGGCTTCTTCATCCGGAACTTGCCCCGGCGGTTTTGCAAGCCCTGAATAAATGTAAACAGATGTGGGGTCGGCCAGAACAAGGACATTGGCTACTCCTTGATTCCAGAAGAGCCGTTGTAGATCCACTCGTTCCTGAGTGGAGAAGGGCCGGTCAGATTCCTTCAGATACAGGACAGGGCGCCCATCCAGGCAAAGTGCGCCGGCGAGCTCCATTTCACGCCATGCTCGTTCCATGGCCGACACATAGCCCAAGACATTCGTATCGCTTCGGACCGAACCAAGAGATTGGTAGAATACCATATTCCCCGGGGTCGCCATGTGTTCTCTGACAAGTTCAGTCACGTCTCTATCGATATCGATCATGGCATCAACGCATCCGTCTTAAAACAACCCGGACAACTCCTTGTATCACCATTTCCCCAAGAGGAATCAAGTCAGGGAAATTTGGGTTCTCCGCTTTGAGAAAATAGCGGTTTTTTTTCATGGCGAGGGTTTTCAGCGTGTTCTCACCATCGATCAGGGCCACCACCACATCGCCTTCGTGTGGGGATGCATCCGTATCTGCAACAACCCAGTCTCCATCGTGAATGCCGCGCCCCTTCATTGAATCACCGGTAACCTGTAGTGCAAACAACCGATGGCCTGCCGGGCAGCCAATCATGGCTTCATCTATGGCGATCGTGCCATGGCAATGTTCCGTATGCGACTCCGGACATCCAGCCGGGATGTAACCCAAAAGTGGCACACGGATTGTGCCATTGTCTGGTGCTCTCTCCGAAAAGACAAGCTCGATGCCTCGAGAACATCCGGCGCGTCGGCGGACATAGCCCTTCTTCTCCAGGGCAGTCACATGGTCCGCCGCCGACTTCGGGCTCTTAAAGCCAAAGTGGTCGGCAATTTCCCTGAATGTGGGCGCATTTCCTCCCAGGAGTTGACATTGCCGGAGGAATTCCAGGATTTCAAATTGTCTCGGAGTTGGTTTATTCATACTATACATTTGTATGGTACTTTGTCAGAAGAAGCGTTATTTGTAAAGCTTTAATTGCAATTTTCACATCTTGACATTGGTACCAATATTGATACTATAATGTTATGGTAAAAATCGATGAATTGATAGCTCTCGTGCAACGTAATCCAAAGGATGTGCGTTTTTCGGATTTGTGCAGGATATGTGGCCATTTTTTCGGCGAACCTCGTCAGAAAAAAAGCAGTCATCGAATATATAAAACACCTTGGCAAGGTGATCCAAGGGTAAATATACAAAATAATAAAGGAAAGGCCAAGGCATACCAGGTAAGGCAGGTGCTTTTGGCTATTGAAAAGCTGGAGGTCACCCATGGCACAGCAAAATGACAAATACACGTACCGGATTACCTGGTCTGAAGAAGATAATGAGTATGCAGCCTTGTGTGCTGAATTCCCAAGTTTGAGCTGGCTGGCCGATACCCCGGAAAAGGCTTTAAAAGGTATTCGAAAAGTGGTGGCTGATGTTTTATTGGACATGGGTATCAATGGCGAAACCATTCCTGAACCGATCGCATGCAAACATTATAGCGGAAAGTTCATGGTCAGGGTTCCTCCTGATGTCCATCGGAAATTGGCTATTCAAGCTGCCGAATCCGGTGTCAGCCTTAATCGCATTGCCAGCTCCAAGTTGAGCCAAGGGTAAATTGGGTAATCGCGCGGCGGACCGCGCGTTTTAAAGATGGCTGGCGGATCGCTTTTCTCGATCCGGCGGCTGTTATCACAGACACCGGGATTACCGTGCAGCAGGCCCGCGCGGGCCGGTTTGACGGCTCGGATATTCCCAGCGATCTTCAGCGCCAGTGGATCCAGGGTACGGGTCCGGCCACCAGCCGCGGTCAACCGTGGAGAGGGTAAATGACAAAGAATGATCCAATCTGCTTGAAAACTGTGTGCCAATTTTGTTGACACTGTAACAATATTTGATACAATTCGCAATATGATAAAAAGCTTCAACCATAAGGGACTTGCTGAATTATTTGAGCGTGGCCTCTCTCGTATGATACGGCAGGAGTTGCAAGCGCGGTCCCTGCGACGTTTGGATGCTTTGGATCAAGCGGAATCCTTGGCAGATTTAAACGTCCCCGGTTTCAATTTTCATGGGCTTCAAGGAACGCCAAAGCTTTACAGTATTCATGTCAATGGTCCATGGTGTATCACCTTTGAATGGATAGACGGTGATGCATTTAAGGTTGATTCCGTACAATATCATTAGAGGTAAAGCATGGAAGAATATTTAGTTAAACGACCTTTGAAAAGACCACCCGTACATCCTGGTGAGATTTTGCGCGAAGATGTGCTTAAAAACCTGGGTCTGTCGGTTAGCACGGCTGCGAAACGCCTCGGTGTTTCTCGCCAGCAGTTGCACCGTGTTTTAGCCTGCACGCATCCAATTACAACGGAAATGGCTCTTCGGATTGGTAAGTTCGCCGGTAATGGACCCGTGCTATGGTTACGCATGCAGCAGGCATATGATCTATGGTATGCCGAGCATCGGATGGCGGATGAACTATCCAAGATTGAATCAGTTACATCAGATTGCTGCAACTCCTAACGATTGTCAAGGTGATGGCTTTGGCCCGATCTCGACCTGCCGTATCGACACCGACTACAACGCCGAGAGCTTTTTCATGCGTCACGCCTACTCATGCAACGGAATCCCAGGGATGTAAGGGGAAAATGAAAAAATTACGATTGTTATCAGTTTCAATTATCGCCATTTTCATAATGGCCGGGTGTGGTGGTTTATGCGCTTATAAACCCAGTTCCGTCGAAAATTCATTGGTTGTTCTTCATACCAATGACCACCATGGTCACCCGCTGGCATTTTTCGATAATGCCTGTCCGGAACAGGGAGGACTTCCAGCTCGGGCCACTCTGGTAAACGATGTCAGAGGTGAATTTCAGAATGTCCTGGTTCTTGATGCAGGCGATTTGAATACCGGCAGGCCGGAATCCAATTTTTTTAAAGCAAACCCTGATATCCAGGGATACAACTATATCAAATACGATGCCATGGCCATTGGAAATCATGAATTTGATCTGAACATGACGGGGATGCAAGAGCAGATCAGCGCCTCGGAATTTCCATGGTTATGCGCCAATGCAAAAAAGAACGGCAAATACCTGGATCATATCAAACCGTATATCATTAAAGATTATAACGGATTCAGAGTCGCCGTGCTCGGACTTGTTTCAGCCCAAACAGCCATTACCGGGAATCCGGAAAATATTATGGGAATCACCTTTGAAGATGAAGTCAAAGTGGCCCTGGAACTGGTTCCTGAATTGAAGAAAAAAGCGGATATCGTTATAGCACTCGTTCATATGGGAATTTTTGAAGATGGGTCCGTGGGTTCGAAAAGACTGGCTGCAAAAGTGCCGGGAATTGCCCTTGTCATCGATGGTCATACCCATACCGAACTAGAAAAACCGGTGATGATCAAGAATGAAATTACGGGTAAAGAGGTTGGGATTGTTCAGGCAAAATGCTGGGGTCTTTACATGGGTAAGGCGTTGATCCGATTTGCGAGCGGCGAGGTGACGGAACTTGACTGGACTCCGATTCCCGTTAATGTCAAAACCAGAGAGAAAAAAGAGGGTAAGGATAATTTTCATTTTGTCGGCAAGGAACTTAAAGAGGATCCCGTGCTGCTTGCCGCCCTGAAACCGTATCAAGAAGCGGTCGAAAAGGTATTAAGCGAGGTGATCGGGTCGGCTGACGAACCTTTTGTATACGATATGAGCAGAGAGCAGGAAACAGCATTAGGTGACATTGTCGCGGATTCACAGTTGTGGTATATGAAAAAAATGGGATTTGACATTGATTTTGCTTTTCAGAATGGCGGTGGTATCCGTGCGACATTAGGTTCCGGTGAAATTAAAAAGCAAGCAATCCATGAAGTTCTTCCTTTTGATAACTCCATCTGTGTGGTTTCACTGAAAGGCTCCGATGTGATCTCCCTTTTCAGCAAGGCGCCCGGAAATGTTGGTAAAGGCGCAATGCCTCAGGTTTCCGAAGGTGTGGCCTTTACGATTAATAAAGCATCCGGGTCCGTGGAAAATCTGCTGATCGGCCGGCAACCGGTTGACCCGTTGAAAATATATAAAATTGCGCTAAGTTCATACCTTGCCGCGGGTGGTGACGGATATGACGTGTTTAAAAAGTACGTGGAATTCCATGATTCATCAATGATGCAACGAGAAGTTTTTATGGAGTATGTGATCAGCCTGGGTGGAAAGATTGCTCCAAAAACTTATAACCGGATCACAATTGAATAAGTGGTGGCCATGACCGAGGGGATCAACCGAATAGAGAAAATAAATCGAAATGGGAATTGTTGGGAAAATCGCCGGGTAGTGGTCAAAAAGGAGATGAAAATGAAAAAAGCCATGTTTATCATCATAATATCCATGTTTTTTTTTGCTTGTGCGGGTGTCGTCGGCACGCCTCCAACTATAGGGAGAACTCATGGAGTTGGTCTGGATAACAATGGCACACGCTGATCGTCACTTGCCGGCTGATGTCCATCGGAAACTGGCCATTCGAGCTGTCGAATCCGGGGCTGCCATTCTTTGACCGATCTCCGCTGTCCGCACTGGTGACGATCAACATTGGCATGGTATCGGTTTTACCGGGAATGTTTCCCGAACCCGGATAGACACCTGGAATCCATTTGTTACAGGCAACTGCATGTTCCTCCCTCTTTTGATTCAAAAATATCCAAAACCTCCCCGACGATATGGGGTTTCATCTCTTCGTCGCCCATAAAGACTGCTTTCCGAATGCCGTTGCAGAAGTCAATTTCCACGTCACAATTGTATTTATGCGATGCGGCCTTAACAATTCTGGCCATGATCTCGAAATTGACATCTTCGAAATGAATTGGAATCATATTTGAATGCATACTCTCTCCCCTTGGCTATCTAATATCTATTCTGAAATAATGGTGAATGGGTCATGAATATAAGTCTGAATGCTATATCGTCTCTGTTTTTGTGATTGTGTTTGTAGTATGGTAAGGCAACATGCATGCCATATATAAATATATCATAACATATTGTAATTTTAGATAGATATATACTTAAACCAATTATTATATATACATAATTGTAATTTTTAGAATATTAATTACAATTATGTATCATAGTGCGAGGCATCGAGCCAGACAGCATCATTCGGGCGGATATTGACCGGGAAAGCTTTCTGAAGCGTTTGGGCGGATTGGATGGGGCTTGATCTGCAAGCGCTTTGCTGAAGAAGTTTGAAATGTGAAAATTGCCAATTTTATTGACACGGTAACAATATTTGATAAAATTCGTAATATAATAACATGTTTTAGTCGTGATGATCGGAAGATAGGAGACAGACATGGAATCGAACAACACGACAAGGGCAAGTTCCGGCAGGCTGCGGCTTCGTGACGGGATCCGGCAACAATACCCGGATGTGCTGACACCGGAGGCCATCGATGCGCTGGAAGCACTGGCCGGTTTCAACCTTAAGCGCCGGCAGATCATGCACGCGCGCATCGCGCGGCGGGCCGCGCGGTTTAAAGATGGCCGGCGGATTGCTTTTCTCGATCCGGCCGATGTGATCGCGGACACCGGGATGACCGTGCAGCAGGCCCGCGCGGGCCGGTTTGACGGCTCGGATATCCCCCCCGATCTTCAGTGCCAGTGGATCCAGGGCACGGGTCCGGCCACCCGGCCGCGCTCAACCGTGGAAGCGGGGATTCGAAATGTCGCCTATGCCCTGCTCTCGGGTGCCGACGGCTGGATGTTCGACGGCGAGGATGCCCTTGGCCAGCTCGACACCATGTCGCTGGATAACCAGCGCAATCTCAAGATCGCCTTTGCCTTCAAGGAGCCTTTCCTTCGCGTTGCCGAAGCTGTTTCCGCGGAGATGAACGACTGGGCCAAAGGATTTTTCGGCCGCGGGATCATCGAAGACTGGAAGCAACAGCTTGATTTTACCACCCGCATTTTCCGCCCCCGGGGCCTGCACCTGGACGATCGGCACATTTGTGAGGGCAGCGGCGCGGGTTTTTCAGCCGCGATGGTCGATGCGGTGCTGTATGTGGTCAACAATCACCGGACCTTGCAAAGCCAGACCCGCTCGATTGTCCTGTACCTGCCCAAGATTCAGACCGCCGAGGAGGCGGCCCTGTGGAACGCCATTCTCGGCGGCCTGGAACAGCATCTGGGTCTTGATGCCGGGACCGTGAAGGTCTATGTGCTGGTCGAGCAGCTTGAAGCCTGTTACCAGTTGATGGAGATCCGGGCCGCCCTGGCCTGCCGGTTTATCGGCTTTAACACCGGGCGCTGGGACTATATCAACAGCGTGGCGGACGCCCTGGCTTGGGACAAGGCCTTCCACAATCCCAATATCGACGCCATCACCATGACCTATGGCTACATGCGAGTTTATGAAGACCGCGTGCGGCGCGCGGTCAACGCGCCCGATCACAACGGCCGTTTCGCCCTCTGGCAGGGTGGCATGGAGCCCAACATTCCGGTTGGCTCTCAAAAAGGGGTGGCCGAGGCGATGAAACGCGCGGTGGCGGGCGGCCGGCGCGAGCAGCAGGCCGGTGCCAGCGGCAAATGGGTGGCCCACTGGAAGATGGTTCATATCGTCCGACCGGTCTGGGAAAAAACAGGTGCGATCAACCAACTGGGCCGCAGCTTCCCGGAGCTGACCTACACCTTGCAGGATGCCAAAGACCTGATCCTGCTTGAGCCGGGTCCGCGCACGGTGCGCGGGGTCCGCGACCTGCTCTCCGTGGCACTGCAGTACGGCAACGCTTTCGGCAGGGGATTTCAGGCTGCGGCACTTAAGCCGGCCGATTTTTTCGGCAATGACGACGTGCTCTATCTGATGGAAGATATGGCCACCGGCGAGATCCGCCTGAGTATCCTCTGGGAGTGGCTGCACAAACAGGCCTGTTTCACCGAAGACGATGCAGCCACCGGCATGAAGGCCGGGGACCCGCTCACACCCGGGTTCTTCGACAAGATACTGGCCGAGGAGTACGGGAAGCTGCGCCGGGCGCAAAACAGGGACGTGCACGACGACTCCAAGGACACCACCCTGCCCATTGCCCGCGAGATCATCGCGCGCTACGTTAAGCATCCGTTCAAGGCCCCCTGGTACGTTGACCTGCTCAATCTCAACCTCAACAACCATGATCCGACGCTCGCCCGCAGGCGTATCGATGACTATCTTGCCGCCTTTGGGCGCAATGGCACAAGACTGACGGCCAACCCGGATACGTTTACCGCTTCGGCATTGTTATAAATATTCGCAGGCCCGCCAAAAGCTTGCTGTCGTTTTGGAACAGGCTGAAAATACAGGAAAAGTATTAATCAGAAGGAAAGATGGAAGGACTTTTGCATTGATTCCGGAAAAGACCGCTTCTTCCCCTTTGGATGTACCTTCAATTAAAGCGACTATTACGACCCAGGAACTAATCAATATTATTCGGGAAGGAAGAGAAAGGTAAAAATCAGGTAAGCCACTCTACCATTCTGCGATAACGACGGTCCTGAGTCACGTTATTTCTTGCAGGTGGAAAGCCCGATAACAGTATAAAGCGGGCAAAAACCCACGGTACTGGTAATGATAAATATGATTGCAAAAATACCTAGCACAGTGGCAGTCAACCCTGAAAGATTGCCAGTGAAGTACAAAACAGCGATCGCAACAGCAATCACGATGCGTATGGCACGGTCCAGCGTTCCCATGTTCTTTTCAAATTTCATTGAATGTTCTCCTTCATGTTTGATTAATGGGGGAGGGCTTGAATGATCAGGGCCAACCCGGTGGCTATCCCGATACAGATCAAGCAGAGATAAACCAATTTAAGCAGTTTGCTTTTCATGTCAACCTTAAGTTTTTCACGATTTTCCAAGCTCGGCCACGTGCCGTTCGTAGATATCGTAATTTGCCCTGGGCATTTCCGGAATCGGCAGTTCATAGGGGCAGCGTTCGATGCAGGTGTTGCAATCCTCGCATAACTTCACACTTTCCATCGCTTCCCGCAGAAATTCGGCCGCGACAACGGGCGACATCCTGGATGCAACGATCTTGTAACCCATGGCCGGTGTTATCATGACGCCGTTCAGGCACGGCTGACAGTATTCACACCGGCGGCAAAACTGTTTGCCCCGTTCCGAAGGGAGAACTCCGGGAGTTGGTCTGGATAACAATGGCACACACTGACGGTGATGCATTAATTATTCTGCCTTCATGATGGTTATGACTCTATCATCCAAACAAGAGCGCATAAAGGTATTCATTGGCTTCTGGTTATCCGTTTTGTAAAAATCCAGCATCAATTGATTGAACTCCAACTGTCGCTTCGCGGGAAGATTGATCGCCGGATATCCATTGTTTAACAGAAGTCCATTCATGATGAAACGCCCCATGCGCTTGTTGACGTCATAAAAAAACTGGCATCTGGCCATTGTCAGAAATAAGTGGATCGCCTGATCGTAAATATCCGGCATTCTGGATGCGGTCTCTATCATTTTATCGAATAAGCCCGGCAATAAAACCGCTTTTGGCGGCATATAGTCCGTTCCGGAAATCGTCACCCCGCCGGAACGAAACTGACCCCATTCCAGGGATTCTTCCTTGCCGGCGATCGAATGAAGATGGCAGACTTTTTCAGCCGTTATTTCAAACTGATCCTTTTCGATCCATTTAAACAATGCACGCCAGGCATTGCCTTGATTCAGCGCAATTTGTTGATCGCTCAGCCTGTGTCCGCCCACGGTAATCCCATCCATTAGCGTCTGGATTTCCGGTAGGGTGAAATTGATGCCTTCCAGGGTTACGGCATCCCAGACAAACTCGACCAGTTGACGCTTGGCAAGCATGAGTGCCTTGGCTTTATTGGGTTTGATCATCCATTGATGGTCTTTCATGGTTATCCCCGTTGGTTTGCCGGAATAAATGGGTGCTTGCTGTTTCTGGCACGTAGACTATTTTTGAATGCAGTATAGCAGACAGCAGGTGATTGTCAAATCAGGCTGTCGCCACGACACTCCGGCACGCTGTTTAAACGCGGCGAATGACGAATTCATCAAGGAAAAGATTGTTTTTTCGATGTTCATGTGTATTTATGTATTAAATGATACACATGAAGGAGGAAATATGCGTACCAATATCATCATTGATGATGCCTTAATGGCCCAAGCTCTTGGAATTTCAGGATTCAAAACGAAAAAAGAAACCGTGGAAGAAGCGCTGAAATTTTAGGGCTTAAAGTAAGGAAATAAATATTATGGAGGTTAGCGGTGAGACTATTGCTGGTCGAGGATGACGTAAAGATCGCCGCTTTTATTATCAAGGGATTGAGATCCGCGGGGTATGCCGTGGACCACGCCCTGGATGGCGAAGCGGGTCTCGATCTGGCCCTTGCCGAACCTTACGATGGGATGGTTATCGACATCATGTTGCCCAAACGGGACGGGCTGTCTCTGATCGGAGAACTTCGCAAGCAAAAAGTCAATACCCCGGCCTTGATCCTCAGCGCCAAAGGTTCGGTCAATGACCGGGTCAAGGGGCTGGAAATGGGTGCGGACGATTATCTGACCAAACCCTTTGCCTTTTCCGAGCTGCTGGCACGGGTGCAGGCGCTGATCCGGCGGGCGGGCGGCATTTCCGATCCCATGCGGCTGACCGTCTCGGATCTGTCCGTCAACCTCCTGAGCCGGGAGGTTGTCCGGGACGGGAAACCTATCGTGTTGCAGCCGCTGGAGTTTTCGCTCCTGGAATACCTGATGCGCCATGCCGGAAGGATCGTCTCCAAAACAATGATCATGGAACACGTGTGGGACTATCACTTCGATCCCCAGACCAATGTGGTGGAAGCCAGAATCAGCAGGCTGAGGGATAAAATCGATAAAGGGGTTGAAAAGAAGTTGATTCACACCGTCCGGGGAGTGGGATATGTCCTTAAGGAAACCCAGCCGCTTCCGCAGTAGCCTCTCCTTCCGTCTGACCCTCTGGTACGCCGGGATATTTGCGGTCTCCTCCTTTGTTGCCTTTTTCCTGTTTTATGCGCTCATCACCTCCGTGATCCGGGAGAGAACGGATCAGGAGCTGTTAAGCCAGGCAGCCCGGTTTTCAGCGCTGTTGCGGGAACGGGGTATCACCGCGGTTGAAAACTTCGCCCTGCTCGAGGCCCAGGCGGCCGGGGAAAAAAAGGTCTTTATCCGGCTTCTCTATCCAACGGGCGAGGCCGTCTCCTCGTCCAATATGGCTTACTGGAAGGATATCGCCGTCCGCAAAGCGGCGATCGCTCAGCTTCTCGGCGGCAGCAGCCAGGTACTAGAAACCATCAGCCTGGAGGCCCGCCACGATCAGGTGCGTATCCTCTACGCCATGATCAGCCCCGGCGTGATTCTTCAGGTCGGCCAGTCGATGGAAAACTACGCCCGGATCATCGACGCCTTCCGGGGGATTTTTCTGACGACGATGGCGCTTCTCATCGGCCTGGCGACGGGGGTCGGCTGGTTCATGGCCCGCCGGGCGGTTTCGGGCGTCGAGGCAATCACCCGAACGGCCCGGGGCATCTCCGGGGGGACCCTTGAAATGCGGGTTCCGGTCAAGGACCGGGGCGATGAAATCGATCAGTTGGCGCTGACCTTCAACCAGATGCTGGACCGTATCCAGACCCTTGTCACGGAGATCCGGCAAATGGGCGACAATATCGCACATGATTTAAAGAGTCCGCTTACCCGGATACGGGGCATTGCGGAGATCACCCTGACCATGGGGGAGTCCCTGTCCGAATACCAGGCCATGGCGGCAAGCGCCATCGAGGAGTGCGACCGCCTTCTGGATATGATCAACACCATGCTGATGATCTCGAAAACGAAAGCCGGCGTGGATCAGCCCGTTCGGGAGAGAATCGAGCTGGCGGGTATGGTCCGGGATGCCTGCGCGCTTTTCGGGACGATGGCCGAAGACAAGGGCTTGACACTGGTCTGCGATATTCCTGTAGCCTGCGAAATCCTCGGGGATATCCGTTCGATTCAGCGGATGCTCTCCAACCTTTTGGATAACGCGATCAAATACACCGCTTCCGGGGGGATCGTCCGGGTCCGGGTTCCAGAATGCACCGACAATTCCCATGCGATCACGGTGACGGATACGGGCATCGGCATTTCCGCGGAGGATCTTCCCCACATTTTCGAGCGCTTCTACCGGTGCGACCGGAGCCGATCCCAAGCCGGTACGGGCCTTGGCCTCAGCCTGGCAAGGGCCATCGCCCGGGCTCACGGGGGAGACATCACGGTGGAAAGCCGGCCGGGCCAGGGAAGCGCTTTTACCGTGACACTCCCGCGGTCCTGATGGCTCCATTTCCGAATGGATGAACCGCCGCCGGTTTGAACATGACCAAATGGTAATCTTCCGATCATCTTCCCGTCACGTTTCCTCCTTATAATGGTGATAAAAAATCGGGCATATGCCCCCCATTATCACAAGGAGAATT
>CAIVVZ010000440.1 GCA_903909505.1 uncultured Desulfobacteraceae bacterium
CCCGGAAAAGGAAGACACCGGACATCAGCATCCCTTTGAACAATGCGGCATCGTGATTGAAGGAAAGATTGAGATGTTCATTGGTGATACGCACAGCATTTTGGAAGCGATGGACACCTATTTCATTCCCGCCGGTGTGACACACGGATGGAAAACTTTTGATATCCCGGCAAGAATTTTGGATGTTTCTGCGAAATAAAATTCGAATCAGTAAGAAATGAAGGGCTTTAATAATGGGAAATTATGTTGATTCACATTTGATCAAGGGTGAAACGGTGGTCTATTCCGCGAAACTGCACTGGATCATTTATCTGACGCCAAAGGCAATTCTCTCCCTTTGGATTGCGCCTTTCATCCAGCAGGCTACCAGCGAGTTCGCGATCACAACAAAACGAGTCATAATCAAGGTGGGCTTGATAGCTAGGCGAACTCTGGAAATGAATTTAAGCAAGATTGAAACGGTCAATGTAGATCAAAGCATCATGGGAAGAATCCTGGATTACGGGAGCATAACTGTTATTGGAACCGGCGGTACCCGCGAGATATTTAACGATATCGCCAACCCGATGCAGTTTCGTAAAGCATTTCAAGAGATCGATATAGCATAGGTACGATTGCGGCCGTTTTTCACCGGATTACCGAAAAAACAATCCCTGTTATTACCCTCTTTATTACCCTCTTTTAAGGGCCGTTACCTCTTCTTTATCCATTTTGCGCCGGGTCCACGGCCGATGCACTCAACGCTCTTTCCTTTTTGTTCACTAAGAACACGCCGCGCCATTTCCCGGCTAACGCCCGCAGGCTTGTTCCAGTTGCACCATGGTAGACTCCGACGAAAGGCGCTGAAGGGCGGCCAAGATCATCTTGGTTTTGGAGCCTCTGGGCGCCTGGATGTCGCCGACCTTGGACTTGTAATAGCCGGGAACTGAAAAGTTGTTGGAGCTAAACAATGACAGCATGCTCATTTACAATTTCCCTCGAAAAACGCGTAACGTTATTTTCCATCCTGCTGGAAATTATTTGTTTCTTAGAGTCATTTGCCCTTTTTCCGTCAATCTGTATTTCTGCTTACTGCTCGTCGGTTTGTCCGGAATGGTCAACTCGATGAGGACGTCAGCCAAAGCAGGCTTCAGATAGCGGTTTTCAAAATTGGCTCTTCCCTTTAGGCCAAGAGCTACCTGAATTGCCGCCCGCGTCATCTCTCCACGCAGAATCCCGATGAGCAGTGCGACCTTTTGTCTGACTTGCCCTGCGACTTGCCCTGTGTCATGAGAAAAACAAGTATTTTCGGCTTCGGTAACACATCAGAGTTCCCCCCGTAAGGCGTGTTTGCTATGCACGGATCGATTCTATACCCGCCAGCGCACCGCCAATGAATCCAGGGTGATATTTGCCGCTATCTCGTCATGCGGAATCAGCAGATAGCGCCACGGTTTTCCATCATAGCTTTCCGCATGGGTGGATGCGTTGCTGCACCACTTCAGAGCAGCTTCCTTCTTGGCGATAACCATCGGATCATCCATTTGATTTTTGGCCTTGGGTTCAATCATGAAGATGGCATTCGCGGTTTCAGCCACAAAGTCCGGCTGATATTCAAGATGATTCACTCCCAGGAGATAAAAAATCTGAAATTGCCCCCTGGCCGGCCGAAACCATTTGATGGCATCCCGCTCCAGAATCATGGCCAGTTTCCGTTCCGCCTCCGAGTCGAACTTCTGCACCGCATACAGACAGCGGTTAAACCCGCCGAACAGGTATCTGGCCATATTGCTCTTATCCGATGGCGACACCCGGTGATCGACAGGCGGTTCGGACACGGCATGGGTATAGGCGCTTTCTTTCAATGCGGTAAAGCCTTTGCTGACCCTGACTTCATAACCGGCTGTTTCTTCCCAGTAGTGTTGCTGCATCTGGGCATGGATAAAGCGGGCAATGTCACGCTGATAGCAGCGCAGCACTTTTCCGGTATCCGCTTCGGAAAGATATGTCTGAAAATGTCGTACGGTCTGGCTTGCCAGATCGTAGAGCAGATCGGCATGGTCGTCATAGGAAATGTCATTAAAATCAACCAGCCCGCTGACCACGTAGTCTTCCAGTCTCGCCTCATCCATGATGCCGATACCTGTCGTCAGCACATCGCGTTGGTCGGTCCGCAGATGCTGAATCCACAGTTCGTCTGACACCGCCGGATAATTCAGCGATGTTAGATCCAGCGCGAACGGTTTGAAGCCGGATCTGACTTCACCTTTGGGAACGACCAGAATCCGCGGAATATCGATGGTCTGCTGCATCACCAACTCCGCTGTCTGTGCTACCAGTGCGGCAATGTCCGGTTTTTCTAAAATGCTTTCCAAAGGCAACTGGGCAGGCTGTTGATGCTGCGCTTCCACAGCCTTGACAATGGCAGCCTGAATCTCCGGATTCCGCAGATGACCCACTGTTGGGACCATCTCCGGATGATTCTCCAGCCTGCAAATCTGCACCCAGGCCGCCTGGGCCACTTTCTGGTCTTCGGGATTATTAAAAACAGACGATTCATGTTGACCGGCCACCTGGGTGACAGAGGTCGCTTGTTGGGGGTTGAGTCCCAGTTTTGTTGCCAGTTGCGATTGCGACACTACCGTAACGGTCTTCTGGGCCAGTTCATCGGAATCCAGAACAATGGCCTTCAGCCGGATGGTGGAATCAGGCCGGTTGGCCTCATCTATGATCTCCTGAAATTTATCGTGGGCCACGATATTCAGCCGATCAACGGCCATGACCCCGGTGCGCTTTCCAAATGGCAGGCGCAGACCTCGGCCTATGGACTGTTCGATCAGGATGCGGGCGTTGGCGGCCCGAAGCGGCACGATGGTGTAAAGGTTGGTGACGTCCCAGCCTTCCTTTAGCATGTTGACATGGATGACGATCTCGGTGGGCTCATCCGTCTGTTCCACCCGAAGCAGCCGCTCTATCATCTCCTCTTCTTCTTTTCCAGTCCGGCTGGAATCCACCTGGATCACCTTGTCCCGGTAACGCCCCTCGAAAAACGCATCGGATTGAATTCCCTGCATCAACTGACCGGCATGGGTCGTATCCCGTGCGATCACCAGTAAAAAGGGTTTGACGATCGGGTTTCCGCTTTCACGGGCATAGGTTTCCAGCTCCACTTTTACGCTTTCGTGAAGGCGAACCCCGTCTTCCAGTTTCAGCCGCTCGATTTCATCCGCCGACATGCCGGAAGGATTGAAATCTTTTCGGGTAACCACGGCCGGTTCTTTGACAAAGCCATCGGTCATGGCACTACTCAGAGGATAGTCGTAGATCACATTTTTGAATGGCAACACACCTCGACCGGTTTCTACAAGAGGCGTTGCGGTCAGTTCCAACCCCAGAATGGGCTTGAGCTCGTTGATAGCCCGCACCCCGGCACTGGCACGGTACCGGTGGGACTCGTCCATGAGCAGGACCAAATCCGGGAGCCCGGCCAGATAACTGAAGTAGCTCTCGCCGATGTATTCGGACAGGCGCTTGATACGCGGTGATTTTCCGCCACGGACCTCGGAGTTGATCTTGGAGATGTTGAAGATATTGACATGAACACCGTTAGTAGCGGCCATTCCGGGCAAAGAACGCTGTCGTCTATGATCATGGCGAATGCCGATACCGCTTTCGTATGTGTCGCCGGTAACCACGGTTGGTGGGTTTACAGCGAACTCTGCAATTCCCTTGAAAACATATTTGGGTGTATTGGGGGTAAAATCGGCGATGAGTTTGTTGTAGATGGTCAGGTTGGGTGCCAGCACAAAAAAATTGCCGATGCCGTGGGCCAAATACAGATAGCTGATGAAGGCCCCCATCAGCCGCGTTTTGCCGACACCGGTGGCCAGGGCAAAACACAGGGATGGGAATTCGCGTTCAAAGTCCGTTACCGATGGAAACTCGCTTTGGATAGCCGCCAGTTGAGCGGTAATGTCGGCGTCCTTGCCGGGGGGTGCGATTTCCGTGATGCGATCCAGTATTTCCAGTGAAACGCGCTGGGGCGGCCGAAGTGACAGGCGGCCGGCAATGGCATTAACGTGTCGGTTCATAACTACCGCTCCCAATTATTCATTTGCACTGTATAGATTTGAATAACCGAGGAATTCTCGGTTGTTCTCTCGCGGAACAATTCGCTTTCCATCAGTCCGGCTCCTCATCAAATAGTCCCATTTGACCTTTTGGCGGAGGCGCCTGGGGCAGATTCTCCACCCGCAGACTGTAGTCGTCATGGCCCCATTCACATCGGGAGAGCACCTGTCTGGGAATCTTTTTCACTGTCAGATTGGGATAATCACCCTGGCTGCGGAAGGCAGTGCAGAGAACCAGCAGCGTGCGGTCCTGTCCCACCTCGTCAGAAAGCTGCTGAAGCTGCTCATGGGTCAGGTTGGCGGTGGTGATGTAGATGAAATCCTGTTCCGTGGAAACCCCATGCTGCCAGTATATCGAATCGCTGGGCGAATAGGTAAAACCCTCCAGCTTGCACAAAGCCTCGGCCAGCATGGCGGCATTGTAAGTTTTGTTGATGACCCAGTTGCCCCAACTGTCTTTTTCCAGCAGTGAAGGCGCCAACCGGTAATAGCGAAATCCGCCGCCACCTTTCCAGTTTACCGCTTTGGTGATACCGCCGGGGTCCTCGCCATCAATAACCTTTTTCAGACGCGGGATGATATGGGTGTGGCAGTGTTCACCTAGTTCCACCATGATCCAGCGTCGGCCCATCTTGTGGGCCACCGCACCGGTGGTGCCGGAACCGGCAAATGAGTCGAGGACGAGGTCGCCGGGGTTGGTTGCGATTTCAACCACGCGCCCCAACAACCTTTCAGGCTTAGGCGTAATGAAAGCATCATCAGCTCCAAACAGTCTATTGATTTCTTTCTTTGCTTCTTGATTATGACCTACTTCTATATTCGGCCACCAAGTCCAAATGCTTACGCCAGTCACTTCACTTAAATAATTTTTCACACGTGGGCGCGAGGTCCCATCTTTGCCAAACCAAATACGTCCCTCCGAACAAAGACGATTGAATTCGCTCTCGATGTTGGCCCAACAACGACCAGGAGGCGGTTCATATTCAGTGCCTGCCGGTGTAACTATCTTGTACATTTGATTTGGGCGCCACCCCTGAGCACTAAAATCTGTTGATGCCCATGGCCCTCGATGGTCGTTATTCGGGTTTTTAAAATTCTTGGCTTGTTCATCGGATAATGAAAGTTTGTTAAATTTAATTTTTCCGGCTGAAAAACCGTAAACCATTATATGATCGTGAGCTGCACCGAGTTGTAGGCGTGCTTCTGGTGACGTGCGTTTCTGCCACAACACATTGGCGACAAAATTTCCTCTACCAAACACCTCGTCACACAAAACCTTCAAATAATGCGCCTCATGATCGTCAATAGTGATCCAAATAGAACCGTCATCGGAAAGTAATCTTCTTAGAATTTCCAGCCTATCGCGCATCAGGGACAACCATAATGAGTGTTCTATCCCATCATCGTAGTGCTCAAATGCACTGCCGGTGTTATAGGGTGGATCGATAAACACGCACTTCACCTTCCCCGCAAACTCCTGCTCCAGCGCTTTCAACGCCAGCAGGTTATCGCCGAAGATCAGCCGGTTGTCGAAGATATCGCCGATAGATGTCTCAGGTGAAGCCGCGAAGTCGCGAAGATAAGGCACATCCCTCTTCGCGACCTTCGCGTCTTCGCGTGAACCCATCTTCACCCGATGTCTCGCATGATAAGACATCTCCGGGTCTTCCAGCAGAATACGCGGCTCCAGTTTGGGCCGGTTCTCTTTTCCGATCCAGGTTAGTTCCAGTTTTTGTTTCCGTTCAGTCAATTAACCCCCTGTTCATGCCATTAAGCCTTTTTGTGTCAAGGCGTCAAAACACATGGCCTGCAAAGGAACGGAATCCCAGGTACGGCCATCAAGAAGACGGCCGTTAAGTTTCTTGGCCCGCTTTCTGCCATCTGCCCCCCAGCATCCCCACTGTTTAAAGAAAAAGGCAATTTTCTGAGCATCACATTGACTTTTGATGTTCAATATCCACTCGCGTTTCATTGGCCGGGCCTTGGGACCTGATTCGCCGCCGACGATGACCCAATGAATTCCGGTCAGATTGACAACGCCCAAATCTTCAAGCAAGGGTTCGACAGAGACAAAGCGGACACAAGAAGATATTCTCCGCAGATACTCCAATCGGGGCAAACCCTGTGTCCGATTTTCAACTGTAACGCCCAGCCAGGCATTGTGAGGCGGGGACTGACCCTGAAAAAACTCAGCCATTCGCTCAGCACGTTTGGTCAGGATTTGAAAGGTATGCTGCGGCGACTGTCTGATGACAGCCAATATATCCAGAATATAACGATCTGGGATCCGCTCGTGAAATACGTCACTCATGGAGTTGACAAAATAAATTGTCGGCTGTTTTCGCCGGATGGGCTCATCGAGCCGTCTTGGCAGAAGTGTCAAGTGGAACCCATTTTCGTATCCCCTTACACGCATTGCCTTCAGGCGTCTTGCCATGACCTCGGCATAACAATTGGCGCAACCGTCAGAAACCTTGCTGCAACCGACCGTCGGGTTCCAGGTTTGCTCAGTCCATTCGATGGATGTTTTTGTACTCATGATATTTCCCTTGAAAGACGCTCACCCGTAGAGAAGTGAATAAATTTCGTGCGACGTTTTCGTACTGCATCAAGGTTTTGAACTTTACCTTCTCTTTCCAGTTCATGAAATGCCGCCTGAAAATCACTTTCAAACCAATCGGTTTCTTCTAACATGTCCGCCAATTCATGAATTCCAAAATAGCTTGGCGAGGTTGAAAGCCTATTGAGCCAGTAAGCTTTGACTTCTGCTGGATCGGCCCGTTTTTCCCGGGAAACATTTTCGGATGCCTGAAAGAGTTCAAGTTGGCCACTGCGTGATTCCCGTTTCTCTTGCTTGGCTTCGGCTCTAACACGACGCTGTATAAGATCGAGATGCTCTGATGCTTCCATGAACACCGTAATGCCCTTTGGATGGCGTGTCAGATATACCAGGTGATACAGAGTCCGGTCAATTGTGGGATAAAGCACCGGTACGGAAACGGCACGAGGTTTTCCACTGCCGGAAGGCAAAATCTCTTTAAGGCGCTTACGGTATAAATGGACCAGATATTCCTCTTTCTGTTCTGGAAAAAGGCCATCGGTGTCCGGCACCTCACCGAAAATTGCACGCATATGCTCATTAAAATGTTTCTGAGTATGGGTTCGAAGCACATTATCATACATAAAATTGATCAAAAATTCAGAATTCGGTCGTTTGAGAAACGGCACAAGCGTAGAAATTTCAACCACATTTTTCCATCCTGTCGGATCGATAAAGAAAAATGTAAAATCGTCTTGTTTACACCAGTTAAGGATTTGCATTCTGAGATCATAAAATTCGCCTTTGTAGGCAGTTGTGATAACTTCAGACGAAGTGTATGAATTCAAATGAGCTTCAAGCTTTTCAAACGCTCGTTTATCTTTTTCGATAAACAGAGCTTGAAACCTGACGTTTATGCCCCTATTCTTCAAACCATCCCGGCACTTGCGCATAATCTCCAGGGAAATACCAATGGAAGTATCCTGAAGGTCATGGCTTCCCTCCTGCCAAGGTCCAGAAAAACAATCCACATATCGGATGTTTCTCTGGTGCGGCCCTATGATCATAAAGAGTCGCTCAAGATAAGTTTCAAGAAGACGATGTTTGACAAAGGCTTGCTCACGACCGTGATAATTTGCAGGAACTATCATGATTTACCTCGATAAAACGTGTCAACTCACAGGCTATGTATTTTGCCTGGTGATCGGTGAGGCTCAATATCTGAACTTCTCTTCATTGGTGATCATTGCCCGAAACCCATTTTGCGTTCACATTATAGATTTTTGAAGATCGGCATCGTGACAAGGTAGAGGGGATTAAAAATAGTATTATAAGAGCTTAAAATAATCAACTTTTTAAGCTGAAAACCGGACCATATCTTTTTTCGTCCTATCTGCCCCGTCATCCGAAACCCCGCCAGTCCGCCAGATACTGCCTTCTTCCTCAAGATACCGCAAATGTGAAATGGCCTCCCCGGTTGCAAACCATTTCTGGGCAACCGGAAATTCATCCCAGGAACCGCGGATATCCCAGGTCATTCTGGAAGCAACCGCATAGGCCGTAAGGGATGAACCATCAAGAATCTTTTGGACTTCATCCAATCGCCGTTCATGATGCTCTTTGAGTTCCTGAATTCTTTGAGTACAATTGGAAAACAGCGAGCGGTGCCCCGGAAGAACCAGATCAACAGCCAGGCGCCGAACCTTATCGAGGCTGTCCAGATAAAGCCGAAGAGGGTTTTCAGTATCCGACCAGCATTGAATATTGGGCGTGATATCTCCCAGGATGTGATCCCCGGCGATCAGCAGCCGCCGGCCCGGTTCATACAGGCAGGTATGGCCCAGGGTATGTCCCGGAGTTGCAACGCATTCAAAGCCGTAATCCCCCACATCGATCCGGTCCCCATCCGCCAGAATGTGAAAGGCCGGCACCCAGTCCGAGCCGAATTTGTTCCCGGGATGCTGTTCAATCGCCGTACGCAGCTCATTTTCCGGAAATCCATGTTTGCCCGCATAGGCGATCATGGGTTCAAATCCTTCCCAGGATTCCATGATTTCGGCATCCGGCCGGCTGAAAAAAATTTGACTGGTTTGGGTCGCCAGACGGCTCACCAGGCCGAAGTGATCGGCATGAAGGTGGGTGATGAAAAAATCCGTCCGCGACAGATCGATCCCCAGATCGCTTAACCCTGTCTGCATGGCCGCCAGACAGGTTTTTCGATTGAATCCCGTATCGATAACCAGATTCCGGTCTTTTCCTTTGATGACATACGAGTTCAGGGACTTCAACGGACTATCGGGAAGGGGAACCTCGATGCGATAGAGATTCCGGCATATTTCATCGGGCATGACAATCTCCTGTTGATTATTTCACAACACCTGAATATCCATGGACAGGAAAACGCATCGTCGCCCTGCCATGCAATCCAGCGTGACATAATCATATCGCAATAACAATATTAAAAAAAATTATGATATGGAAATCGCAATCGGATGTCCAATACTGTTAAATTTCGATTTCCTTGCCCGCCTAAAGGAATCCCGCTTTCCATGGAATGCGGTTCTGTTGTATAATCACCAAGTCATGAAATTATCCTCACAAGCACCGCCAACAGACAATTTGGACCGCCTTTCCGGAATTGTGGAAAGGGTCACTTTCCACAATTCGGAAAATGGCTGGTCGGTCCTGAAAGTCTCCCCCTTTAATGAACCCCATAAACTTGTAACCGTGATAATTCATCAAGCCAAGGTTTTTGCAGGCAGCTCAATGGATTTCTACGGCACCTGGAGTTATCATCCAAAACACGGTGAACAGTTCAAGGCAGAGCGGGTTATTGAAAAAAAACCGTCAACCAGCGCGGCTCTGGAAAAGTATCTGGGTTCAGGACTGATCAAGAACGTCGGTCCCAAAACCGCGCACAAAATCGTGAAACACTTCCATGAGCGGACCCTGCAGGTCTTTGAGGAGACTATCGAGGATCTTCTGAAAGTGCCGGGAATCGCGGAAAAGAAACTTACGGACATTAAAAACAGTTGGCAGGAACACCGGGCGATCCGGGATGTGATGATCTTTCTGCAAGGATACGGCATCAGCACCCTCTATGCCGTCAAGATATTCAAAACCTATGGCAATGATGCCATTACAAAAGTTTCGAGCAATCCGTATCAGCTTGCACGAGATATCTATGGAATCGGATTTTTTTCCGCGGACAAGATTGCGCTCAACATGGGATTCGAGAAAGATGGAATTCCCCGTATCGTGGCCGGCATCAAACATGTTCTGGCATCAGCACGGGATAATGGGCACTGTTATCTGCTCGAATCCCAGATTATCAAGAACACGGAGGAGTTGCTCAAAACCGGAACATCCGAGCAGATAACGGACATATTGCTGTCTCTGATTGCCGCCAATGAAATCAAGAAAAGGACTCTTTCCGATGAAAATGGGCGGCAGGTTTCAGCCTATTATTCCAATTCCATATTCTTTGATGAACAGTACGTTTCCAGAAGGGTCAAGCAATGGATTGCTCAGCCGGTTGTTGTTGACCAGTCCCGGATAAACAACTGGCTGGAGCGGTATTGCCGGAATCAGCGCATTGTCCTTTCAGATGAACAGATAGAATCCGTTGCGGGGATTGCGGGCAAATCGTTTTCAATCCTGACAGGGGGGCCGGGTTGCGGAAAAACCACTACAACGCGGGTTCTGGTAAAGCTTCTTCAAGCCATGCAAATGCGAGTCGTCCTGGCAGCACCGACCGGACGCGCATCCCAACGGATGAGCGAGGTTATCGAATACGATGCCAAAACCATTCACCGCTTGCTCGAATGGGCGCCTGGAAAAAACGGCTTTAAAAAAGGTGAAGACGACCCGCTTCAACTGGATTACCTGATTATCGATGAATGCTCCATGCTGGACATAAGCCTTGCGGCGGCGCTTCTAAAGGCAGTCCCCCGGAATGCGCAGGTGCTCTTTATCGGCGACCCGGATCAATTACCGTCAGTAGGTGCGGGCAGTGTGCTGCATGACCTTCTGCGGGCAAGCTGTGTGCCGAGTTTCAGACTCACCAAGGTATTCCGTCAGGCCGAGGAATCCATGATTATCCGCTTTGCCCACCAGATCAACAAAGGGCAGATTCCGAAGATTGAATCTCCGTTCCATAAACCCGATCTGTGGAAAGATAAAGCCGGATGCATATTTATCGATGCCGATGAAGCAACACAGGAACAATTACAGTTTCTGGGAAGGGCAAAGGCGGCTATCCGGCATACCGTCACCACGGGAGAGGAACAGGTGGTTCAATCGGGTGATAAGCTCACCGGGGTGATGAAACACGAAGACGATACCTTGATGATTGACAGCCTTCTCGTACAGGAATTCCGGGATGCATCGGAAATTCACGCTCCCGTATTCAATATCCCGGAGAAGTTCAAGCATGTCGATTTGCTGAAGGTTCATCAGGCGCAGGGAAGCATCGCGGAGCTGAAAACCCTCATCAAGTCGATTCATCCCTGGTCGGCCCTTCATCACGGTGCAACGGGACTTGATATGGTGCTGAGGCTCTATACCCGGTCCATCCCTGAATACTTTGGCAAGGATATCGAGATACAAATTTTATCTCCCCAGGTCCGGGGCAGCCTGGGAACGCTCAACCTGAATCAATGCATTCAGCAGGCTGTCAACCCCGAGGCGCAAGGGAAAAGACAGATAAAGATCGGGGATCGGGTCTTCCGGGAAGGTGACAGAGTGATTCAGACCCGCAATAACTATGACCTGGGTGTATTCAACGGGGATATCGGCAGGATCACGGCCATCGATCTTGAAGACTACTCCTGCCTGATTCAATTCGGAAATCAGGCTCCCATTGCATATGCGCGCGAGGATCTGACCGAAATATCGCTTGCCTACGGGATTACCATTCATAAATCCCAGGGCAGTGAATTCGATGCGGTGATCATTCCCGTTGCCACGCAGCATTTCAAAATGCTTTTCAGGAATCTTATTTATACGGGACTGACAAGAGCAAAGCAGTTATGCGTATTTGTCGGCAGCAGGAAAGCGCTTTCAATGGCCGTGAAGCAGATAGATAACCGGAAGCGGCAGACGGCATTGAGTTTTTTGGTTATGAATTGATGGATTCAATATTTGACATTTTTTATTGACGCAGGAGTGATGCGATGATCAACGGACATGGCGGAAATATCTTTGATAAAGCAAAAGAACTGGGCTGCGACCCCATGGATATTCTGGATATGAGCAGCAACGA